>JAURHS010000185.1 GCA_030833205.1 Prosthecobacter sp.
CCTTGGCACTTCACACTGCCGCTCCAGCTGAATCATCAGCCAACTCATTAGGCCCATGAGGGCAAAGGCACAGGGCAGGCCAATGACCAACAACCCCATCCAATTCTGACGGCCAATGGCCTTCACGAAGTCCTCGCTGCCTGGTGCGGCGTCTCCCAGGAACCAGAGAATCATCCAGCCATTGAGCAAGGCACTGCAAGCCATGACGGCGGCAAGAACCCAGGAGGCCCGCGCCATCAGCCGCTGATAGGCTGACCAACGCTGCGGCGCCTGCCTGAGCCACTGCTCAAGCCAGGGACGATTGATGACTTGCGCATTGAGCAGAAGTTCCGCCGTTAGCGGCCTGGCGCTGCGTTGGCTCAGGGGAAAAGCAAGGCCAAGGATCAGTGGCAGCACTGCTTCCTTGATTGCAAAAGCCTTGGCGCTGAGCGTGAGAAGGCCGAGCAAACCGCTGAGCATGACCATGGCAAGCCCAAGCCAGGAAAACACGCTCATCTGCAGCCTGCGCACCCAACAATGCACCATGAACCCGAGCGGTGGCAGCAAAGCCAGTGCCAGAGCCCAGGCGGGACCAAGGCGGCTGGGCGCACTGAGCGATTCAAGCACCACCGAGGGCAACACCACGGTCAGCAGCAGGTCCATCAGCGCACTGGGCTGAGGGGCCTGCCGAGGCTGCGCCGCCGGGAAATTGCCGTCAGTCATGCGCGCTGGTCTGTCTGGGTGAAGTGCTATGCCCCCTTCGCGTAGGCCGTGATCGCCAAGACCCGAACCTGCTGTGGCCCGTGGTCACCCGGAAGCTGCGCCTCCTCGCCCACCGCCTTGCCAGTCACCGCCTTGGCGATTTCCGAGAGGTAGGACACCACATGATGCTGCAAGTCGCTGTCCCAGGCACCAAGGATGGTCATCTGGTGTTGCTCTCCACTGGCCAGATCGAGATAAGTCACCACGGTACCGATGCCTGCCACCTGTGTTGAGACATTGGCGAAATCGGTGCCGCGAGCACGACCAATCTCGCGCTCGAGTTGGTCGCGCATGCGGTTGAGCACCGCCTGTTGATCGCGGGCCGCCTTGTAGCCTCCGTTCTCGCGCAAGTCGCCCTCTTCGCGGGCGATTTGAATTTCCTGATTGTTGTGGGGAATCTTGACCGAGACCAACTCCTGCAGCTCGGCTTTCTTGCGCTCCAAACTCTCCCAGGATACCAGCAAGGCGTCGTCTTCCTTGCTGGACACACGCTGCGCCATCACCTCTTCGTACTCCGGCCGCTGGCGGATCACCCGCGCCATGAGCGAGCGACGCGTCAACTCCTCGAGCGCGGCGGTACCCAACAGGCGCTTGATGAAACCCACCACCGCCTCCTCGCCGGGCTGACTGACCCATTGCGCAATCAAACTTTCCTCGGCACCCAGCATCTCCACCATGCGGCCGGTGCGCTTGGGGCCACCACTGACATGATCGTGTTCGATGCAGTCGAGCACTGCATGGGCAAGGTCAATGCCGAAAGCACTTGAGGCCAGACCCGCACGCTCGCGGCAAGCCCACATCAGCACCTCCATCCCCGCCGTGCGATTTCGTACTGCCTTGGCCAAGGCCTCGTCAAAGGCCGCTCGCTGACCGTGATCGACGAAGACCGCTGCCAACTCGCCCATGGCGCGTGCGTTGGCCTGTGAGAAATGCTTGAGCAACTCAGGCACCCATGCGCCGTCCTGGGCAAAGGCATGAGGAAAGGCGCGGTAAAAGCGCCCCACCAACGAGGCAGGTAGCGAGGAGGCCGCCTCGCCCACCTGATCCCGACATTGCGCGATCAACCAGGCCACGGTGACCTCCTGAGGCTCTCCGCGCAGGCCCTCCACGCGCTCGATCAATTCGTCGCGCGCCAGGAGCAATTGCAGGCTTTCGCGCAGATTGAGGCGATAGGCCTTGGTCACTGCCTGGGAGAGATCCGCCAGCATCGGCACCAGATCACGCGCCGCATCCGAAAACTCGCCGAGGTCCTTGGCAATGGAGGCCAGCACAGTGAGCTTGCCTTTGAGATCACGCCTGGCGATGAAATCCGCCACCATCAACTCGCCATGATTGTCGCTGCTTTCACGCAGAATCAAAGGCTCCTGACGCTTGGCTGGCAGCACAATGTGGCGCACTGACTTCAGTTCCTTCTTGGCCGCATCCCACCAGGTCTTGTAGCGGGCCTCAGGGATGATCCGCGGCTTCAGCAGGCTCTCGAGTTGATCGGCGGCAAGCCGATTGCCGCTGGAACGCAGGGCCAACTCCACCAAGGCAGCAGGTGCGAGCGCACGCACGGCATCGGGATCGGCCACAAAGCGGGCCAGGAGATGATCGGCAGGCAGAACCTCCAGGCTGCCCAGCGCGAAGGACAACTTCAGACCGTGACCAGCCTTGCCCTCAAAGTCGATCAGCAGACGCTCTCCAAGCAAGTCCCACTGGGCCACCCGCCCCACTCCCCAGCTTTTGTGCTGGACGAAGGTGCCAGGCTCAAACTGCTGCAGCTTTACTGCATCCCCCGGGCTCAATTTGCCTGCGTCAATCAGTTGCTGGACTTCACCGTTCATAGAATCTGCAGCATAAGGCCCAGCCGGGACAATGCAAGGGGCCTTGGCTTCAATCGGCGGGCGCCGGCCTCAAAGCCGCCATTTTCCCCTCCCCAGGGGTGAAAAGGCGGGATTGCCCAACGGAAAGCACCGATGCGGGTAAAGTCCCCGTTTGCAGGGTGCCAATTTCTCGCCAAATGCCAAGCAACCCCAAGCCATGTCCGCCAAAGCCGTCTTTCGCCACATCCCCATCCGCGACCTCAACAGTGACCAACTGCTGGCGCTCTCTCGTAAGCTCAAGCTCTCGCTTTCCGCCGCAGACATGCTCGTGGTGCAGGAGATCTTCGTGGGCGAGGGCCGTGAACCCACGGATGTGGAGCTTGAGGTGATCGCCCAGACATGGTCGGAGCACTGCAAACACCGCATCTTCAACGCCCGCATCGAGCACGAACTCAACGGCAGGCTCGAGGTGGTGGACAGTCTGTTCAAGACCTACATCCGCAGCGTCTCGGAGAACATCATGGCCAACAAGCCTGACTTCGTGCTCAGCGCCTTTGTGGACAATGCCGGCTTTGTCAAACTCGACGAGCAACTCGCCGTCTGCCTAAAAGTCGAAACCCACAACCACCCCAGTGCCATTGAGCCCTACGCCGGAGCCAACACGGGCCTTGGCGGTGTGATCCGCGACATTCTCGGCGCCGGCCGCGGCGCCAAGCCCATCGGCAACCTGGATGTTTTTTGCTTTGGCCCCCCGGACACCGCGCAGGAAGACCTCAAGGCCCGCGATGTGATTCACCCCCTTGGCATCATGCGCGGCGTGGTACGCGGTGTGCGCGATTACGGCAACCGCATGGGCATCCCCACCGTCGCCGGAGCCATTCAATTCGACGACTCCTTCATCTACAATCCGCTGGTATTCTGCGGCACCGCTGGTGTCATTCCCATCAAGGACATCCCCAAGGAAGTCAAGCCAGGCCACCTGCTGATCGCCGCCGGTGGCCGCACTGGACGGGACGGACTCAAGGGAGCCACCTTCAGCTCGGCGGAACTCACCGCAGACTCTCATGAGGAGGACCAGAGTGCGGTGCAAATCGGCAACCCCATCGAGGAGAAGAAAGTGGCTGACTTCGTTCTGGCCGCCCGCGCTGCAGGGCTCATCGAGTTCATCACCGACTGCGGTGCGGGCGGATTCTCCAGCGCAGCCGGAGAAATGTTGAGCGAGGTTGGCGGCGAAGTCTGGCTGGAGAACTGCCCGCTCAAGGAGACCAAGATGGAGAGTTGGCAAATCTTCATCTCCGAATCCCAGGAGCGCATGGTGATGGCCATTGCCCCGGAGAACTTGACTGCCCTGCAGAAACTCGCCGACCTCTGGCAGACTGAGATTTTCCAGCTCGCCCGTGCCGACGGCAACAAGCGCCTGCGCGTGCTGCACCACGGCGAAGTCGTCTGCGATCTGCCCGTGGAAAAATTGCACGGTGCACCGCGGCGCGAGCTCAAGGCGCGCTGGCGTCAGAGGCCCGCCCAGCGCCCGGCCGTTCAGTCTAGGCCCGAGTCCTGGACTGCGACACTGCGACTGCTGCTCAGCGATCATGCCATTGTCTCGCGCGAGCCCATCATCCGTGAGTACGATCATGAGGTGCAAGGCAACACCCTGCTCAAGCCTCTTGCCGGCGCCAGCGGCGACGCTCCCCAGGACGGCAGTGTGCTGCGCATTGACGGCAGTGAAAAACTCATGGCGATGAGTTGTTCCCTCCTGCCCCAGTGGGGCAAACAGGACCCTCATGCCATGGGCCGGGCCTGCGTCGATGAATGCGTGCGACAACTCATTGCCGTGGGCGCCAATCCCTCGAAGTTGGCCATCCTGGACAACTTCTGCATGGGCAACCCGGACAATGCCTCCGAGCTCGGAGCCATGGTTGAGTGCACCAAGGGCATGGCCGA
>JAURHS010000012.1 GCA_030833205.1 Prosthecobacter sp.
CGCGCCAATGGCGGCATCGCCCATGCCGACATGCTTGAGATTGCCGAGAGGGCAGGCATGCGCCGCACGCTGGTGCAGATCGCCGAGGAGGCCGCCGCCCTGATGGAACGCATCGTCAACCAAGTGCCGGTCTGGGCCAACGCCAGCCGCCGCCCCGATCCCGCCTGGGCTCAGCTCAGGAAGCGCTGGAATCTCTCCTGAGTTTTCGCGGCCTGGCAATCGCGGCGGCGCGCTCTGCCCGATGCCTCAAAGCTTGGCCTGGCGCAGAGCGGTTTGCAGCTCGCGCAGGGCCTCGGCGTGGGCCGGATCATCAACGAGATTGCGGCTCTCTGTCGGGTCGGCCATGAGATCAAAGAGCGTGTGACCCGCGCGGCCTTCATCCCATTGGGTGTAGCGGTAGCGTTCATTGCGCACGCTGGCGCCCATGATCGGTTTGGCTTTGGCGGCCTTGCCCTTGGTTGCCTTGGAAGGGTTGGCTTGTGCGGTTTTCGAGCCTTGAAGTTGTCTGGGGTCGAACTTGGGCTGGGTGGTTCCCTGCGGCGCGCCGCGCAGCACTTGGGTGATGGCAGGCTTGGTCCAGGCGGCCTGCACATCTTCAAGCAGTGGGCGCAGGCTCTTGCCGTCGCTGCCGCTGTCCGGCAAGGCGCAGAGGTCGGTGAGGGTGGCATGCAGGTCCACCAGCTCCACGGGTTTGAGGCAGACCTTGCCAGCCTGGCTTGAGCCGGGCACCGCGATGAGCAGGGGCACGCGCGCGCTGCGCTCCCAGAGGCTTTGCTTCTGCCACAGGCCGTGATCGCCAAGATGGTAGCCGTGGTCGCTGTGGAAAACGACAATGGTCTTGTCGCGCAGGCCGAGTTGCTCAAGGGCGCCAAGCACTTCGCCGACCTGCTCGTCCATAAAGCTGGTGCTGGCGTAGTAGGCCTGCAGGATTTCCCGGCGCATCGCGTCGGTGAGTTGGTCCTGTTCTTTTTTATAACTGGCGTAGGCCGCTGCGGGAATGCCCGGAGCGTCCTTCATCGGGCCTGCGGGCAGAGTGATTTGATCCAAAGGGTAGCGCTCGAAGAAGCGCTTGGGCGCCACATAGGGCGTGTGCGGGCGATAAAATCCCACCGCCAAATAAAAAGGCTGTTGGCCATGTTGTTTGAGCCACTGCACGGCCTGCGCGGCACCGACGCTGTCGGTCTGCGGTTCATCGGAGGGGTCGGAAAACCAACTTAAGGTGCCGCCAAACTGCCCCGGGGTCAGGGTGTGGATTTGGTCCTCGATTTTTTTGTCGTGGCCAATCGGATTGAAGACCTGCTGCCATGAGGCCTCGTCGTCCAAGCCGCT
Source organism: Prosthecobacter sp. (assembly GCA_030833205.1). GTDB lineage: Bacteria > Verrucomicrobiota > Verrucomicrobiia > Verrucomicrobiales > Verrucomicrobiaceae > Prosthecobacter. The sequence goes on from JAURHS010000012.1 coordinate 1,330, forward strand.
GGTGCCAATCTGAGTGGGCACGCCGTAATGGTAGAGCTTGCCCACGCGTACGGCCTGCGCGCCAGCGCGCGAAAAACTCTGCGGCAGGCTCAGCACCTGCGGCAGCACGCTGCGAAAGTGGGTGGCGTTCTCATAGACCTTGGTGCTGCCCGGACGCATGCCGGTCATGAAGGAGGCGCGGCTGGGATTGCAAAGCGGGTATTGGCAGTAGGCTCGATCAAAGCGCACGCTGCGTGCCGCGAGTTTGTCAATGTGCGGAGACTGCACCAACGGGTGACCGTAGCAGCTCAGGGCGCAATTGAGGTCATCGCTGACCAAATGCAGCACGCTGTACTTCGGGGCCGCAGGCGCTGCGGCAGCTCCAAGAACAGCAAGCGCCGCGGCCAGGCTGCAGCAGAGGCGGTGAAGAAAAATGCAGAAGTTCACAGGCGCTGGATAACGCCAGAAGCAGGCCGGCATTGCAAGCCTTCTGCCGTGGAGGCCGGAAGGCGGCCCCGAAGCCTGAGCGCCAGGCTGAGGCTCAACGAATCAGGCCGAGCGCTTTTTTGACCGAGGCGCCCTCATGCACCATCGCCATCAAGGCGCGGGTGATGCCCTTGGGTTTGGGGTGCTGGATGACATTGCGGCCATAGACGATGCCGGCAGCACCCTGCTTGAGCAGGCCCTGAGTGCGCTCAAGGATTTCGCGATCACTGACGCGGCCACCGCCACGCACCAGCACGGGGATGCCGGCGGCAGTCTCCACCACCTTGTGATACTGGCTGATGTCGTCGGTGGGGTCGGCCTTGATGATGTCGGCCCCCAGTTCAACGGCCTGCCGCACCAGGTGCATGATGGCGGTGATGTCGCCATTGACGCCGTAGCCACCGCCGTCCTTGGCCGCAAAGACCAGCGGCTCCACCATCATGGGCATGCCGTAGTAATCAGCCTGGGGTTTGAGGCGAAGAATGTTGTCCACGCACTGCTCGTGCACCTCTGGGGCGCCGGGGATCTGGAACAGATTGACGCAGACGCAGGCGGCGTCAACGCGCACGGCCTGCAGCATGGTTTCCTCGATCATGAGGGAGAAGCGACTCTGGGGCAGTTCGCGGCCGTAGATGTTGGCCACATCGGTGCGCAGCACCAGGCTGGGCTTTTGGCGGCCAGGCAGTTCCTGCAAGTGACGGGCCTGCCCAAGGGTCAATTGAATGGCGTCCGGACCTGCTTCCACCAGCGTTTTGACCACTTTGCGCATGTCCTCAATGCCCTGCAGGAATCCGGGCTGGTTGAAAAAACCGTGGTCGACGGCGACATCAAAGCAGCGACCGGAGCGGGCATTAAACAGGCGGTTGAGACGGTAGGATTTCATGGGCAGGGCTGTCACTAAGCCCCTGCGTCCAAGCTGCGCAAGGGTTTTGCGAATCGCCAGCAGGCGGGTACCTCGTGCCCAACCCTGCCGCCGCAGGTCCGGGCTGCGGCTTGAGCTACCCTTTGACAAGCGCCCTGGGCGCGGTTCATGTCCGGGGTCATGATCGCCCCTTCCTCTTCTTCGTTGTCGCCGGAGCTTGTGCCCAGCAACTTCATTGTGCCCACGGTCATCGAGGCGGAGGGCCGTGTGGAGCGCGCCTACGACATCTACTCGCGCCTGCTGAAGGACCGCATCATTTTCCTGGGCACCGATGTGAACGATCAGGTGGCCAATGTGATCATTGCCCAGTTCCTGTTCCTGCAGATGCAGGACCCCAAGAAGGACATTCACTTCTACATCAACAGCCCGGGCGGATCGGTCACCGCAGGTCTGGCGATCTACGACACGATGCAGTTTGTGACCTGTGATGTGAATACCTACTGCATCGGCATCTGCGCCAGCATGGGCGCGGTGCTTCTCTCTGCCGGCACCAAGGGCAAGCGCTACGCCCTGCCCAACAGCGACATCATGATCCACCAGGTTTCCGGCGGCGCCCGCGGCACGGCCAGCGATGTGGAGCGCACTGTGGACTTCATGTACAAGCTCAAGCGCCGGCTCAATCGCATCTTGGCCCATCATTGCGACAAGACCCCCGAGATCATCGAGAAGGACGCCGACCGCGACAATTACATGACCGCTGAGGAAGCCTGCGCCTATGGCTTGGTGGACAAGGTGCTGAAAAGCAGCCGCGAAGCCAAGCCCGAGCAGGCCTGAGGCCAGAGTGCCTGACCTTGCCCGGGACGATCAACTCTTGCGCCACTGACGGCCGGAGGAAGGCTCGTCATTGCCGCCGTCCTCGTCATCATCGGCGTCCTCCTCGTCGCCATCGCCCCCCTCGCTTTCCTCTTCAGCGTCGTCCTCGTCTGCATCGCCTTCGAAGGCTTGCTGAGCGGCCTCGTCCTGAGGGGTTGAGGCGCTGTGTTTTTCCACCTCAGCCAGAGTGGCGCTCATGTCCTCGACACTGTCCCAGACGGCGCGGGCCACAAAGATGGGGGCTGCCTGCTGCATGGCCATGGCGATGCTGTCGCTGGGCCGGGCATCAAGCTCTACCACCTTGCGGCTGTGGAGTTGGTTCTCTGCCGATAAAATCAGGCGGGCATGAAACACGCTGCCCTCGACCTCATTGATCACCACGCGCTCGACGCGTGCGCCAAAGGCCATCAGCACCGAGGCCATGAGGTCATGGGTCAGCGGTCGCTGCTTGGTGGCATTGCACATGAAGCCAGAGATGGCCGCACCCACGGATTCGTCAATGTAGATGACAAAGACCTTTTCCTCGTTGCCCAGAAACACCGCGTGACTGCCCTCCAGGGGCAGCACGGCGCGCACCTGCACTTCGATGACATCACGGTTCATGGGGGCGGCTTGGGAAGAGGGCCTCAGGCCAGGCTTTCGCCGCGCAGCACATCCTCAAGACTCTGGCGCTGGCGCACCACGCTGGCCTTGTTGCCATCCACCAGCACCTCGGCGGGCAGCGGGCGGGTGTTGTAGTTGCTGGCCATGCTGAAGCCGTAGGCACCGGCGCTGAGTACGGCGAGGAAGTCACCGGCCTTGACGGGAGGCAGGGCGCGATCCTGCGCGAGGTAATCGCCGGTCTCGCAAATCGGGCCGACCACATCGCAGGGGCGGGTGGCCTCATGGCTTTGCGCCAGAGGCACAATCTGATGCCAGCCCTCATAGAGCGTGGGACGAATCAGGTCGTTCATGCCGGCATCGACGATGCAGAAAGTCTTGGCCTTGCCGCTCTTTTCGTAAAGCACCTCGGTGATCAGCGCGCCGGCGTTGCCCACCATGAAACGGCCTGGCTCGCAGAGGATGCGCAAGCCCAGGGGCTTGAGCAGGGGCACCACGGCATCGGCATAAGCCTGCAGGGTCAACGGATGCTGCGCGGCGGCATTGGCTTCCCACCAGGCCGCATCCGCGCTGTCGAGGCACTGGCGATAGTTGATGCCAACACCGCCGCCAATGCTGAAGAACTCCAATTGATGACGGGCGTGCAGCGCCGCCACCAGGGGCGCCACCTTGCGCACCGCCTCGACAAAGGGCTCCACGCTGGTCAACTGCGAGCCAATGTGCATCTGCACGCCGCGAATCCTGAGGTTTGGCAGCGTGGCGATGTGGGCGTAGAGCGCTTCGATCTGCTCGAAGTCCACACCAAATTTGTTCTCCGATTTGCCGGTGGTGATCTTGGCGTGGGTCTTGGCGTCCACATTGGGATTGACGCGCACGGCCACCGGGGCGCGCAGGCCGAGGCTGCCGGCCACCTCATTGATGCGCTCAAGCTCGGCGGCGCTCTCGGCGTTGATGCAGTAGATGCCCTGCTCGAGCGCGTAGCGGATTTCTGCGGCAGTTTTGCCCACGCCGGCAAAGGTGCAGCGCCCAGGATCGCCACCGGCGCGGATGACGCGGAAGAGCTCGCCCGCGGAGACGATGTCAAAGCCGCTGCCCAGCTTGGCCAGGGTGCCCAGCACCGCGAGATTGCTGTTGGCCTTCACCGCGTAGCAGATGAGGTGGTCAAGCGGCGCCAACGCCTGATCCAAGCGGGTGAAGTGGTCCACCAGCGTGGCCTTGGAGTAAACATACAGCGGCGTGCCGTGTTCCTTGGCCAAAGCCTGCAGGGACACATCTTCACAGAGCAAATTGCCTTGGTGATAATGGAAGGAATGCATGGTGCGGCCCCCTTGGTAAACGGGAGGCGGGCTGCGCGCAAGCCCGCCGATGGGCCCATGTTACCCCGCGCCGCCCCAGAGGGCGTTTGCAAAAGCGCCTGGGGCGGGCCAAGCTACGCGCCCCCATGCCATCCTCCGCATCCAGCGACCCCCGCGAGGTCATCCTGCAGGCTCATCACCTGACCCGGGAGTTTGATGGTGTGCGCGCGCTGGATGATTTCTGCTTTGAGTTGCGCCGCGGGGAGGTGCTTGGCCTGCTGGGCGCCAATGGTGCCGGCAAGACCACGGCGATGAATTGCCTGCTGGGCCTGACCCTGCCCACCTCGGGCAGCGTGTCGGCCTTCGGGCTGGATTTGCAACGCCACCGCATCGAGATCCTCAAGCGCGCCAACTTCTGCTCGGCCTACACGGCCCTGCCGGGCAATTTGTTGGTGCGCCAAAACCTGACCGTCTTTGCCCGCATCTACGGCGTGCCCGATGCCAACGCCCGCATCGCCGAGCTGATGGAACTCTTGGAGATCCCGCATCTGGCCGGAAGGGTCACCGGCCAGCTTTCCGCTGGTGAGTCCACCCGCGTCAATCTGGTCAAGGCCCTGCTCAACCGCCCGGAGCTGCTCATGCTCGATGAGCCCACCGCCTCGCTGGACCCCGACATCGCCGACAAGGTGCGCAAGGTGGTGCGCCGCGTGCAGCGCGAGAACCAACTCGGCATTCTCTACACCTCGCACAACATGCGCGACATCGAGGAAGTCTGCGACCGTGTGATCTTCCTGCATCGCGGGCGCGTGGTCTGCGAGGGCACCCCCACCGATCTGCTGGCGCGCAGTTCCAGCCAGTCGCTGGAGGATGTCTTCATCAAGATTGCCCGCGACGGCGAAATCCTTCAAGAGCCCCCCACCCCGCCCTCCGCATGAATTTCCGTGTCATCTTCGCGCTGGTGCTGCGCTACCTCTATCTCTACACCCGCACGCCCATGCGCATGGTCGAGCTGGTGTTCTGGCCGGTCGTCGATCTGGTGGTCTGGGGCAATGTCACCGTCTTCATCCAGAAAAACAGCAACCCGGACTTCGGTCACTTCATTCTCTTCATGCTCGGCGGCATGATTCTGTGGGACATCATGTTCCGCGCCCAGCAGGGTGTGGCGATCTCCTTTCTTGAGGATGTCTGGACGCGCAACCTGCTCAATGTGTTTGTCGCGCCCGTGCGCACCAGTGAGTATGTCGGCGCCACCTTCATCGTGGGCCTGCTGCGCATTGCCGTCACCGCCGTGGTGCTGGGCCTGATTTCCTGGGTGGGCTATGCCTTCAACATCTTCTCGCTTGGAGGCTGGTTGCTGCCCTTCTTCCTCAACTTGCTGGCCTTTGGCTGGGCCCTGGGCCTGCTGTCCACCGGCCTGATCCTGCGCTACGGCCAGGCCGCAGAATCCCTGGCCTGGGCCATTCCCTTCTTTTTCCAACCGGTGGTGGCGGTGTTCTACCGCGTCGAGGACATGCCGGCCTGGTCGCAGCCCATTGCTTGGTGCCTGCCGCCGACTTACATCTTTGAAGGCATGCGCCAAGTGATGCAAAGCGGCCAGATGCGCTGGGATTACCTGGCTTGGGCCGCCGGCCTCAATGTGCTTTGCCTGGCCGGTGCAGGAGCGCTCTTTGGCTGGATCCTGCAGCAGACCCGCCGTCGCGGTTTGCTCACCAAGTTCGCCACCCAGTAACCAGGGCCCTGCAAGGCCTCCCGAGTCAACCGCGTTGCAAGCCCATCGTCATGGCCCACATCCTGCCCACCTCCCTTGCCCTCACCCTTGGTCTCTGTGCCAGTGTCCTGCATGCCGATTGGCCACAATGGCGCGGCCCGGCCCGCGATGGGGTCAGCAGTGACACCACGCCCATCGAAGGCAAGTTGCCCGCCGGCGGCCTGCGCAAGGTCTGGGAAAGCGAGTTCATTCCCAGCGACCATTACGGCGGCCATGGCAGCCCCGTGGTGAGCGCCAATCAGGTGATCCTCTCGGTGGTCTGGCATGAGCGCGTTGAGTCGCCACAGCGCGAAATTGACAGCGAGGTGATGCAACAACTCAACTACCGTGGCACCACCCCGGAGCTACGCGCCAAACTCGAGCAGACCCGCGCCAATCTGCCCAAGCTGCGCGGTGCAAAATTCGATGAGTGGATCCTGCAATGGCGCAAGGACAACCTCACGCCCAAGGAGGATGTGAGCTTGGGCAAATGGGTGGAGTCGCGCTTCAAGGCCGGTGCCACCGCCCTGCCGCTGGAGGAATTGGCCAAGGTGGCGGCGCGCGAAAACAAGCCCTTTGAGAGCCCGCAGGCCCTGCAGGCCTGGATGGAAGCGGAGAAATTCTCGGCCCCAGTGCGCGAGAAACTGGTCAGCGCCATCCCCAACACCATCAAGCAGGCCAGCGATGTGGTGCTCTGCCTGCGCGCCGATGACGGCAAGACCCAGTGGCGCTTCAAGGCGCCGGGCAAGCCCAGTGGCCGCAGTTCAAGCAGCACCGCCGCCGTGCTTGATGGACGCATCTATGCCGCCTTGAGCACGCATCTGTATTGCCTCAAACAGGAGGACGGCAGTCTGATCTGGAAGGCGCCCCTGCCAAGTGCGGGGCCCGCGGCCTCTCCCCTGGTGGTGGAGAACAAGGTGATCCTCAGCGCCGGCCAGCTCTGCGCCTGGGATGCCGCCACGGGCAGGCTCCTGTGGCAGCAGGCCAAGGCCCGTGGCAACACCGGCTCGCCTACTTGGTGGCAGCCCAAACCGGATCAAGGCCTATTGGTTGCCGTGGGCAGCTCACAGCTCTATGGCATCAAGCCCGACAACGGCGAAATTCTCTGGGAGATTCCCGGCGGCGGACAAAGCAGCCCCGTGGCCCAGGACCAATGGCTGGTGACCTACAGCGGCACACAGGATGTCGGCCTGCGCGCCTATCAGTGGCAGGACAAGGGCGCGCCCAAGGCGGCCTGGTCGCACTTCTGGGTGACCATGCGCTACAGCGGCAGCCCCATCCTCCACGAGGGCCATGTTTACCTGATGTGCGGTGGCAAGCACCAGTGCGTGGAGCTGCAAAGCGGCAAGGTGCGCTGGCTGGAAAACGAGGTGCAAAGCACCATCACCTCCCCGCTGCTGGCCGATGGCAAACTCATGGTTTACGAAAACAACGGCAGCCATCTGCGCATGGTCAGCGCCAAACCCGAAGGCTATGAACTGCTCGGCCGCGGCAAGATCGAGGCCATGGGCTGCACCTCACCCGCCCTGAGCAACGGCCGCCTGATGGTGCGCCAACGCGACAAACTCGTCTGCTTTGATCTGCGCCCGCAGCAGTAGGCCAAGCCCCATCCCTCCCTCACCTGGCCCTCGCGCCAAGCCCCGCCCTGTCATGTCTGATCGCCGTCATTTTCTCGCCACCGCCGCCGCTGGCCTTGCCTTGCCCATGCTGGGTGCTGAGGCCAACAAAACCTACAGCACCGCCCTGATTGGCAGCGGATGGTGGGGCATGAACATCCTGCGCGAGGCCATGGCCAGCGGCCGCTGCCGCGTGGTTGGCCTCTGCGATGTGGACGCCAATGTGCTGGAAAACGGCATCGCCGATGTCGAGAGTGAGGGCGGTGGCAAACCCCGTGGCTACCGCGATTACCGCGAGTTGCTGGCCAAGGAAAAACCTCAGATCGTCATCATTGCCACGCCGGATCACTGGCACGCCCTGCAAAGCATTGCTGCCGCTCAGGCCGGCGCCCACATTTATGTGGAGAAACCCACTGGCCACACCATTGCCGAGAGCCAGGCCATGCTGCGCGCCGCGCGCAAGGCCGCAGTGGTGGTGCAGGTCGGCCTGCATCGGCGCATTGGCCCGCATCATGTCGCGGCGATGGAATTCCTGCGCTCTGGCAAGGTGGGCCAAGTCGGCATGGTGCGCCTCTTTGCTCACAGCCGCGGCGGCCCAGAGACCCCCAAGCCCAACGCCAAGGCCCCCGAGGGTTTGGACTGGGACCTGTGGTGCGGCCCTGGCCCCCTGCGCCCCTTCAACAGCAAGCTGCACCCCGGCGGCTGGAGGCATTTCCTCGACTACGCCAACGGCACCATGGGCGACTGGGGCGTGCACTGGATGGATCAGGTGCTCTGGTGGAGCGGCCAGCCCGGGCCCAAGCGCGTCTTCTGCAGCGGCGGCCGCGATGTGGCCGGGCCTGTGCTAAAAAGCGCCCAGGAAAGCAGCACGGACGCCCCTGATCACCAGATTGCCACCTTTGAATTTGATGGATTCACCGCCGTCTGGGAGCACCGCAAATTTGGCGCCAACAACGCCGAGAAACACCAGGTTGGCGCCTACTTCTACGGCTCCAACGGCACCCTGCACATCGGCTGGAAGGACGGCTGGACCTTCTACCCCAACGACCCCAAGGCCACCCCCATCCACGGCGACAACCAACTCCAGGAACCCCAAGGCGACGGCCACAACATCGCCCTGCTGTGGGCGGATTTCCTGCGCGCCATTGACCTGGCCCAAAAGCCGGTGGCTGACATCGAAATCGGCCACCGCAGCAGCATGATGCCCCTGCTGGCCATGATCTCCTGGCGCTGCGGACGCAGCATCCAATGGGATCCGCAGAAGGAGGAAATCCTCGGCGACGCCGAGGCCAGCGCCCTGATGCGCCGCGACTACCGCGCCCCCTGGGTCTACCCCAGCTAAGGGCAAGCGCCGATCACAACCCGCTCAGCGCCAACGACCTGGCGCAGGTCAACCCCTGCCCTTGGCTCAGGAGAGCGCGACTCAGGATTGTTCAAGTGAAAGCCGATTTTTCACTTTTTGACTTGATGGGGTAACCCTTGCCGGATATTCTTAAAGTTCCTCCCCGTTCCTCCCCGTTCCTTCCCAAGACTGCATGCTGCCAGCTGATGCCCCCAAACCCCAACAGCCTCGGCAGCACCACCGCCTCAGCCCGGAGGAACTGCGTTTTGCCAGCGTCATTCTCGCCTGCAAGACCCTCTCCATCGTCGCCAAATACGCGGCGTTTTGCCTTAGCATCTGGTGGCTTGCCCCTTCCTTGCAGGCCTTCGCCGGCAGGCAGACCCGCGTGGACATCAAGGCCAACACCCACCTCGATGTCCAGCTGGCCAACGGCGGGAGCAGTGCCGATTCGCCCGGCGCCGCAGCATCCAGCGCCACGCCTTGGATCTTGGCCATTCTCACCGCCGCCGGCATTGCCTACGCTCGCCTGCAACGCCGCCTCTACCGCCAGAGTGTTCGGCAACTCCAACGCACGGCGGCCCTGGAAAAACAACTCGACCCCAACCGCCAAGGCAGCGGCCTGATCCAAGGCTTTCAACCCAACCCTGAAGACCGATGAACCTTCCCTCGATTTTGGCCTTCCTTGAGCCTCTGCTGCTCGCTGCAAGCCCGCTGATGCTGCTGTTGTTTTGGCACAAGCTCTGGCGGCCCATGGCCGCGGATTTGCTGCGTCAGGACCTGTTTGATCTGCGCACCGAACTCTTCATCCGCGCCCAACAACAGGACGGCATCGGCTTCAGCGATGCCGCCTACCAACGAGCCCGCGAGGAGCTTAACCTCAGGATTCGCTTTGCCCATGGCGCAGCCTTTTTCCCCTGCCTGCTCATGCGCCGGTTGATGCCTCAAACCCTGCACGAGAAGGTTGAGGAGGCCCGCGCCTTTCGCGAGGCCTTGCCCGCCGAGCAGCGGCGAGTGCTGGAACAACTCGATGCGCAGCAATTCAAGGCGCTGCGCAGGCACCTGCTGCTCTGCAGCCCCCTCCTTTGGATTCTTGCGCCCTCCAGCGCCCTGTGGCGCTGGCTGGCCAAGCTGTTGAGCGGGTCTCGCCAAGCCGACTCCGCTGCATCCGCCTCCCTGCAAGCAGGCTGCATCGAGCGCGCTGTCGAAGCGCTTGAGCACCAATGCGAGCACTTCGCGCTCCTGGGCAAGGTCAAGGCCTGAGGCACCGCGCCGCGCATCAAGATCAAGGGCTAGCGCTGGAACCAGCGCCTTGATCCGTGTGGAGAACATCCTCCTTGATCGCCGCGCTGGATTTTGGAGCACGCCGCCGCTACCTCTGCCATCATGCCCGACCCTGAAGCCCAGCAACAGCTCGAGCGAGCCATGGCCAAGCGCCGCGCCCAAGGTGAGGCGCTGCAGCCCCTCAGCGCACCGCAGGGGTCGCGGGCTCTTTGCCAGAGCTTTTGGGGCAAGGCCTGGTGCCGCCATCTCGAGGCCCACGAGTTTTATGCCGCGCGCCTGCCCGCAGGGCGTCGCCTCCTGCGGCAAGGCAAGGTCATGGACCTGCAGATTGCCCAAGGCGAAGTGCACGGCGTAGTGGCCGCATCCAGACTGCATGACTGCCGGCTACACATCCGCCCCCTGGAACATGAGCGCTGGCAGAGCGTGTTGGCCAAGGCACAGGGCCAGGTGGGCAGCATGCTGGAGTTGCTCAGCGGTCAATTGGGTGAAGCCCTGATGCAAGGCCTGACGGACTTTGAACACGGCATCTTCCCCCTGCCCGGAGAGTTGCGCGGCCACTGCGACTGTGAGGACTACGCCGACCTCTGTCCCCATGCCTTTGCCCTTCTGCATGCCGTGGCGCTGCGACTCGACGATCAGCCCGAGTTGTTGTTCACCCTGCGTGGCGTGAATGCCGCCGAGCTTCTCGCCCAAGCCCAGCTCGATCTCAGCACTCAACTGCCACAACACCAGGAACTTGCAGGGCAGGACCTGGGGGAGATTTTTGGCATTGATCTTGCGTCCTGAAGCCAGGTCTTGAGCCTCTAAAAAAATCTGCTCTGCAGGCTAGGCACTGCAGCGCCCATGCGGTAACATTTCTGTCCCCCCTGGCTTGCCTTGTTTCATGTCGCCCCCCACGACTCCTCAGCCCTTCCCTCCAAGCTCTGCTGCCCCCTGGGCACAGCGCTTGGCCTTGGGCATCTTGATGTTGTTGGCGGCAGTGGAGATGGGCCTGATTGGCCGCGTCATCCTCAGGCCCCCGACGCAGAGGGACCAGGACATCATGGCAGCAGCGAGACCGACCACCACAAAGACGACGCCTCCAGCTCCAGTGGCAGCCCGTGCAGCCCAGCCTCAGCCCACCGCCTCGCCGCCCAAAGCCTCTGCGCCAAGCGCCAGAGACCCTGAGCCCCGCACCCCGACGCAGCCGCCGGTTGCCGCCAAGCCCGCCACCCTGTGGCCGCCAGTGGTGCCCTTGCGCATCAGTCCGCCACCAGTGGGTCAATTGGCCTCAAGCCCCGCAACGCCAAGTGCCGGCCCCGCTGCCTCCCGCCTGAGCCCACCGGAGATCGGCAGCCTGGAGCTGCCCAAGAGCACCACGGAAAATGCAACAAGGTTCCGCCCAGCACAACTGCCACCCGCAATTCCTGCCAACTCGCCGAACATGTCATCGCCTACGCCCGCGGTCATCAACGCCTCGGCCGCGTTGCAGAAACCCTCAGGCGCTGCGGGCATTGCGACCAAGGTGGCCAACCCTCCCCAGAGCTCAGCGCTTGAATCCGCCCTGCAACAGGCGCGCGCGCTCAGCGGACAGGGCGACATGCAAGGCTGCCTGGACCTGCTCAAACGCGCGCAACAGCAATTCCCCGCCAAGCCCCAACTTCTGGCTGAGCTTGCACGCACCTACGAAACCATGGATCTCCGCGACAAGGCCACCGCGGTGTGGAAACAATTGGCCGCAATGCCACCCACGCAGGCTGGGTCGTTCGCAGAGTTGGCCAATCGGCGCATCGGCGAAACCATGAATGCCAATCAAACAGGTGCCTCCGCAGCCGATCGCGTACTCAGTCTTGGTGCCTGCCGCAGCACCGAACTTCCGCCGAGTCTGTCAGGCCAGCGCGTCACCCTCGACATCCCCATTCTGCGCCGCGGCAATGCGCGCATTGATCCCTCCAAGGTGGACCTCGACATTCTCTTTTTCGAAAGGGTGAACGGGGAGAAGATCTCGCAGAGCATTGCCGACAAACCCGAAACCATCTGGCAGCAACTGCCCGTGGACTGGACTGAGAGCGGTGAGGAAACCCTGCAGGTGCAATACTTTCTGCCGGCGATGACTCCCACCGAAATTGAGGCCAATGGCCGCCGCCACTACCACGGCTATGTCCTGCGCCTCTATTACGACAACCGCATTCAGGACAGCCTTGCCAAACCAGGGGACCTGTTGCACCTCAGCGCACCAAGCACGGCACAACCCCGCGCCGCCGAACAGGGATTGAACCCCCTGCTTCCTCCCCTGTCCAACCCGCCTGCGCAATGACCGTACTGTTTCTGGACTCCGACGATAACCTTCGCACGCTGCGCGCCCAGGAGATGCGCGCCAAAGGCTGGAGCGTAACCACGGCGAGCCGTCTGGATCAGGCGCTCAAAGCCCTGGACGAACTGACTTCACTGGACCTTGTGATTGCTGAGGCCGTGGTGGAGGCCAAGCCCTGGGGCTTTGAATTGCGCGACGAGGCGCTGCGCCGCTTCCCCGGCACAAGGGTGCTGTTCACCACGCGCTTTGATCTCACCGGCCATGAGGCCCGCATCAGCGGCTGGCCAGTGCTGGCAGATACTCCCTACCCACCCGAGAAGCTGATCCAACGCGCCATCCGCTGCCTGGAAATGGACCCGCCCACCCAGATGCTGGTGGCCGCCGCGCAAGCTCCCCCACCCTGCCTTTCCTCCGGCACGCAGCTTGGGCAATATCAGGTTCTCGAACGACTCTCTTACGAAAACGAGTCGGAAACCTACCGCGCCATTCAAGTCAGTGTTCAGCGCAATGTTGCCCTGGTGTTGCTCAGGCCGGAGTTGATTCACCGGCCTGATGTTGTCGAGCGCTTCAAATCCCGCGAACGCCTCAAGGCCTCCATTACCCATCCGCGCATCGCTCCACTTTACGAGGGCGCAGAGGTTGGCGGCTACATGTTCTACACCCGCGAACTTCCGCGTGGCCGCAGCCTCGAGGACATCGCAACCGCAGGAGAATCCCTCAGCGAGCGTCATCTGGTGGATCTGCTGCACGGCGTCGCTGAGGCCATGGCCCACGCCCTGCAAAAGGGTTGTTACCACCGTCGCCTGGAACCGCGCGACATCTTTCTCGACGAGCAGGGGCAGGCCAGCATCGTCAACATCTTCCGACCCGCAGACAATCGCACCCGCGAACCCCGCGAGGAAGTGGCGCAACTGTTGGATCTGGTGGGGCCCATGACCAGCGAAGGCAAGGCGCGTGGGCTGATCAGCGAACTGCGCCCGCTGCAACTCGACTGGAGCGGCCTCTATGTGCACCTGGAAGTCATCAGCGAGGAGATGCGGGAACGCTCCCTGGCCAAGCGAATCGAAGAGGACGGCACCGTCATTGCTGGCACCATGGCGAGATTGCCCTGGTGGGTGTTGCTGATCGCCGCCCTTGCTGCCGTTGGGCTGTTTGTGGTCCTCAACCGTCTGGCCGGGCCCGCCGTTTCTGCACCCAAGGCCAGCGCCATTCTGCGCTTCCCTGAAATGGTGGAGATCCCCGCCGGCGCATTTGAGTGGCAAAAAGGCGAACGCCGCACCCTTCCAACCTTCTGGATCAGCCGCCATGAGGTCACCATCGGCCAGTACGCCAGCTTCCTGCAGGACCTGACTAGCAATCCAGGTCAGGAACTGGATCACCCCGATCAACCCCGCGGCAAGACCTCACACGCGCCGCCGCAATGGGAGGAGCTCTACGCCGCCGCGCAGGCCAACTCGACCTTCAACGGGCAGCCCATCAATCTCAATACACCCGTCACCACCGTGGACTGGTGGGACGCCTATGCCTACGCCAAATGGCAAAACATGCGTCTGCCTACCGAGGAAGAATGGGAAAAAGCCGCACGCGGCGCCACCGGGCTGCGCTTCCCTTGGGGAATTCGCCGCGATGGCCGCGCGGCCAACCTCGGCGACGACTACGAGCCGAATCAACGCAAACTCGGAGGTCGGGTTGACGGCTTCAATTATTTCGCGCCAGTGGACCGCCGCAAGAACGACATCAGCCCCTTCGGCATTCACGACATGGCAGGCAATGTCAGCGAATGGACCGCATCGGAGATCACTCGCGGCGGCTGGCCTCAGCATCCCGATGTGCCTGACCTGCGCGTTCCCGCCATCCGCGGCGGAAGCTTTGCCATCAAGATGAACGACAACCTGCTGACGACGCGAACCTTCCCGGATTCCTCTGATGAGGCCAATCTTGCCCTGGGCTTCCGCGTGGCCAGTGACACCGCACCAGGCTCCGCACCCGCTGGCCCCTGACCCCCTGCTGCATGTCCGAAACGGCAACTCCCATGATGAAACAGTACCTCGCCATCCGGCGCGGTTTGCCAGAGGATGTGTTGTTGTTCTTTCGACTCGGCGACTTCTACGAATTGTTCTTCGAAGACGCGAAAGTCGCCGCGCCCTTGCTCAATGTGGCCTTGACCAAGCGCGGTGGCGTGCCGATGTGCGGCGTGCCGCATCACAGCTCCCAGGGCTACATCGCCAAGCTCATCTCACAGGGCAAGCGAGTGGCCATTGCCGAGCAGACCAGCGAACCGGTGCCCGGCAAGATCGTCGAACGCGCCGTCTCGCAGATCATCAGCGCCGCCACTGTCAACGACAGCGCCCTGCTGGAAGACAATCGGCCCAACTACCTGGTGGCGATTCTGCGCCACGGCAATCAACTCGGTCTGGCCTGCTGCGATCACGGCACCGGCGAATTTCTTCTCAGCCAACACGGCAGCGTTGATGCCCTGCAGGATGAGCTCAATCGCCTGCAGGCCGCTGAACTTCTCCACAGTCAAAGCCAGCAGGATCTCTGTGCCGCCCTTGGCCATCCCGTCGGAGCGCAGGCCCTGGACGACTATCTCTTTTTGCCGGAGGAGGCCCAACTCAATCTCTGCCGCCACTTCAAGGTCAAGTCCCTCGACGGCTTTGGCTGCACGGAAATGCCTGCCGCTCTGGGAGCCGCGGGCGCCATCCTCCACTACCTGCAGCAGCAGTTGCGCCGCAGCGTGGATCACCTGCTCAACCTCAGCGTGCAAAACAGCGGCGAGTGCGTCCTGCTCGACGCAGCCACGCAGAGCCATCTGGATCTGGTGGACAGCCGTGGCAACAAGGGCACGACACTGCTCAGCGCGTTGGACCGAAGCTGCACGCCAATGGGCGGCAGACGCCTGCGCTCATGGGTGCTGCAACCCCTCAACTGCCTTGAAAAACTCAACCGCCGACAGGACGCCATCGCAGCCCTGCTCGAACAACCCGTGCTGTTGGGTCAGGTGCGCAGCCTGTTGAGCGAGGTCCGCGACATGGAGCGCACCGCCTCGCGCCTGTCGCAAAATGGCGGCAACGCACGCGACCTGCAGGTGCTGGCGCAATCACTCGAAGTCATCAGCCCCTTGCGCGCCCTGCTTGAGGAGTTGCCCTGCCCGCTGCTGCGGGCCCTGCCCCTGCACCCCCAGGACGCCCTCGTGGCGGAGATTCGCCGGGCCGTGGTTGACGAGCCCCCGGCCACCGTCAAGGAAGGCGGCATGATCCGCGCTGGTTATCTGCCAGAGTTGGATGAGCTGCGCGCCGCTTCCACCGAGGGCCAGCAATGGATTGCCCAACTGCAGGCCCGTGAGATTGAGCGCACCGGCATCAAGTCGCTAAAGATCCGCTACAACGCCGTCTTTGGCTACTTCATCGAAATCACCAAGGCCAATCTCGATGCAGTGCCCGCCGATTATCACCGCAAGCAAACCACGGTCTCCGGTGAGCGCTACATCACCGATGAGCTCAAGCAGATGGAGCACAAGATTCTCGGGGCACAGGAACGCTCGCGCACACTGGAGCACGAGATCTTTGTGCAGCTTCGCGCCCGTGCGCTGGAACACCTCAGCGCCCTGCAACAATGCGCTGCAGCCCTTGGCGATCTCGATGCTCTTGGCTCCTTGGCGGAGGTTGCGCGCCTGCACGGCTACTGCCGCCCGCAGCTCGAGGACAGCCGTCTGCTGCACATTGAAGGCGGCCGCCATCCTGTGCTTGACCAGCAATTGCAGGAAGGCGGGCGCTTCGTGCCCAACGATGTTCACCTCAATGAAAACGACTGCCGCCTGATCCTGCTCACCGGGCCCAACATGGCCGGCAAGAGCACCTACCTCAAGCAGGTGGCCCTGCTGACGCTCATGGCGCAGATGGGCAGCTACATTCCTGCGCGCAGCGCGCGCATTGGTCTGGTGGACCGCATCTTCACCCGCATCGGCGCCAGCGACGACCTGGCGCGCGGACGCAGCACCTTCATGGTCGAGATGAACGAAACCGCCCTGATCCTGCGCAGCGCCACCGAGCGCAGTCTGGTCATCCTCGATGAGATCGGTCGCGGCACCAGCACCTTTGACGGCCTGAGCATTGCCTGGAGCGTGGCGGAGTACCTGCACGACTGCGTTGGCGCACGCGCGTTGTTTGCCACCCATTACCACGAGTTGACCACCTTGGCGCAAAGCCGCGCAGCGGTGAAGAATTTCAGCGTGGCGGTGCGCGAGTCCCAGCACCAGATTTTGTTCCTGCACCAGATCATCGCCGGCGCCGCTGAAAAAAGCTACGGCATTCAGGTGGCAAGGCTTGCTGGCCTACCGCCCGCAGTCATCGAGCGCTCCTGTGAAGTGCTCGCCGAGCTTGAGGCCGGCCATCCGCCCGCCCAAAGCGTGCGCGAGGTGCCTGCCGTCAGCAGCGTTGCCGCGCGCCCCAAACGCCGCAGCGCCGAGCCAGACCAAAACCAGATGAACCTCTTTGGCTGAGTTGGCCTGATCATCTCATGGGCGCCTACTTCGATCACAACAGCACCAGCCCAATGCGGGCCGTGGCCCTGCAGGCTTGGATGGAGGCGCAGGAACGCTGCTGGCAAAACCCCTCCAGCCTGCACCCCGAGGGGGGGCGCGCCGCCATCCGCCTGCAGGAACTCTCCACCGAATTGGTGGACCTGCTCGATGGCGGTGAGGCCACGCGCCTGGTTTGGACCAGCGGCGCCAGTGAGGCCAACAACATGCTCATGGCCTTCCTGGCCCGCACTCTGCCGCCCACAGCCACGGTGGCCATCAGCGCCATTGAGCATCCCTGCCTGCAGCAGGCCGCCCTGCGCCATCTCGGCGCGCATCGCGTGCACAGCATTCCCGTCAATGCCCAAGGCCTGGTGGATGTCGCCGGGCTTGAGGCCCTGCTGCTTCAGCATCAACCCGCGCTGGTCTCGGTGATGGCTGCCAGCAATGAAAGTGGCCTGCTGCAACCCTGGCAGGAGTTGCTGGCCTGCTGCCAAAAGCATCGGGTGCCCTTTCACAGTGATGCCGCGCAGTGGCTGGGCAAACTGCCCGCCGAGGGTCTTGGCCAATGCGATTGGCTCACCGGCAGCGCCCACAAATGGGGCGGCCCCAAAAGCTGCGGCTTCCTGCTCATGCCCGAGCAGGCCTGTCACAGCAACGCCGCCTTGATTGTAGGCGGCCCGCAACAGGAGGGCCGTCGCGCCGGCACACTGGATGTGCCGGCTGTCAGTGCGGCCCTTGCCGCCCTGCGCGAGGCGCAACAACAATGCGGCAGCATCCAGCGCACGCAAGCCGCCCTGCGCGATGCCTTTGAAACCAGACTGCAACAAGCCCTGCCCGGGCTGCAGGTCATCAGCGCCAAGGCCCCAAGGCTTTGGAACACCTCACTGCTGATCATGCCAAGACACCGCAACCTCAAGTGGCTCACCCGGCTTGGCCGCCTCGGTTTTGCAGTCTCCACCGGCAGCGCCTGCAGCAGTGGCCACGATGGAGCAAGCCCCCTGTTGCAGGCCCTCGATCTGCCTTGGGAGGAGTGCCAGCGCGTGCTGCGCCTCAGCGGCGGATGGCAGCAGGATGAGGCCTCATGGCAGGCCCTTGCCGCAGCCATTGAGCAGGTGGCAGCGCAACTCGACGCGCAGGCTTGAGGTTGTCGGCGGAAGGCCTCAAAGGCCGGCCACCTTCCAGCCCTCGCGATACTCGCGACGCACCAGGGCATTGGCCTGCTCGTGATTGGAGATGCGGCAGGCCGCCGCATCAAACTCCAGCCACTGACCAGGGAAGCGGTCCGTCAGCGTGCCCAGCAGAACACTCTCGGTGAGCGGCCCGCCATGGCTGAAGTCCGCACAACTGCGCTTGCCCTCGAGGATTGCATCCACCCAATCGAAGTAATGATCCTGCCCCTTGAAGCGCGGGTATTTCTCCGCCGGGAAAGACTTCTCGGGCAGCACGAAGGGCCGCCCGCCATAGGGCTTGAAGATGCCGCCTTTCTCGCCCACCCAGAAGGTGCCACTGGCCGGGAACTTGGTCAGCGACTTGGGCATGATGACCTTGCTGCGGTCAGGCTCCATGCCGCCATCATACCAGGTCACGCGCAGCGTCTCGCCCGCCGTGTAGGCCGTTCCCGCGAAATCCAATTCCACAATGCGCGACTTGCCCCACAAGGGCCCGCTGCTGCCACCATGCACCAAACGCGCGCGGCGGGCAGGCTTGAGTTCAAGCGCACCGACCGTGGTGTCAAAATGATGGCAACCCATGTCGCCCATTTCACCGCAGCCAAAGTCATACCAGGCACGCCAAGTCTGAGGATGATAGGTTTTGTCGAGATAGGGCACCGGCGCGCGCACCCCACACCAGAGATCCCAATCCAAGCCCTCGGGAATCGGATCGGCCTTGGGGCGCAGCTCCTCATTTTTTGGCCACCAGCTCAATGGCTTGTTCTCCCACATGATCACCTCGCGGACCCTGCCGATCGCACCGCTGCGCAGAATCTCGCTGGTCATGCGCGCCTCAATGCTGCTGCGCCCCTGATTGCCCAACTGGGTCACCAGGCCGGACTTGGCGGCCTCCTGCGCAATCACGCGGCACTCATGCAGCGTGGGCGCCATGGGCTTTTGCAGGTAGACATGCTTGCCGGCACGCAAAGCCGTCACTGCCGGTGCGGCATGGCTGTGATCCGGGGTGCCAATGGTCACCGCATCAAACTTGCCCTCGGCCAACAGCTCGCGCCAATCGCGGAAGCGGCGCGCTGCGGGAAAATCCTTCTGCGCCTGCTCGAGATGAGCGCGGTCCACATCGCAAAGGGCCACGATTTCCACCTTCTCATGGCGCGCCACACTGCGCATCGTGTTGCCGCCCATGCGGGCCACACCAATGCTGGCCACCTGCAGTTTGCTGTTGGGCGAGGCGCTGCGCAGGATGGCGGGAAAGCCCAGGGTGGAGGCGGCGGCACTGCGGCCAAGGAACAAGCGGCGATTCATATGCAGGATTGGGTGTGATCCCACAGGCCCATCGCGGGCCTGCGGAGACCGAGGACAACGAAGCACCCCGCCTGCCTCTATCCCGCGGCCCTGCATTTGCGGTTGCGATGGCCGCTGCCCGTGCGACCTTACCTGCTCTTATGCTCAAAGCTGGAATCGTCGGCCTGCCCAATGTGGGCAAATCCACCCTGTTCAACGCCGTCACGCGCACTCGCAAGGCGCAGGCAGCCAACTACCCCTTCTGCACCATCGAGCCCAATCAGGGCGTGGTCACCGTGCCCGACGAACGCCTCGCAGCCCTCTCCAAACTCAGCGGCTCCCAGAAACTGGTGCCTGCCGCCATTGAGTTTGTGGACATCGCCGGCTTGGTCAAGGGCGCCAGCAAGGGCGAGGGTCTGGGCAATCAATTTCTCTCCCACATCCGCGAAGTGGACGCCATCGTCCATGTGGTTCGCTGCTTTGAGAGCGGCGACATCACCCATGTCGATGGCAGCGTGGACCCCATCCGCGACATCGAGGTGATCAACACCGAACTCATCCTCGCCGATCTGGAAAGCATCACCCGCCGCCGCGACCGCTGCGAGAAAAAGGCGAAGAGCGGCGACAAGGAGGCCAAGGCCGAACTCGCACTCTGCGAGCGCATGCTGCCGCATTTGGACGCCATGCGCCCGGCCTCCGTGGCCGAACTCAGCGACGACGAGCGCAAACTGCTGCGCAGCTTCTTTCTGCTCAGCGACAAGCCCTGCATCTACGCCTGCAATGTCGCCGAGTCCGATCTGGCCAGCGCCAGCAAGGACGGCGACAGTCATCCCATGGTCGCCAAGGTGCGCGCCCATGTCGCCCAAACCCACAACACCATTGCCTGCGTGGTCAGCGCAGCGATTGAAAACGAGCTGGTGGACCTGAGCCCCGAGGACGCCGAGGCCTACCTCGCGGATCTGGGTGTGGGCGACAGCGGCGTGAGCCGCCTGATCAAAAGCGTTTACTCTCTGCTTGGCCTGCAAACCTACCTGACCACCGGCGAGAAGGAGACCCGCGCCTGGACCATTTCCAAGGGCACCAAGGCACCTCAGGCTGCTGGCGTCATCCACGGCGATTTCGAACGCGGCTTCATCGCCGCGCAGATCGTGCACTTCGACGATCTCATCGCCTGCGGCTCAGAGGCCAAGGCCCGCGAGGCCGGCAAGCTGCGCATCGAGGGCAAGGAGTATGTCATGCGCGACGGCGATGTCGTCGAATGGCGCTTCAATGTCTAAGGCCGCGCAGGCGATCACCCCATGAGCGCGCACCCGTTCTCCACGGTTCGCGCGCCGTCCTGCTGGCAGTGGCAACAGCCCTCGCCACTGGGCCCCCTGCAACTCATCGCCAGCGATGAAGGCCTGATCGCCCTGAGCTTTTTGCAGGGGCAGGTCCTGCGCCAAGTCCTGCCGCCATGCCGCGATGGGGCGCACCCCCACAGCCGCGCTGCTGCGCAATGGTTGCAGGCCTATTGGGACCGCCAATGGGATCATCCCCTGCCTGTGCTTGCAAACCGCAATGCCACCAGCCCATGGCGGCAACAGGTCTGGCAGGCCTGCTCAAGCCTGCGCGCCGGTTGCCTCAACAGCTATGGCCAGCTTGCCGCAGTGCTGCAGCGGCCCAGCGCCTGCCGCGCCGTGGCGCAGGCCCTGGCGCATAATCCCATCCTGTTGCTGCGCCCATGTCACCGCATCGTTGGCGCTGGCGGCAATCTCGGTGGCTACGCCGCCGGCCTTCAACGCAAGAGTTGGCTGCTGCGGCATGAAGGCCTGCCTTGGCCCTTTGGCGAAGGCACACAAGACTCAAAGATCTTGAGATAGTGGCGGGAGCAACCCCGGCGATTGCGGCGCTGCCCCTTCATCGCCTCCATCATGCCCAAGCCACAGAGCCCATGCAGAGAGCGGTCCGGCTTGGGCTGGGAGAGTTTGCATCGCCTTGAGGCAATCACACCCCTTCCGCCAATCATCGCACTGCTCTTGCCTTCGGCCTGGTTTAGATCAACTCGGCCAGCGGCGCGCCCTCGTCCACAATGAAGACGGGGCGTCCCTGGTGGTCGGTGTAGGTCGCGTCCAAGGGCACGCCCATGTGCCAGTAGATGGTGGCGGCGAGGTCTCCCGGCGTGACGGGCCGGTTGGCAATCTCGCCCCCATCACGGGAGCTGGCGCCGATGACCTGCCCATGGCGCATGCCGCCACCGGCCAGGCACATGGACATCACATGCGGCCAATGGTTGCGGCCATCCGTGCTGCCCTGGGTGCCAAGCGTGGGCGTGCGACCAAACTCGCCCATGGCAATGACAAGCACATCCTCCAACATGCCGCGCTCCTTGAGGTCGCTGACCAGGGTGGTGATGACATGGTCGAAGACCGGTAGCAGAGGACGCAGTCCATTCCAGATGCCGCCGTAGGGCGGAATGTTGTCGCCATGATTGTCCCAGGTGCCGGAGGCGCTGTGGTTGCTCAAGTCAATCGTGACAAAGCTGCTGCCGCGCTCCACCAAACGCCGAGCCAACAGGGCCTGCCTGGCCCAGTCATGCGGGCCATAACGATCCAACACGGCCTTGGGCTCGCGATTCAAATCAAAAGCCTCCAACGCACGGCCATTGGCCACCAGATCATAGGCCTGCTGCGAGAAGCGGTCCATGGCCTGCATCATGCCGCTGTCGTCCACCTCACGGCGGATTTGATCGAGTTGCCCAAGCAAATGCTGACGCGACTGCAGGCGGTCCATGCTCAGCGAGCCCGGCAGGGCAAAGAGCCGCTGCGCCGCGCTGCCGTCAAAGGGGTCATACTGCGAGCCGAGATAACCGCCCCATGCCACATGCGAGCGCGACTTGAGATTGAGCACCACATAGGGCGGCATGCCGGGGTGATTGGCGCCATGGTGCTTGGCCACGATGCTGCCGAAGGAGGGGTAGAACCTGGCCTTGGGGTTGGTGCGCGGTTCATTGGCGCGATTGGCCGTCTGCATCACCATGTTGGGTTCATGGTTGCTGAAACGGCAGTCCACGGAGCGAATCAGCGTGAACTGATCCAGCATCGCCGCCTGCTTGGGCAGGTACTCACAAATCGCCGTGCCAGGCAGGCGGGTGGAGATGGTTTGAAACGGCCCGCGGACTTCGCGTGGCATGTCAGGCTTGGGGTCCCAAGTGTCAATCTGCGAGGGGCCGCCGGTCATCCACAGCAGGATCACCGACTTGCCACTGCGTTTGAGCTGGCCCTCGGCGCGCAGGCGCATCAATGCGGGCAGACTCAGCGCACCCAGCCCAGCCAAGCCAGTCTTGAGCACCGAGCGCCGACCATGCACCACCAGACCCTCGCGGGCGCGTGGCTGCATGAAGCCAAAGGCATGTTGCGGCCCATGGCCCGGGCAGTGCTGATCATGGCCGGACATCCCACAGCTTACGCCCCACGCCGGCCCTCCCTAACAATGCGGGCCAAAGTCCATGCCCTGCCCCGCCGATTGCCGCACAAAAAAACCCGCGCTCAGGTCTTGCCTGAACGCGGGTCTCAAGGGCCTCATGGCCTGCGGCCATCAGGCACGGGCTGAAGGGTTTACTTGCCAGCCTTGGGCGCTGCGGCAGCAGGCTTGGGCGCCGGGGGCTTGGGCTTGGTGATCATGTCAAAGCTGTCGCTGCGGAAGGGGGTCACTGGCAGACCGTCCTTGCTGTACAGATTGCAGATCGGGTTGTCGGACCAGGCGTAGCGCACGGCCACCGGCGCGCCAACCCCTGCAGCACTGACTTCCAGCTTGTCGTTGCCCACGATCTTGGCCTGAGCCCAGACCCACTTGCGGTCGGCGCCGCAAATCGCGAAGCCCTTGACCTCGGACACATCCACGGTGCGCAGGCTGCTGCCAAAGCAATCCACGGTGACGGTGGCCTTGTTGCCCTTGAACTCTGCAGATTTGAACTCAGGGCTGCGGTAAGGCAGCGTCATGCCGTAGTCCTTCACCAGGGCCCAGCGGGCGAGGCGCTCGGCGACATCGCGCTTGTTCTTGGGGTGAATGTCGTTGGACTCGCCCAAGTCAATGATCACGGCCTGGCCACCATTGGCGATGGCCTGCTGCGTGCGGGTCTGGCTCTCGCGAAGCTCGGCCCAATCGCTGTCGCCGGGCAGTGGCTGCTCGGCCTTGAAATCCGCCAACTGCACCCAGTAAAAGGGGAAATCACCCTGGCCCCAGAGCTGGCGCCAATGCGAGATCATCAACGGGAACAGGTAGCCGTACTCGTAGGCGCGGGAGGCGTTGCTCTCGCCCTGATACCAAATCGCGCCCTTGATGCCGTAACCAATGGTGGGCAGCAGCACGCCATTGAAGATATTGCCTGGGCGGCTGTTGCCACTCAGCGCGGCCTCAGGGCTCTGTGGCGCGCGCACCATGAAGGGCTGCTTGGCCTTGCGGGCCGCATCCGCCTTGGCCTTCCAATCGGCCAGGGCCTTCTCATACGCCTCGCGGGCCTTGGGGCTTTGCAGATCCGCTTCGCGCTTGGTCCAGCTCTCCATCAAATCCTTGAAGCGCGCGTCCTTGGCCAGCACATCGCGACGCACCCAAGCCTCAGCAGCGCTGCCGCCCCAGGCATTGTCAATCAGGCCCACGGGCACCTCGAGCATCTGATGCAACAGGCGGCCGTAGAAGAAGCCGACGGCGGAGAACTCACCGGCGTTCTGCGGCGAGCAGGCCGCCCAGGCGCCCTTGAAGTCGTTTTGCGGGATCTGCGTGCCGACCTGCGGCACGGAGATCAGGCGGATGTTGGGGAACTTCGCGGTGGCGATTTCCAGATCCGCATCCCAGGCCTGACTCACGCTCCATTGCATGTTGGATTGGCCAGAGCAAACCCACACCTCGCCCACGAGGATGTCGCTGAGTTCGCGCTTGCTGCTGCCGGCAATCTGCATGGCAGCAGGCTTGGCATTGGCAGGCAGCGGATCGAGCTTCACGCTCCAGCGGCCATCGGCAGCGGCCTTGCCCTTCTTGATCTGGCCGGCAAAGCGCACCTCGACTTCAGTGCCAGGGTTGTCCCAACCCCAGATGGGGTTGCTTTGCTTTTGCTGCAGCACCATGTGATCACCAATGATGGCTGGCAGTTTGAGTTCAGCGCGCGCCGTGCCAAGCAAGGCGAGCCCAAGAAGCAGAAGGGGAGTTTTTCTCATGAGGGAAACAGGGTTGGGGAAGACTGGAGTTAACGCCACCCCAAGCCCCTCTGTTGCAGGCAATAGCGCAACCTGCACCGGCCCTCAGGCCCCGGCCTCGACCACGCGCTGTGGGTGGGTGTAAACATTCATGCTGCCGGCCCGCAGAAAGGCCACCAGCGTCTGTCCACTTTGCTCGGCAAACTGCACCGCCAGACTGCTGGGCGCCGAGATCGCCGCCACCAGCCCCACCCCGCAGGCTGCCGCCTTCTGCATCATCTCAAAGGACACCCGCCCGCTGAGCAGC
This sequence comes from Prosthecobacter sp., assembly GCA_030833205.1. Classification (GTDB taxonomy): domain Bacteria; phylum Verrucomicrobiota; class Verrucomicrobiia; order Verrucomicrobiales; family Verrucomicrobiaceae; genus Prosthecobacter. The sequence continues at coordinate 26,154 of JAURHS010000012.1, forward strand.
AGGATGGCCTCGCTGCAGGGCCAACGCCCCTCCTGCAAGGCCCAGCCAATGAGCTTGTCCAACGCGTTGTGGCGGCCCACATCCTCGCGCAGGGCCAGCAACTCGCCACCGCCGGAAAACAGCGCACAGGCGTGCAGGCCACCGGTTTGCGCGAAAGTCGGCTGCGCCTGCCGCAGCGCCTCGGGCAGGGCCGTCAACAGGGCCGCAGGCACCTGCAGGGCAGGGCCCAGAGGCGGCAGACAGCGCCGGGCCAACACGGCCTCAATGCTGGTCTTGCCGCAGACCCCACAACTGCTCGTGCTCGCCGAAGCCCGGCTCTGCGCCGGCCAATCCACCTCACAGCCCGGCGCCAAAATCACATCCAAGCTATTGCCACGCAGCGCCTCGTCCTCGGCACAGCGCACCATGTCCAGCACCTCGTCCACGCCACTGATGACGCCCTCGGCCAGCAAATGCCCCAAGGCCAATTGACGATCGTGGCCAGGCGTGCGCATCAGCACCGAGTAATCGCGCCCATTGAGCCGCAACTGCAGCGGCTCCTCACGCGCCAACCAATCCTCCCGCCGCTCGGCCGGCTCACCGGCCCGCAGACGCGTCAGGCGACAGGCTTGGCTGAGGCGGTCATCCATGACAAGCCACTCCTCAGGCACTCATCGCACCGCGCTTCTCACGGCGGGCCAACATGCCCACCAACAAACGCTCCAGCACCAAGCGCTCATCGAGCTGCGTGGTCACCAAGCGCGAATTGGCCTGCAGACAGGCCACCAAGGCCTCGCGCAATTCCGCCACGCTGAAGCGCCGCGCATCGCCAGCCGAGGAAAACAACCCAAAGGCATTGATGCCACTGCCATCCTTCTTGCGCGGCAGATGCATCGTCTCCTGCCTGGGCAGGCGCTCCAAGGCCGACACAAAACGGCTGTAACTGTCCATCGGCAGACGATGCCGCGAGAGCAGATCCTGCACCAGCAGCATGCTGCGCACCCGCGGCACAATGGCTGCCAGCAACAAGCCCACGGCGTTCTGCCCCTGTTCCAGCAGGATATTCAACAGCTCCAGGGCCCGCGGCAAATCGCGCCGCCCCACCGCGTGCCCGAGCTCCCAGATCACACCGGCACGGCTCATGGACACCATGCCGCGCACATCAGCCAAGCTGCAGCGCCGCTGCTGCGTGCCCAAATACACATCGAGCTTTTGCAGCTCATTTTCCAACTGCCGGCTGTCGTCACCGGCCAACTGCACCAACAAATCGAAGGCCTCGGGCTCAAAGCTCAGCCCCAGCGCCTTGGCCTTCTGGGCCAACCATTGCCCCACCTCCTGCTCCCAACCGTCCTTGCTGGTGTCGGGCTTGTCGTGAATCTCAATGTCCGCCAGTTTGCCCAAGCGCTTGTACACCGTGCGACGCTTGTCCATCGCCGTGGCGCTGAGCACAAAATAAATCTCAGGCCCAAGCCCAGCTTCCAACACCTCCACCAGCCGCTCGAAAGCCTCCACCGTTTCCTGGGCCCGGCCTGTCACCGAGTCACCGAGGAAATTGGCCATCTTCAGCCACACCACCTTGCCACCGCCAAAAAACGGCAGCGTCTGCAGCGCCAAAATGCAATCCGCACAAAGCTGCGCCGCATGGGCCGCATTGTCGGCCTGGCCCTCGATCACCTCCGTGCCAAAATCACCGGCATCGGCAGGCGAGAGCTTCTGCACCAGACGCATCGCCGCCTCCTTGACCCGGCCCTCATCACTGCCCACCAGCACACGAACCTGCCCAGGAGCGGCTTTGGATTTGGCGGCAGGAGGCATGGGCAGACCCCTTCCATAACAAAGGCGCAAGCCCCTTGCAAGCCGCGGCCCTTGGTTCCAAGCTCAAGCCCCTGCCCCATGGCCAAAATTCGTCTGCGCAACCTCGGCCGCGTCGTGGCCATCCTCATCCGCGCCGTGGGCCGCAGCCTGCGCCTTGAAGTCGAGGACCACGCCGGCATCCTCACCCGCGGCCGCCCCAACTGTATCTGGGCCTTCTGGCACAACCGCATGTGGGTCATCCCCTACATCCACGAGCTCTGGGCGGGGCATGTGCCCGGCGCCATCCTCACCAGCCCAAGCGGCGACGGCCAGATCATCGCCGACGCCTGCGCCGAGTTTGGCTTCGACGCCGCCCGCGGCAGCAGCTCAAAACCCCTCAAGGGCCTCGCTGCCCTCATCCTGCTGGCCGACAAACTCAAGGAAGGTCGCGATGTGGGCATCACCCCCGACGGCCCGCGCGGCCCACGCTACCAGATCCAACCCGGCATCATCAAACTGGCCCAACTCACCGGCTCAGCCATCGTCCCGGTGCGAGTCATCTACAGCCGCGCCCTGCGCTTCAAGACCTGGGACCACTTCATGATCCCCCTGCCCTTCTCGCGGGTGCGCATCATCTTCGAACCCCTCATCCACTGCCCGCGCCAAAGCAGCCCCGAAGCCTTCGAAGCCCTGCGCCTGCAACTGCAGAACCAACTTCCCCCGGACGACCCGCAGGGCGAGCCGAAAACCCAAACCCAGGGCTAAACTCCAAACCTTCGCCAGAGTGCGGTCGGTCAATCCTGCGAACTGCGGCAGGGCTGAAGCGCAATGCGGTGAACGCTTAGTTGCTGCTGTTGCTGCTGCCGGGCTGCAGTTTGGAGAGCATGGTGCTCAGGCCAGCGACGGTGCCGCCGATGTCGCTGAGGTTGGAGGGGATGATGAGAGTGTTGCCCTCCTTGGCCAGTTTGCCGAATTCGTTCACATACTGCTCGGCAATGCGCAGGCTCACGGCCTCGCGCCCGCCGGGGGCGTTGATGGCGGCAGCAATCAGGGAGATGCCCTGCGCCGTGGCCTGGGCCAACAATTCGATTTCGCGGGCCTTGCCCTCGGCCTCGTTGATCTGGCGGATCTTGATGGCCTCGGACTGCTTGATGGATTCCTGCTTGTGGCCCTCGGCAACATTGATGCGGGACTCGCGGTCGCCCTCGGACATGGCGACTTGGGCGCGGCGCTCGCGCTCGGCGCGCATTTGCTTTTCCAGGGCGTCCTTGACGGACTGCGGCGGGTTGATGTTGCTGATCTCGTAGCGCATCACCTTCACGCCCCAAGGCTCACAGGCCTTGTCCAGGGCATCCACGATGTTGGCATTGATGCTGTCGCGCTCCTCAAAGGTGCGGTCGAGGTCCATCTTGCCAATCTCAGAGCGCAGGGTGGTCTGCGCCAACTGCGCGGCGGCGGCGAAGTAATTGGTGACGCCGTAGGTGGCCTTCATGGGATCGAGCACCTGCAGGAAGAGCACGCCGTCAATCTCGATGGCGATGTTGTCGCGGGTGATGCACATCTGCGAGGGCACATCAACCACCTGCTCCTTGAGGGAGTGGCGGCTGATGATGTTGTCCAGGAAGGGAACCAACACATGAAAGCCAGCGTCCAGGGTGCGCGAGTACTTGCCCAGCCGCTCGACCACGCAGGCGGTGCGCTGGGGCACCACGCGCGCGCCCTTGAAGATGGCGATGAGGATGATGATGGCGAAGCCGAGACCGACGACGCTGCCGAAATCAACGGCCATGAGGAGGGGAGGAAGCATGGGGAGAGGTTTGGGGATTGAGGTGAATGAAGACAGGCAAGGACCAACGAGAATCAGGCGCGGCGCACATGCAGGATCAGGCCGTCACGGCGTTCGATGATGGCCAAGGTGCCGGGCTGCAGGGCTTGATCGCTGCGGGCGTTCCACTGCGCGCCGCGCAGTTCCACCTTGCCTTGGCCGCCGGATTCAATGGCGCTGACCACGCGGACTTCGACGCCTTCCAGAGCGTCTTCGGCTTGTTGCGCCGTGCCGGTTTCCTGCAGGCCCATGAACCAGTCGCGCACCCAGCGCCGCAGGCCAAAGAGCAGGACCAAGGAAGCAACGGCAAAGAACAGGCTTTGCATGCCAGGGTCCTTGAGCCAACCCAGCCAGGTGGCCAGTGAGGTCAGCCAGGCGCCCAAGCCAAAAAACACCACCACCACTCCTGGCAGGGCAAACTCTGCAATCACGAGGCAGAAACCAACAACGAACCAAAGCAGGTGGGCGGGCATGAACGAAAAGTATGCCTCAATCCCAACACCCTGGCGATTCCAAAAACGGGTCGCGTTTCCAAACCGCTGCGCCCATTGAGAAACGCCGTCGCGCTTTCTCCTTGACCTGCCGGCCTTACTTGGCGGCCGGGACCTTGGGCTTGGCGGTCTTGGCAGCGCCCTTGCCCTTGGGCTTGGCGGTGAAGAGCTTGCGGTCCCAGTTGGCGGCCAGCTCCTGGGCGCTGACCTCAGGGGCCAGCCCGCCTGCGGGCACCTCAAGCCCTGCGGCCCACAGCAGGCCACCGAGCACCAGGCGGCGCTGTTGGGCCTCGCCCCAGTTGCTGTGCAAGTCCGCGCCGGTGAACCCAAAACTGCGGCCGCCTCCGGGGCGCTCATAGGCCCAGGCCACCACCTCGTCGCGCCCGGCATGGGCCTTGGCCGCTTCGCTCTTGCGGCTGCTCTCCGGCATCTGCGCGCTGAGCAACGGCGTCACGCCCGTGGGGGCAAACTGCAGATGATACAACCAGCCGTCCTTCAGCAGGGGGAAGGGCGCCATGCCCGCGGTGATGGGATGGGCGGGCACCTGCTTGAAGTCCACATCCCAATGCCCACGGCACCCGCTCTTGGGGTCAAAGACCGCGCCAAACCAGCCTTGGAACTGGCTGGCCTGCGCTGCCGGCACATCCACGCCCTGGTGCAAAATGGCCAAGCCCACACCGGCCTTGGCCAGTTGCTCCACCTTCTGCCAGCGCGCCGCAGGCAGGAAGGCCAGCTTGTCGCCGCCGTCCATGAAGAAGAGCACCGCGCGCGCGCTGTCCAGTAGGTTCTCATGCTGCGGCCAGCCGCCGGCCACCAACACCGGGGTCACGCCGGGCACGCCGCGCAGCCACTGATGAATCAACGCGCAGCCCGCGAGGTACTCGTGCTGGCCGGGCTTGTTGCTGGGTTCACCGGCAATGAGGACGATTTGTGCCGCGCCGCCGCCGGTGCCGATCATCTCCAGAGGCAACTGCTGCTGCTCGGCCGTCAGCTCCAGGCCTTGGGCCGCGCCTGCCAGCATCAAGGCGGCGCCGACCAAGGGCAGCAGGGAGGGAAAACGCAGGGTCAGGGAGGCGATCATGAGCTTCTGCTTGCCAACTGGCCCCGCGCTTGGCAAGCAAAACCCGTGCATCTGCCGCAAACCGAGGAGGAATTGGATCTGGCCCTCAGCCAACCCGGGGCCGAGGTCCTTGAGGCCCTGCGCCCGCTTGGCGGGGATTTCATCCTGCTGGGGGCTGGCGGCAAGATGGGCCCGACGCTGGCCTGGATGATTCGCCGTGGCCTCGATGCCCTGGGCCGCCAAACCGACCGCGTGTTGGCCGTCTCGCGTTTCAGCGATCGCCGCGCCGCGCAGTGGCTTGAGCAACGCGGCATTGCCACTCTCAGCGCCGACTTGCTCGACCCCGCTGCCGTGGCCGCCCTGCCGCAGGCCGCGCAGGTCCTTTATCTCGCCGGGCAAAAGTTTGGCACCAGCCAAACCCCATCGCTGACCTGGGCGATGAACACCCTGGCACCTGCGGCCGTGGCCCAGCACTTTGCGCAGGCGCGCACCCTGATTTATTCCACCGGCTGCGTGTACCCGTTGGTGGCCGCAGGCGGCCCGGGCAGCTGCGAGCAGGACGCGCTGACGCCCCCCGGCGAATACGCCAACGCCTGCGTGGGCCGCGAGCGCATCTTTGAGCACTTCGGCCGCCGCTTGGCGACGCCGCAATGTTTCTTCCGCCTCTGCTACGCCGTGGAGTTGCGCTACGGCGTGCTGCATGATCTGGCCCAGCGCATCCTGCAGGATCAGCCCGTGGACTTGAGCATGGGCGAGGTGCAGGTGATCTGGCAGCACGACGCCCATCTGCGCGCCCTGCAGTGCCTGAGCCTCTGCGCGCAGCCCGGCCCGGCCATCAACATCACCGGCCCGCAGCGCCTGCGCGTGCGCGATTTGGCCTTGGAGCTGGGCCGCCGACTCGGGCGGCGACCGCGCTTTGAAAACCAGGAAGGGCCCTTGAGCTGGGCCTGGGACACGCAGCGCAGTCTGGCGCACTTTGGCGCGCCGCCCACCCCGCTTGAATTCATGCTCGACGCCACCGCCCAGTGGGTGGCCGCTGGAGGCCGCAGCCTGGGCAAACCCACTCACTTCGAGGTCAACGATGGGCAATTTTAATGCACATGCCGCCCTGCTTGAGGGCCTGGTCATTCCCGCCCATCCGCTTGCGCTCAATGCCGGGCGCAAACTCGATGAGGCCAGGCAACGCGCGCTGAGCCGCTACTACATCGCCGCCGGCGCCGGAGGCCTGGCCGTGGGCGTGCACACCACCCAGTTTGAAATCCGCCAACCTCAGCACGGCCTGCTGCGGCCAGTGCTCGAACTGGCCGCCGAAGAACTGCGCCAAGCCAAGCGCCCCCTGGTGGCCATTGGCGGCATCTGCGGCCAGACCGCCCAAGCCCTGAGCGAGGCGCAACTGCTGCGCGAGCTGGGCTATCACGCCGGCCTGCTAAGCCTGGCGGCATGGCCACAGGCCAGTGAGGCCGAGCTCATCGCCCATTGCCGCGAGGTGGGCGAAGTCCTGCCCTTGATTGGTTTTTATCTACAGCCTGCCGTGGGCGGCCGCTTGTTGAGCCAGGCCTTCTGGGAGGCGCTGTGCGAATTGCCTGCGTTGCAGGCGATCAAGATTGCCGCCTTCAACCGCTATCAAACCCTCGATGTGCTGCGCGCCGTGGCCCGCAGCGGACGCCGCGACATTGCCCTGTACACCGGCAATGACGACAACATCATCGCCGACCTCTGCACGCCCTTCACGCTGGAAGGCCGGGAGTTGCGTTTTGTCGGCGGCCTGCTGGGGCATTGGGCCCTGTGGACTCAACCCGCCGTGCAGTTGCTGCAACGCTGCAAGACCGAGGGCCCCAGCGCCGAGTTGCTCGGCCTTGGCGCGCAGGTCACCGACATGAACGCCGCCGTCTTTGATGCGGCCAATGGCTTTGCCGGCTGCATTGCAGGCATTCACGAAGTCCTGCGCCTGCAAGGCCTGCTTGAGGGCACCTGGTGCCTCAACCCCCACGAAGGCTTGAGCCCAGGCCAAGCCGCCGCAATCGCCCGCGTCCGCGCCGCGTATCCTCACTTGCAGGACGACGCGCTGGCCGCCACCTTCGCCCAGCACTGATTCACGCCCCGATCCCTCAAGCCCCCATGCAAGCCTTCTGCCAATTCGTCTCCGTGTGCATCGGCCTGCTTTGTTTTGCGATGACCGTGATCGGCATTCTGCCCGGACTCGGCGCCTCGCTGTGGCTCACCCTGAGCCTCTGTCTGGTGGGCGTCATCTTCGGCGCCTTCCCACGCCGAAAAATCGGCCTCACGATCAATGTAGCCGTGGCCATCGTGGCCATGCTGCGCCTGCTTCTGGGCGGCGGCATTCTTTAGCGCTGCCCAAGCGCGCAGCCACCGCCCCTCCTCATTTCCCCTCCCCCAAATGCCCAACGGTCCCCTCTCCACCAAGCTCTTTGATCTGGCCAAGCAATACATCCCAGGCGGGGTGAACTCGCCAGTGCGGGCCTTCCGCAATGTCGGCGGCGATCCTTTCTTTGTGCGCCGCGCCAAGGGCTGCCGCATCTGGGATGTGGACGATCGCGAGAGGATTGATTATGTCGGCACCTGGGGCCCGGCCATTTTGGGTCATGCGCCCATCCCGGTGATTGAGGCCATTCATCAGGCCGCCAAACAAGGCGTCAGCTTTGGCATCCCCAACCCCTACGAAGTGGAAATGGCGCGCACCATCTGCCAATGGGTGCCCAGCATCGAAAAGGTGCGCATGGTCAGCAGCGGCACCGAGGCCACCATGTCCGCCATTCGCCTGGCCCGCGGCTACACCAAGCGCAACCTGCTGGTGAAATTCGACGGCTGCTACCACGGCCACAGCGACAGCCTGCTGGTGGCCGCTGGCAGTGGCGCCCTCACCCACGGCCATCCCGACAGCGCCGGCGTGCCCGCCGACTTCGCCAACCTCACCTGCGTCTTGCCCTTCAATGATGAGGCCGCCCTGGAGGAACTCTTCACCAAACGCGGCGAACAAATCGCCGCCCTCATCGTCGAGCCCTACCCGGCCAACGCCGGACTCATCCTGCCCAAGCCCGGCTTTCTGCAAAAGCTGCGCGACATCACCACCAAGCACGGCAGCCTGCTGATCTTCGATGAAGTGATGACCGGCTTTCGCCTCGCGCGCGGCGGCGTGCAGGAACTCGAAGGCATCAAGCCCGACCTCACCTGCCTGGGCAAGGTGATCGGCGGCGGCCTGCCCGTGGGTGCCTTTGGCGGACGCGCGGAGATCATGGACCACCTCGCCCCGCTTGGACCGGTGTATCAGGCCGGCACCCTCAGCGGCAACCCCGTGGCCCTGGCCGCAGGCCTGGCCCAACTGCGCGAACTGGAAGCCAATCAAGGCTTTGCCCGACTGGAGGAAGCCGGCGCCATGATGGAGCAGGGCCTGCTTGAAGTGCTCAAGCAAAAGGGCCTGCCCTACCGCTGGTACCGCCGCGGCAGCATGTTCTGCCTGTTCTTCACCGCCCATGAGGTGCACAACCTCGCTGACGCCAAGACCTCGGACCTGGCCGCCTTCCGCAAGTTCTTCCATCACTGCCTGGATCATGGCGTGTACTTTGCCCCCAGCCAGTTTGAAACCGGCTTCATCAGCATGGCCCACGAAAAGGCCGACATCGAGCGCACGGCAGAAGTTGCCGCCGCGGCCCTCGCTGCCATTTGATTCTCCGCCCCGTCACCTCCATGGACTCGCCGCGCTTTGCCGTTGCCCAACTCGATGAACTGCCCGCCACCCCCTGCCCCTGTGGGCAGGCCCGCCGCGCCTTCATGGAGCCTTGGAACACCCTGGCCAGCGTGCACCTCACCGACATCCACCACGACAGCCAAGCCCATTACCACAAGGGCATGACAGAGATTTACATCGTGCTGGAAGGCGAGGGCCACCTCGAGGCCGACGGCCAGATCATCCCGCTCAAACCCCTGACCACCGTGATGATTCGCCCGGGCTGCGTGCACCGCGCCGTCGGCAAGCTGCGCATCCTCAACATCCCCATGCCGCCCTTCAACCCGGCGGATGAATTCACCGTCACGCCCGCGTCTTGAGCGCGCCTGCGCCCCGCCTCAGACCTGCCTCTCCAAGGTGGCAAAGGCCGCCTCAAGCAAGGCCATGGGCTCGCGGGTCTTGGCCAATTGCTCACGCTCCCTGAGGCGGCGCAACAAACGCTCGACGGGCCGCACATAGGGATGGCGCGTGAGCAGGTGCGAAAGCACGCTGTGCCCCTCCAAAGTCTGACGCACCTTGGCCGCATTGCCCGGCAGGGGCTGACGCTGCAGCGCGGGCAAATCACCCTGCGCAGGACGACGCGCCAGCACCGCCACATTGCCGCCATCCGGCGACAACCAAGCCGGTTGCGGCTCCAAGCCCACGCTGCGGCAGGCATGCTCCAGCGCCGGCCCATTGAAATGAACCAAATGCGCCAAGTGCCAGCGACTCGCGGGAAACACGCAAGTCGCCTCCGCGTGAGGCACCTCCACCATCAACCAGCCACCTGGCTTGAGCGCTTCGGCCAGCAAACGCAGGGCCTGCAGCGGATGCTCCAAATGCTCCGCCACATGGAACAGGCTGGCGCTGTCCAGACTCTGCGGCTCAAGGCGCAAATCCTGGAAGGTCATCACCTCCACGGGCAACAGCAAACTCTCAGCGGCAAAGCGGCCGTAGCCCTCGTTGGGTTCAATGCCGCGGGCATCCACCCCAAGGCGGCGCAGCATCCACAGCAACTCACCGCCGCCGCTGCCCAGATCCAAATGCCTTGAACCCTCGCGCAGGAAGGGCCGCAGACGCGAGCAGCGCTCCGCTGCCACCAAGGCCGAGCGCCAAAGATGCTGCGGCTTGGGTGCCCAGGCACCCTTGTAGGCCACGCGGTACTCGCGGCGGTAAAACTCCTCGATCTGCTGCGTCGTGGGCCGCGGGTTGGTGAACACAAAACCGCAACCCTCACACAGCACGGTGCGCAGCGGTTTGCCGTCGCGGTCCGAATCGGCCACCACTTCAAAATCAACGCTGCCACAGAGATCGCAGGTTGCGATCCGCTGCCAATCGGCAAAGGAGGAGGGGCTTTCAGTGGAGCGGCTCAAGGCGTTTATCCATGCCCAAGGCAGGGCCTTGCGCAAGCCATGAAACTGGGCCAATTGCAGCCCCTGTGGGCGAAAACCTTTTTCGCATGAACCCCGGCCTGACCCCCAAGGGGGATCAGGCTCAGGCCATTGCCAAATTGGTCAAATCCCTGCGCGCCGGCAACCGCCACCAAACCCTCCTGGGCGTCACGGGATCAGGAAAAACCTTCAGCATGGCCAGCATCATCGCCGAACTGGGTCAACCCGCGCTGGTCTTCTGCCACAACAAGACCCTCGCCGCCCAGCTCTACAGCGAAATGCGGCACTTCTTCCCCGACAACGCCGTCGAGTACTTTGTCAGCTACTTCGACTACTACCAGCCCGAGGCCTACATCCCACGCACCGACACCTACATCGAGAAGGACAGCAATGTGAACGAAGAGATCGAGCGCCTGCGCCTCTCCAGCATGGGCGCCCTACTGACTCGCCCCGACACCATCGTCATCGCCTCGGTATCCTGCATCTACGGCCTGGGCTCCCCCGAGGATTATCAGGACATGATGATCCCGCTGCAATCCGGCCAGGCCATGGAACGCGAGACCCTCATCGGCCGCCTCGTGGAAATGCTCTACGAACGCAACGACATCCAACTCAAACGCGGCGCCTTTCGCGCCCGCGGCGATGTCATCGAAGTGGTGCCCGCCTATGTCGAGGATGTGGCCCTGCGCATTGAGTGCTTCGACGACCACATCGAACGCCTCAGCCTCATTGACACCCTCACCGGCAAAGTCATCCGCCGCCTGCCTGGCTACACCCTCTTCCCCGCCAAGCAGTTTGTCACCCCGGCTGAAAAAATGAAGGCCGCCATCGTGCGCATCCGCGCCGAACTCGAAGAACGCCTTGCCCAATTCGAACGCGAGGGCCGCCTGCTGGAAGCCCAGCGCCTGCGCCTGCGCACCGAGCACGACCTGGAAATGATGCAGGAAATGGGCTTCTGCCAAGGCATCGAAAACTACAGCCGCCACCTCACCGGCCGCGAACCCGGCGCCTCACCTGGCACCCTGCTCGACTTCTTCCCCACCTCGCCCCTGGTCTTCATTGACGAGAGCCACGCCACCGTCCCGCAAATCGGCGGCATGTACGAGGGCGACCGCTCGCGCAAAAGCGTCCTGGTCGAACACGGCTTCCGCCTGCCAAGCGCCCTCGACAACCGCCCGCTGAAATTCCCCGAATTCATGGAGCGCTGCGGCCAACTCGTCTATGTCAGCGCCACACCTGGCCCCTTCGAACTCATCAACAGCAAGGTCGGCAACGCCAACTGGATTGACCCCAAGAAAGACCTGCAAGCCGGCCAACCCGTCGCCAAGCCCATGGCCCGCGTCAGCGGCAACGCCCAGCCCGTCGAACAATTCGATGTGCAGACCCCGGGCCGCAGCCTCATCGTCGAACAAATCATTCGCCCCACCGGCCTGCTCGACCCGCAAATTGAAGTCCGCCCCCTGGCCAACCAGATTGACGAAACGATCGAACTCTGCCGCCAACGCATCGAAGCCGGCCAACGCGTCCTGGTCACCACCCTCACCAAACGAACCGCCGAAGACCTCAGCGACTACCTGCGCAACCTCGGCCTGCGCGTGCGCTACCTGCACAGCGACATTGACGCCATCGAACGCGTGGAAATCCTGCGCAGCCTGCGCCGAGGCGACTGCGACATCCTCGTAGGCATCAACCTCCTGCGCGAAGGCCTCGACCTGCCAGAAGTCAGCCTCGTCTGCATCCTCGACGCCGACAAGGAAGGCTTCCTGCGCAGTGAAACCTCACTCATCCAAACCGCAGGCCGCGCCGCCCGCCATGTGCAGGGACAAGTCGTACTCTTCGCCGACATCATGACCCAAAGCATCCGCGCCCTGCTGGCCACCTGCCAACAACGACGCGAGATCCAACAGGCCCACAACGAACGCCACGGCATCACCCCGCAAAGCGTGCAACGCCCCCTGCAGGAAAGCCTGCGCGAAGAACGCGGCGGCAGCCGCAGCGACAACGGCAACGGCGACCAAGCCTCCGGCACAGGCCCGCAACGCGACGAAGCCGTGGAAGAAGTCATCGCCCAACTGCAACAGGAGATGAACGAAGCCGTGGCCCGCATGGAATTCGAGCGCGCCGCCCTCCTGCGCGACCAATGGCGCGAACTGCAACGCCAACTCAACCCCCAAGCTCAAGGCAACAACAACACACCAACCCCGGGCCAAGCCCAGGCCCAAGCCACCGCCACCGCCAAAGCCAACGCCGCCCAGCGCAGCAACGACGGCGACAACAGCAACAGCAATAGCAACAGCAACAACAGCAGCCCGCGCCACCGCAGCGGCCGCAGCCAGAGCAAATTCAAAGGCAGCTTCAAAGGCAGCCTCAAGGCCAACCCCAAAACCCGCCTCAACCCCGGCGGCAAGAACCCCTTCCAACCCTAGGCCAAAAGGCGCGTGCCTGGCCTAGGGGCCGAGCAATTCGCGCAGGCGGCGGCGCAGGGTGGCGCGGTTCATCTTGAGGGCGGCAGCAAGGCGCGTGGGCTTGTCCTCGAAGTGCTTGAGCAAAGCGATGAGCATGGGGCGCTCCACTTCGGCGAGAAGGTCTTCGTAGGTGGGCAGATCGTTAGGCTCGCCAGTGAGTCGCAGATCCAACCACTGCAGCAGGGCCTGCTCGAACTGAGCCTGCTGCGGGCTTTGCCGTGTAGGCTTGCGTTGGCCTGTGCTGGCGTTGATGGCAAGGGCATTGTTGTCGTCATCAAGCGGCGCGCCAGCCTCGGCGATGACCTTGGGCAGGTGACGCGGCAGCACCTGCGCGCCCGAGCAAAGCGCGGCGGCGTGTTGCATGGCAGCCACCAGCTCGCGCACCTGGCCGGGCCAGAGGTGAGCCTTGAGGGCCTGCATGGCCTCGGGGGCAATGCTCAATTCGCGGCCGGGTGCCGCAAGCCCAAGCCAGTAATGGGCCAAGGCCTCAAGGTCGCCTTGACGCTCGCGCAGGGGCGGCAACTCCACCTGCAACACAGCCAGGCGATAGAATAAGTCCTCGCGCAGCAGCCCAGCTTCCAAGGCGGGGCTCAAGGACAGGGACGAGGTGGCCATCATGCGCCAGGGCAGTTCCTCGGGCCATTTGGCAAGCATGGCCTGCAACGGCAGCGGCAAGGCAGCCAACTCCTCGATGAGCAGGCTGCCGCCGTGGGCTTGTTGGGCTGCGGCCTCCAGCGCTGCGGCCTGATCCTGCGGGGCGTGCTCATCGGCGCGGAACTCCACCCAGGGGCCTTGGCTGCCATGGCGGTGGATGAGTTGAGCGGCGAGGGATTTGCCGCTGCCATGGGGACCACTGAGAAGGACGGGGGCCTTGGAGCCTGCAGCCTGCGCGATGGCGGCAAACACTCGCTGCATGGGCGCACTGGCGCCGATCATCATGCGCGCGGCAGGTTGTGTCTGCGGGCTTGCACTGCCACTACCACTGCCCTGGCAGGCAGCCGCAGCGCCAAGCGCCTCGTCCGGAGTGGTGGCATGGCTGCATTCCTGCAGGCAGGTGCGCAGCGCGGCGCGGACCTCGACAAGATCGAGGGGTTTTAAAAAGTATTCACGCGCGCCGAGTTGCCTGGCCTTGAGCGCATGCTCCAGCGAGCCATGGGCAGTGATGACCATCACGACAGGCAATTGGCCGCGCTTCCCCTGCTCAGCTTCCTGCATCCATTGCTCGAGGACTTTCAGCCCACTCATGTCGGGCAGGCCAATGTCCAAAAGCACGGCAGCCACCTCATGCTTGGCGAGTTTCTCCAATCCGCTTTGACCTGAGGCAGCCACCAGGGGCTCGGCACCCAGTCTTCGCACCACGGTCGCCAAGGCTGCGGCCAAGGCATATTCATCCTCGATGATGAGCACGCGAGGCAGAGGGGCTTGGGCCATGAGGGTCAAGGGAGGCTACGATTCAAATCAAACGCACCTTGAGGCACAAGGCGACCAAGCTCAAGCCTGCATGATGGGCCTTGGGCAAGAAGCGCTCAGTTCATCCGGGCTGCGGTTGAAAAACGACCGCCACATCAACCTCAGGGCCCGCCACCCGCTGCCCCATCGCTCCGCGCTGAGGAAGTCAGGGCCTGGCGGTAAAAGGCCCAGTTGTCCTCACCCAAGGACTTGAGCAGGAGGTTGGGGTCGTGGGGGATGTTGGGCAGTTGGCGGTAAGTGTGCGGGATCTGCAGGGCATCGAGATGCTGCTTGAAGGCTCGGTTGAAGCCAAGGGTTTCATCGCGATTGCCGATGACCTGCCGGATGATCAGGCCCTGCTTGAGCTTGGCGGCGTTTTGCTCGGCCATCCGCCAGGGGCTCTGCGCGCGAAAATACGCCATGTCGCTGCCATAGACCTTTTGGAACACCTCTTCGCGACCCCGCGGGCCGGCGCGCGGCGCTTCGTGGAAATCCTGCTGCAGCGGACCGGCGCCCAGCAGCGAAACGCCAGCAAAGCATTGCTGATGCTTGAAGCCGAGCCTGGCTGCGCCGTAGCCACCCATGCTGAAGCCCTCGAGGATGCGGCCCTCGCGCGCGGCCTGAGTGCGGAAGTGGCGATCCATGTGCGGCAGCAGCTCGTTGATGAACATCGTCTCGTGCCGAAAGGAGCCGTCCTTCCAGTCGCACCACATGCCCATGGGCAGGCCGTTGGGAAAGACCAGAATCATCGGCGGGATCTTCTGCTGCGCCATCGCCTGAGCGTAGCGCGCGCTGACCTGTGCCGCCGCGCCGGGTGAACTGCCACCGCTGCCATGTAGCCAGTAAAGCACGGGGAAGCGGCGCTGCGGCTGCGCCGCGTACTCAGGCGGCGTAAAGACATAGGCACTGACCTGCGCCCCGGCCGCGCGGCTTTGCCAGAGCAAGCGTTGCAGACCCGAGGCCTGGTCAGGGGCAGGCAAAACCCATGGGGCTGGGCTGGAGGGTTGGGCCTGCGGCGGCTGGGCATGAACCAACCCCACAGGGCCAAACCAGCCGCATAGCCAGAGCAGAGGCAACACCAAAGGCCGGATCATGCCTCCTTCAACCCCCGCCAGGCGAGCGGGTTGTCAAAATGATTGCAGCCCCTGCCATGATTCCCCACAGGCCTCCCCCAAGCAATGTCCCACCCCCTGTGGCAAGCTGCAGGCTCAAGGCAAAGCCTTGCCGGCAAAATTAAACTCCAACCCATCTGCAATTCCGCCCATGAGCAAGCGCTTTCCCTCCGGACCTTGGACTGGCTTTTACACCGAGTCCTTTTCCAAGCAGCAATTCCCCATGAACCTGCAGTTGGTCTTCTCCCACGGCCGCATCTCTGGCAGCGGGGACGATGGGGTCGGCAGCTTCACCATCGAAGGACGCTACGATGAGCGAAGCAAGGAGTGCGATTGGATCAAGCAATACATCGGAGCCCACAAGGTTGCCTACAGCGGCGGCGCCGATCACCATGGCATCTGGGGCCTGTGGCATCTCTGGGGACGCAGCGGCGGCTTTCACATCTGGCCGCTTTGCTCAGGCAGCGGCAACGATGAAACCCTCGCCATTGAGGAACCGCTACCACTGAAGATCCCCACCAAGGTGCATGCCCTGGCGCAGGCCTGAAACCTCTCCCCATCCACCCATGAAACTTGCTCTCTGCCGCCTTGGCCCTGCCGTGGTCAGTCAAGCTGAGGCGCTGCGCCGCCTGCTCGCCACCTATCATCGGGCGCAACAGGATGGTGCTGAGTTGATCGTCTTCCCCGAGATGCTCATCGCCTGCACCGGCAAGTCTTCCAAGCACCTGGGCCTTGGGCTTAGAACCATCAAGGCACTGGCCGCCAAGGTCAGCGGCCCGCCACTGCTGCTGGCTGCCCGCAGCCCTGCTGGCAGGCTTCACCCCGACCTGCCCGGAGAGATTGGTGTTTACGCCCTGCATGAGGGCAAGGCCGAGGCCCTGACCACGCAAAACAACGGCTCGCAGTGGCTGCAATACCAGGGGCGAAGGATCGAGACCTTCATCACCTACAATCAGTGGTCGCCCAAGTTATCCATCCTTGAGCGATACCGGGATTATTCGCGCGATCAGGCCTTGATCCAACACGGCGCGTCGCTTGCCCTCGATTTCCACGCTGAGCCCTGCCCCCAGCCCCCCATGACAGCGCCTCTGCATCCCTACTGGCATGTGGTCACCGGCAAAGAGAATCTCGTTGCCGACAACGGCATCATTCAAGACGGCACCAGGATCCTTGCCCAAGGGCAAGGCAGTGAAGGCGATGCCCATGTGGTCGTGGACATCAGCGGCCTGACGGCTCCTGATGCGCCATGCTTTGCCCAGACGCAGGAGGGCCGGTTGGGCTGCGAGTTGTTTGCGGAAAATGACGGACTGCCGCCGCAGCCGGATTCGCAAGCCAAGGCCAGCCACTGCCTCATTCTGGGCTGCTCAAGCCTCTGCCCGCTGAGGATCGGCAACCGCACCATCCACGCCCAGATGCAGCGCACGCGCCGGCAGTTTTTCAGTGGCATGATGTTCCGCCAACCCCTCGGTGATGACGAGGGCATGTTGTTTGTGTTTCCACAGCCCCAGCCGGTGGCCTTCCACATGCGCAACACGCCCTCGCCTCTGTCCATTGCCTTTCTTGATGCCAAGGGCGTGATTTGCGAGATCCTCCACCTCAAAGCCTTCGACACTCGAACAAGACAGGCCAAAAGCATGCGCATCCAGTATGGTCTGGAGATGCGCCAAGGTTGGTTCAGGGCTCACCGCCTTGGCGTGGGCGACAGCGTCCTGCCCGCACCGCCTTTGGCAGGCAGCCTTGGGCAGATGGTCTTTGATTGATCAACCTCGGAACCAACCGCAACCCACCCATCCGCCTCAGCGCTGCCGAGCAACACCTGCAGGCCTCGGGGGCTCGGGCAGGCGACGGCCGCGAGAACAAAAATCCACCTTTCTTGCCTGCTTTCTGGCGCAAGTCCTTGGCGTGAGGCCTCTTTTGGGGCATGGAACAGGCCGCTACGCCCCATGCTCTCCGTCAACCAAGTCAGCAAAACCTACGCCGGTCGCACGCTTTTCAGCGCGGTGTCCTTCCACATCAACCGCGGTGAGAAGATCGGCCTGATCGGCCCCAACGGCGCCGGCAAGTCCACCCTGTTCTCTCTGCTGCTGCGGGAAACCACGCCCGACGACGGCCAGGTGACCATGGAGAAGGGTCTCAACTTTGGCTTCCTGCCGCAGGAAAGCGCGCCGGTGGACGATGTCACCGTGCTTGAATTGGCCACCGGCCATGCCGATGAGCACAGCCGCTGGGAACTTGAGCCCAAGGCCAAGCGCATCCTCAAGGGCCTGGCCTTTCGCGAAAGCGACTTTGAGCGCAATGCCCGCACACTCAGCGGCGGCTGGGTGATGCGCGCCCACCTCGCGCGTCTGCTGGTGCAGGAGCCGGACCTGCTCCTGCTCGACGAGCCCACCAACCATCTCGACTTGGAGTCCCTGCTCTGGTTCCAGGAATACCTCAAGACCTATCCCGGAGCGATCCTGATGATCTCTCACGACCGCGAGTTCCTCAACGCACTTTGCGACACCATCCTGGAAATCGCCCATGGCCGAGTCCTGCGCTACCGCGGCAACTACGACGACTACCTGCGCGAGAAGGCAGCGCGCGAGGAGCAGATGCAATCCGCCTTTGAAAACCAACAGCGCGAGATCGCCAAACTGCAGCAGTGGGCCGACCGCTTCAAAGCCAAGGCCAACTTCGCCTCACGCGCCCAGGACAAGCTCAAGATGATTGACCGCATCGAGCGCGTGGACGCCCCGCTTCAGGCCGCCAAGCAAGTGAAGTTCCGCTTTCCGCAGCCACCGCGCAGCGGCCAGCGCGTCATGACCCTCAAGGACCTCGCCTTTGGTTACGGCCAAACGCCAGTGTACCATGCACTGGATTTCGAAATCGAACGCGGGCAACGCCTCGTCCTGGTAGGCCCCAACGGCGCCGGCAAATCCACCCTGCTCAAACTCCTGGCCGGAGCCCTGACCCCACAGAGCGGCAAACGCGACCTGGGCCACAATGTCAAGCTTGGCTACTTCGCCCAATACCGCGGTGATGTGCTCAACATGAAGCACAGCGTCCTGCAATCCGCCATGGACCTGCCAAGCCGGCCAGGCGAGCAACTCGCCCGCACCCTGCTGGGCAGCTTCCTGTTTCATGGCGACGATGTCTTCAAGCCCGTGGGCGTCCTCAGCGGCGGCGAAAAAAGCCGTCTCGCCCTCGTCCGCCTCCTGCTCGACCCGCCCAACCTGCTGCTCATGGACGAGCCCACCACGCACCTGGACATGGGCAGCATTGATGCCCTGATCCAAGCCCTCGAAGACTACGAGGGCACCCTCGTCTTCATCAGCCACGATGTGCACTTCATCCGCGCCATGGCCCGCAGCGTCCTGCACATCGCCGCCGGAGTCCTCACCCCCTACGCCGGCGACTACCAATACTACCTCGACAAAACCAAGGCCTCCTCCGCCCGCGAAGCCCTCACCGCACGCCTCAACCCACCCGCCAACCCCAATGCCCTGAGCAATCATCAGCCCATGGGCGGCAGCAGCGAACCCAACCGAGGCAACAGCAACGCAGGCGGCAAGACCAAGGAACAAAAACGCGCCGAGGCCGAGGCCCGCAACGCCCGCAGCAAAGCCCGCAAGGACCTCGAACAAAAAGTCAGCACCATCGAGCAAAACCTCGCCACGCTGGAACAACGCAAACTCGAACTGGTGAACCTCCTGCAAGACGGCGCCACTTACGCCGATGCCGTCAAGTTCCGCGCCCTGAGCGAAGAACTCGAACAAATCGAACCCAAGATCACCAAGGAAACCAGCGCCTGGGAACAAGCCACCGCAACCCTCGAAGAAAAACTAACCGAGCTCAGCACCGAGAAAAACGGCTGACCTGCCCCCCTTAAAACATCGCGTCTCATCCAACTGAAACGACGCGCGAATCCGCCCAACGACGCATCACCAAGTGAGGCACCGTTCGTCGCCATCTCACACGCCCAAGTCATTCGCGAATCCGCTCGCCCGCTCGCCTCTCCTGCCAAGCTACAAGGGCAAGATACAAGGGCAAGGCGCGCCACAGCGAGGGAAGC
Organism: Prosthecobacter sp.; assembly: GCA_030833205.1. Taxonomy (GTDB): domain Bacteria; phylum Verrucomicrobiota; class Verrucomicrobiia; order Verrucomicrobiales; family Verrucomicrobiaceae; genus Prosthecobacter. The sequence goes on from JAURHS010000012.1 coordinate 45,495, forward strand.
CCCTCTCCGCCCACTCTCCGCCTACTCTCCGCACACTCTCCGCCCACCCTCCGCCCACTCTCTGCGCACTCCTTGTGCGACACGAGGATTCATGCCTTGCCAA
>JAURHS010000056.1 GCA_030833205.1 Prosthecobacter sp.
CTTTATTTTGCCCACAAGCGCCTGGTCTTTGAGCGTCAGGGTCAGTTGCTGGATGCGACGACGGGGATCATCCCCATTCTTGATGAGGAGCGCCCCAAGGTGGCCGAGAGGCTTGTGCGTTTCCGCACTGTCGGTGATGCGACCTGCACGGGGGCCGTTGAGAGCAGCGCCAGCAATCTCGATGAGGTGGTGGCTGAAGTGGCTGCCGCACGGCAGACGGAGCGTGGCACCCGCGCCGATGATCGCCGCAGCGAGACGGCGATGGAGGATCGCAAGAAGGAAGGTTATTTTTAATTCCTGGGTTTTCGCTGCTGTTGAGAGCCCCTAGCCATGCATCCCCTCCTGCGCATTCGCCCCCTGTTCCTGGCTTCGCTGCTCAAGCGGCTGTTGGGCGTGGAGCGTGAGCTTGCGCGCACGGCCGACGGGTTGTTGTTTCGGGTGGATCCGGTGTCACGCTTTGGCGAGGCCCTGCAGGAGCGGGGAATCTACGAGAGGGAGTTGTCGGCGGTTTTCCGTTGCTTGATCGGGCCGCAGGATGCGGTGCTCGATGTCGGTGCCAACGAGGGCTACTTCACGGTCTTGGCGGCTTCGCTGACCAGTGGTTTGGTGGTGGCCGTTGAGCCACAGAGCCGTTGTGCCGAGGTGCTGCAGGATAATCTCGCCCTCAATCCCACAGGCGAGGTGCAGGTGCATCGTGTGGCGCTTGGTGATCGCTGCGGCAGTGGTGAGCTTTGTCTGAGCAGTGATGTCAATCCCGGGGCGGCCAGTCTGGTGACATCCCGTCCCGGTTGGGGCCGTGAAAGGGTGGAGTTGGTCACCCTTGATGCTCTGGCGCAGCAATGCCACTGGGGGCGATTCCGTCTCATCAAGCTGGATTGCGAGGGCTCGGAGGAGTCCATTTTGCGCGGGGCGACAGAGTTTTTGCGCGGCCGCCAGGCCGACTTCATCAGCGTGGATTATCACACGGGCATCGTTGGCGAGGGGGCTGCCCTGCGCATCGATGATCTGCTTCGTTGCCATGGCTATGAGCTTGCGCAGGCCGGCAATGGCTGCTGGCTTTACCACCTGCCCGGGCTGCAGTCGCAGTTGTTGCCGCTTGGGTCTGTATTGCCGATCGGCCCTGAGCTGAAGGCCGCCTGAATTTCATCCTTATTGTCTCCAAGTCCTCATGACCACATCCACTCTCAATCCCACGGAATCCAGCATCCTGCGTTTCACCACGGCCGGCAGCGTGGACGACGGCAAGAGCACGCTCATTGGCCGTCTGCTTTACGATTCCAAGTCCATCTTTGAGGACCAGTTGTTGGCGGTCGAGGAATCCTCGCGCAGGCGCGGGGATGCGCATGTCAATCTTGCGTTGCTGACCGATGGGCTGCGCGCGGAGCGCGAGCAGGGCATCACCATTGACGTGGCGTATCGCTACTTCGCCACTCCCCGGCGCAAGTTCATCATTGCCGACACTCCGGGGCATATTCAGTACACGCGCAACATGGTCACCGGGGCTTCGACGGCTGACTTGGCCATCATTTTGGTGGATGCCCGCCTGGGCATCATTGAGCAGACGATGCGCCACACCTATCTGGCCAGCCTGTTGCGCATCTCGCAGGTGGTGTTGGCGGTCAACAAGATGGATCTGGTGGACTTTGATCAGGCGGTCTATGAGCGCATTGTCGGTGAGTATGGCCGCTTTGTGGCAGGCCTAGATCATCCCCCGGCGGTCACCCCGATTCCGATGAGTGCTCTCAACGGTGACAATGTGGTGGAGCGCAGTGAGAAGACCCCTTGGTACAGCGGCCCAAGTCTGCTTGAGCATCTCGAGCAGGTGCCGGCGACGGCGGAGAGCCCCACGGACAAGGCGCGTTTTCCCGTGCAGTGGGTGATCCGCCCGATCTCCGATGCGGTGGATCCCAAGCTTGGGGCGCTGCATGATTATCGTGGCTTTGCCGGTCGCATGGCCAGCGGAACCTTCCGCCTTGACGATGAGGTGACGGTTTGGCCCTCGGGCATGAAGACCCGCATCACAGGCATCCACACCTTTGAGGGGCCGCAGACTCAGGCCCTGGCGCAGTTGAGTTACAGCATCACGGTGGCCGATGAAATCGACACCAGCCGAGGCGGCATGTTGGTGAAGGCCAGTGAGCCGGTGCAGGCGGCGCAGGAGTTTGATGCGATGATCTGCTGGTTTGCGGATAAAAAGACGCTCAAGCCGCGCGGGCGGTATCATCTGCGGCACACGACCAATGAGGTGCGCGCCGTGGTGGTGGATTGCCTGTACAAGGTCAACATCAGCACTCTGGAAAAAAGCCAGGACAGTCAGGAGTTTGCGCTCAATGAGATTGGCTGCATTCGGCTGCGCACCTCCGCGCCGATCTTCTTTGATGCCTATGCGGACAACCGCATCACCGGCAGTTTTGTCTTGGTGGATGAGCAGACCAACAACACGGTGGCTGCGGGAATGATCGTCAAGCCCATCACGGACGCCTTTGACGAGGACGCCGAGGTGTCCATTTAAGCCCGTTTTTTGCCAGTTGTTCCTGTGGGCTTTGGGCTCATCGCTGTGACTGCCTTGATTGGCGGCGAGCGGCGCTTCGGGCTTTCTGCTCCGGACTTTGGCTCTGGCTTGGTGGGAGAGGACGGCGTGGCTTTGCCGCGATTTGAGGAGAGTTGGCGCAGAAGGTCCAGCGCCTCCAGAAGCTGGCCCCTTCCGCTGTGGGCGCGCAGGCGGGGGAAGCGTCCGTCGATCATGATGAATGCGCCTTGGCGCTTGAGCATGAGCTTGCGCTCGACGATGCCGACTTCGCTGATGCCGGCGTGAGCGGCGGCAAGTCGCAGGGCGGTGCAGTTGAGGAGGTTGTCCACCGGGGCAGGTAGGCGTTCGCCGAATTGGTCGTGCCATTGCCTGGTGAGTTGTTCCAGCTCGCGGCGGTTCATGACTTCGCCGAGTTGGCGATAGGCCTGCAGGCGCAGGCCGGTGTCTTCGAGGAAATTGGCGGGCAGGTAGGCGCCGCACTCATGGCGTTGGCCGTTGTCCTGACCTTCCTGGGTGATGAGAAAGTCGATGCGCAGATTGATCTCGCTGGGGCGTGGCACGCGGCGACCCTGCATCTTGGCCACGGCGTGGCGCAGCATCTGGCAGTAGAGTTCAAAACCCACGGCGGCGATGTGGCCGCTTTGTTCGGTGCCAAGCAGGTTGCCGGCACCGCGGATTTCCAGATCGCGCAGGGCAATCTTGAAGCCGCTGCCCAGGCCGGTGTACTGGGCCATGGCATTGACGCGTTTGCGGGCGTCGGTGGTGGTCAGGCTGCCCTTGGGCAACATGAGGTAGGCGTAGGCCTGCTGACCACTGCGGCCAACGCGTCCGCGCAGTTGGTACAAATCGGCCAAGCCGAAGCGGTCCGCGCGGTCAATGAGGATGGTGCCGGCGGCGGCGATGTCCACGCCGCTCTCGATGATGGTGGTGCAGACCAGGACATCGGCGCGGCCCTCGACAAAGGTGGCCATGGTGTCCTCAAGTTGATTTTCCTCCATTTGGCCGTGGCCAACGATGACGCGGGCCCGAGGGCAGAGTTCGCGGATGCGCCGCGCGGTGGCTTCGATGCTGGCCACGCGGTTGTGCAGGTAAAAAATCTGACCGCCTCGATCCAGCTCCGCGTCAATGGCGTCGCGCACCAGTCGCTCGTCAAAGGGGGCGATGAAGGTTTGCACGGCCTGCTTGCTGGGTGGTGGCGTGTCAATGGTGCTCATGTCGCGCATGCCCATGAGCGCGAGGTAAAGCGTGCGCGGAATGGGGGTGGCGCTGAGGGTGAGCACATCCACCAGGCGGAAGAGTTCCTTGAAGCGTTCCTTGTGTTTGACGCCAAAGCGCTGCTCCTCATCAATGATGACCAATCCCAGGTCCTTGTAGGCAACATCCTTGGAGATGAGGCGGTGGGTGCCCACCACGATGTCCACGCCACCCTCGCGCATGCCGCGCAGGATTTCAGCCTCCCGTTGGGGCGGGGTGAGGCGGCAGAGCATCTCAACGCTGACGGGGAATTCACTCATGCGTTGGCGCAGGGTCTGCCAGTGTTGGCGGGCCAGCACCGTGGTGGGCACCAGCAGGGCGACTTGTTTGCCGCCCATCACAGCCTTGAAGGCGGCGCGGATGGCTACCTCGGTCTTGCCAAACCCGACATCGGCGCAAAGCAGGCGGTCCATCGGGCGCTCGGACTCCATGTCCTGTTTGATTTCCTCGATGCTGCGCTCCTGGTCGCTGGTTGCTGGATGGGCGAAGGATTGCTCAAAAGCGCGTTGCCATTTGCCGTCTGGGGCATGGGCATGGCCGCGCACTTGCTGGCGCTCGGCGCTGATGCGCAGCATGCGCATCGCGAAGGCCTCCACGCCCTGCTCGGCTTTTTTTCTGGCGCGCATCCAGCTGCCATTGCCCAGTTGGCTGAGGCTTGGTCTGCCATTGCCGGCGGCCACATAGCGGCTAAGCAGGTGCGCCTGCGCCATGGGCACAAAGAGACGGGCGGCTTGAGCGTACTCGACCACCAGCACCTCCTGCGGGCGGCCGGCTTCGTCGTTGCGTTGTTGCAGGCCGGCGAAGCGGCCGATGCCGTGTTCGCTGTGCACGACCAATTCACCGGCTTGAAAGCTTTCGATGTTGCTGCGGGCGCGGCGCAGTTGATGCAGATCGCCAAGGCGGTTGGGTTGTCGGCGACGCGGCAGGCTCTGTTGGCCCAGGATTTCCGCGCCGCTGAGGATGGCAACCTTGATGCCTGGCAGGGTGACGCCCTGTGCCAGAGGGGCGAGATGATACTGCAGGGGGGTTGCGGTCGGCGGGCGCAATTGGGTGAAGCGCTCGATCTCGGCCTGGTTGCGGAACAGGGCGTGGCAGGCCCAGCCTTGTTGATGCCACTGCTGCAGTTGAGCCTCAAAGAATTGGCGGCGCGCCTCATGCAGCACGAAATCGCTGGCATCAAAGCCGCCCAAGGGATTGTCAGCAATCGCGCAGGAGAAGTCTTCGATGCCCGCCAGCCCGATGCCGCCTTCCAGAAGTCTTGCCTGCAGGCCTGGTGCCGATGGTGGTTCCTGGTCGCCAACTGCAACCAACCAATCCTGTTTCTGCAGGTGATCGGCGATGCAGGATTGGCCCTCGTTTTCAGGGGCGGCGTCAATGACCAGGGTGGTCTGTTGCAGCTTTTCGATGCTGGCCTGCTGGTGAATGTCGAAGATGCGCAGGGATTCGAGCTGCTCATCGAGCCATTCCAGTCGCAGGGGATGTGCGGCCTGCCAGCCGAAGACATCGAGCACTCCGCCACGGCGGGCGAACTCGCCGCGTTGGGTGACAGTCGGGGAGCGCTGGTAGCCCGCAGCCTGCAGGCGTTCGATCAGGGTCTCGGGATCAAGGGTTTTGCCAACCTGCAAGTCGAGGCCGCCGCGACCGAGGTTTTCTGGTGCCGGGGCGGGCTCGTGCAGGCTGTCCTCGCAGAGCACCAGCACCTTGGGGCTTTGCTCGGGGTTGAGTCGCCATTGTTCGAGGGTGGCGAGGCGCTCGGCGGCAATGTCTGGATCAGCGAGGACCGTGGCCTTGCCATGGCTGTGACGCGGCAGGCTCAGGGTTGGGATTTGCCAGCAGGCCAGGTCGGCCAGCAGGCGCTCCTGTTGTCTGGGGTTTTTGGCCAGCAGGCAGAGACGGCGTTGGCGTTTTGCGGCCTGCGTGGCGATGAGGGCGGCGGCCAGGCCAGTGCCTGCGGCACAGACATGATCCAGGTCCACGCAGGATTTGCCGCCAAGGAGCTTGAGCTTGGCGCTCCAGAGGCGGTGCCCTGCCAACTGCAGTAGCAGCGGATGTGGTCCCTGTGGGGCAGGGGCATCGGCGGGGCTGTGGGATGAGGACATGAGAAAAACCAGCGCGCCATGGTGCCTGCAAGGTCGCATGGGGGCAACTGCTTCATCTCATCGGCCTTTTTCCTGCCTGGGAATCTTTGCGCCGGCTCTGGCGCTTTGAAAGAACGCTTGCGGCGGCGGCGAATCCTCCCTTCACAACCATGACCAAATCCCTGTTTCTCTCCGTGCTGTTGGCAAGCAGCGGTCTTGCCGCCGAAAACAATGTGCCGCCAGCTGGCTTCAAGGCCCTCTTCAATGGCAGCGACCTCTCCGGCTGGTTTGGCTGGGGCACCCAGGATCCTGCGGATCTGGCAAAGATGAGCGAGCAGGAACGGGCGGATTATCAGCGCAAGTCCGTTGAGGGCGGTCTGCTCGATGCCAAGGGCAACGACAAGGGCGATCACGTCAAGGCCCACTGGAAGGTGGAAAACGGTGAATTGGTCAATGACGGCAAGGGCCTCTACCTGACCACCAATGAGTTCTATGGCGACTTCGACCTGATCGTGGATTACAAGATGCTGCCACTGGGAGACAGCGGGATTTATCTGCGCGGCGTGCCGCAGGTGCAGATTTGGGATTTCACCGAGGAGGGCAAGTTCAAGCTCGGCGCTGACAAGGGCTCAGGCGGCCTTTGGAACAACAAGGGCGAAGAGGGCAAGCATCCCCTCAAGCGCATGGACAAACCCTTTGGCGAGTGGAATCGCTTCGAGATCCGCATGATCGGCGAGCGCGTCACCGTCAAGCTCAATGGCGAGGTGGTGGTCAACCATGCGCCCCTGGAAAACTTCTTCGCCAATCGCAAGGCCGGCTATCTGGCCTATGGCAAGAACAATGCAGCCAAGGGCGCGCCTGCCTCCACGGAGATGGCCGATCCGATTGCCCCGCGTGGTCCGATTCAACTGCAAACCCACGGCAGCGAGATTCGCTGGCGCAATGTCTTCATCCGCGAGATCAAGGCCGAGGAGGCCAATCAGATTTTGGCGCAGCGCGACGCGCAGGGCTTTGAGGAACTGGTCAACGGCCGCGATCTCTCCAACTGGCAGGGGGCGGTGGACAGCTACGAAGTCAAGGACGGCGCCATCGTCTGCAAGCCGGGCAAGGGCGGCGACTTGTTGACCAAGGAAGAGTTCGAGAACGGCGTCATCCGCGTGGAGTTCAAGCTGCCCAAGGCAGGCAACAACGGCATTGCGCTGCGCACGCCGCTGGGCGGGCATTCCTCCAAGGACGGTCTTGAGCTGCAGGTCATCGACAGCGATGGCTACAACGAGAAGCAGGCTGCGGCCGGCAAGAAGGGCCTTGAGCCCTACCAGTACCACGGCAGCCTCTACCACTGCGCAGGTGCCAAGCACGGTTATCTGCGTCCAGTGGGCGAGTGGAACTTCCAGGAGATCGAGGTCCAGGGGCAGCGCATCAAGGTGACGCTCAATGGCACCAAGATTTTGGATGTGGACCTCGACAAGCTCGACCGCAGCAAGATCAAGCATCCGCCACTTGGTCTGGATCGTCGCCGGGGCCTGATCGGCTTTGCCGGTCACAGCGATCCGGTCGTGTTCCGCAGCTTCAAGGTCAAGCGCAACTAAAGGCCCAGCTCAAGGCCTTCGGGCCCGGTTCGTTGGGGGTCTTTGTGATCAGCAGGCTTGGCAGCGCCCAGCTCCTGCGCTAAGGCTGCATTGCGCGTGAAATTCCTGCAGCCCCAGTATTTGCATGTGGCCTGGCTGGCCCTCGCCGTGCTGGCGCTGCATTTGTTTCGCCGGCGGGCGCAGGCTCGCGAGGTGTCCTCGCTGTTGTTTTTTCGTTGGCTGGCCCGCGAGCACCAGGAGTCGGCATGGTTGCGACAACTCAAGAAGTGGCTGGCTCTGCTGGTGTCCCTGCTGGTGGTGGCGGCAGCAGCCCTTGCGCTTGCCAGGCCGGTGGCGGGAGGCAGCGCCTCAAGCGGGCAGGCGGTGGTGGTGCTGGTGGATTGCTCGGCTTCGATGGCGGCCTTGGATGAAAAGGGCGAAAGCCGATTGCAGGCGGCGCAGAGGCAGTTGCGTCAACGGCTGCAGGCCCTGCCTGAGACGGTGCCCGTTTCCCTGATTGCCCATGATCGTGCCGCACAGGGGCTTCTGGCTCGCAGTAGCAATCGTCGGGAGTGCCTGCGCTTGTTGAGCAATCTCAAGCCGCAACCCATGGAGGGCAATCCGGCAGCGGCAATGCGCCTGGTGCGGCCATTGATGGCGATGGATCCGCAGGCCGAACTTTGGCATGCCTCCGATCAGGCTCTTGGCAAGGAGGATGTCGTGGCCACAGTCTTTGTTGATGTCGCGCTGGCCAAGCCAATGAATGTCGGCATCACGGCCTTTGAAATTCGCCGCGCTCCGCTCTCGCTTTGGCGTCATGATGTTTTTGTGGCAGTGCAGGCAGCTTCATCGAATGCAAGGCCAGCAGAGGTGGAATTGGAGATGACCCTCGGTGGTTCTCTGGCGCAACTGCGGCGCTTGGAGTTGTCTCCGGGAGCCACAGAGTTTGTTTCGCTGCCGTTGGAGCGGCCGCGCGGCGAATGGCTTGAGGTGAGGTTGCGCGCCCAAGGTGATGTGCTCTGGCTGGATGATGCAGTGGGGGCACCCTGCCCGCAGCCTCGGCTGTTGAGCCTCTTGCATGTGGCCGAGCAGGCCGATCCCTTCACGCAACTGGCATTGCAATCGCTGGCGGCGCAGGGGCAACTGCAGGTCATCAGCATCAAGCCTGCGCAATGGGCGGAGGCTCCGCAGGCCGATGTCTTGGTGCTGGAGCGCTGGTTGCCCAAGGTGCTGCCAGCAGATCGCCCCTGTTTGCTTTTGGAGCCTCCGCAGTCTGCAGCGGGTTTCGAAGCCAGGAGCCTTCCTGCCGGGGGTCTGTTGCAGGATTCGGTTACTGACACGGGGTTGGATCACCCCGTGGTGCATCGCTTGCGCCCCTCTGAACTTTCACTGCGCCAGTCGGTGGAACTGTTGCCCAATGCGGCCCTGCAACCCCTCTGGGTCAGTCGGCAACAGACGCTGCTGGCTGCTGGGCAGTGGCAGGGGCAACGGTTGGTGGTGACCGCCTTCTCGCCTTCAGGGTCTCAGCGCCTGACTCTCATGCCCGCGTTCCCTTTGTTGTTGGGCAATGCGGTGGAGTGGTGCGCGCAGGAGGTGCTCGATGCAGTGGCGCTGCCCGCTACCCGAGCCGGAGAGACGGTAACGGCCAATGGCCTTGTGCAGTGGAAAACTTGGGACGGTCGTCGTTTTGTGGACGGCCAGACTCAGGCGCAATCCGTGATGAGGTTGGACCGTTTGGGCTATTGGCAGCAGGGTGGCGCCCGTGGTCTGAGCCTGCTGGCCAGCAGCGCAGAGACCCAACTGCCAAGCTTGGCGGCGCAGGGCAAGGGCCCTGCGGGCCCGAGCTTCTCCGCGGCCTTGGGTGCGGAAGGGCTGGCAGACCTTCCGCGCAAACTGTTGTGGCTGCTCCTGCTGATTTGGGTGCTGGAGAGCTGGTTGTTTCATCGTCACGCGCTGTATTGATGGCGCGGGCGAGTGGCGCGCCTAGCGCTGCGTGGGTCCGTAGCCGGGTAGAGGCTTGCCGTCCTCGCCGAGTTTGCCGCAGGCCCAAAGCAGGCCGCGGCTCACCAGATCAAGAAACACCGGCGCCTCCATGGTGCTGTTGTGATGGCCCATGGTGGTGCCAAACACGCGGCCCTTGCCGTAGGTGTTGACCCAGACCAGGTAGTGGTCCTTGCCCGTGTCCTTGCCATAGGCCTTGGCGAGAGGAACAAAGTTCTCCCAGAGCTTTTCATTTTTGTAGAGTTCATCGCGGGCGTCGAGCCATTCAGCGGGGAAGCCCTTCATCACGGGATGCTCGGGGGCGACATTCTTGACGAGCAGATCGCGGTTCTTCTCATGGCTCATCGAGGTTTGGCCAACGCATTTGCGCCACTCATCGGTGGCCGCGGCGCGGTAGCTGTGGGTGGAGCAGTGCAGCATCACGGCGGGCACGCCGTTTTTGTGGGCGCGGGCGATGCGCTCCACAAAGGCCACATCGGTCACGGCGCCGAAGCATTCGTTGTGCAGCACCACATCATAGCCCTTGGCCCAATCCTCCTTCTGGTAGATGCTGACCTGATGCGTGCGGTCGTCCTTGCCCTTGGCGCTCTCTTCGTGGACAATGGTGAATTCCACATTGGCGCGCGCACTGAGGCCCTCGGCGAGAATCATTTTTTGGTTGGCGTAGTCGTGGCAGCAACCGCCGGTGACCATCAGCACACGCAGGGGTTTGGCCGGAGTTTGGTTTTGCGCGCCAAGGCTCAGGGCGAGCAGGGCCAGGGGAGCGAGAATGGCAAGGAAAATACGGTTCATGACTGGGCGTGAGAGTGCCGCAGGCAGACTCTGAGGCAAAGCAAAAAACAGCGCGGTTGCCCGTCTTTACTCGTGGCGCAGGGCCTCAAGCAGCGGGCTGCGCAGGGATTGGACCGTGGCCAGAGCGCAGGCGCCCAGACCGCAGAGCAGGGTGGCGCTGGTCAGGGTGAGAATCCAGGGCAGAGGCAGGTCTTGATTGCCTTGGCTCAACATCGGCCAAATGGCCAGCAGGGCGCTGAGGGCGCCGAGCCCAAGGCCCAGCCCCAGCAGGGCCGCATGCTCGGTGAGCAGCATTCTGGCGATGCGCGCTGGGGCAAAGCCCAGGGCCTGCAGTAGGGCCAGTTCGCTGCGGCGTTCCAGAACATGGCGGGCCACCAGAACGCCAAGGCCCACGGTGCCCAAGAGCACGCCCAGCCCGCCCAGCAGGCTGAAGATGGCGATGTAGGTGTTTTGCACGGCCATCAGCGCAGCGAGGTGAGTCTGGCTTTCCTGGATTTGCATGCCGCGGGATTGCAGTTGCCGCGTGAGGTGCGCGGCCACGGCCTGTTGTTGTTCGGGTTTGGCCTCGATCAAAAAGAAGCGGTAGCCTGCGGCATTGGGCCAGGCGCGCAGGTAGTCAGCCTCGTTGATCAGGACGCGCCCCTGCAGGATGCTGTTGCTCAAAAGTGCGCGCAGACGCAGCGACACGGGCTTGCCACTGGCATCGGGATACGCCAGCTCGTCGCCGACAGATTTGCCCAAGCCCCAAAGCGCGGTGGCCTGATCGGCAATGGCCGGCAGGCCCTCGCCCGCTGCGGTGAGAACACTCCAGGGTTGCGCCGTGGCGAAGGCGAAGCGTCCCTCCAAGGCCTTGGGGTTGACGGCCAGCAGCACCGGGTTTTGCGCACGGCTTAAGTTCAGGCAACTGGCATCATCGCCGGGACGCATGCGCATCGCCACGATGCGCACACCGGCGAGCAATTCCTCATCCAGTCCATGGGCCTCGCGTCCGGCCTCGCTGTTGAGGTCCTCGTAGATGGGCAGGGTGGATTCGCCCATCAGCGTGAAGCCGCCGCAGCCGCCCTTCGGGTCGGTGGAGGGACTGGGCTTGAGGTGAAAGGCGTTGACGGCAATCACCAGGAAGATGCCACTGGCCATCATGCCCATGGCCCCGAGGCTGCGTCCCGGTCTGCGTGCCAGGTTGCGCAGTGCCAGCGCGGAGAGTTGGCGCGCTTGATGCTGGCTGCCGCCGCGCAGCAGGGTGCGCGAGATGAGCGTCAGGCCGCCGATGAGCAGCAGCAACGCTGCGCCAAAAAACAAAGCGGTGACGGTCTGCGCGCTGCCGCCTTGGGCGCCGCAGCCAAGGAGAATCAGGGCAGCGGCCAGCAGCAGGATTGGCAGCAGGAGGCGGCGAGGCCTTGGTTTGGCGGAGATCTCCAGCATCGCGGCGCTGCCGCCGAGCAGTTGCAGGGGGCTTGCCGCAAAGAGCCTGCGGCTTTGCAGCCAAAGCGTGAGCATGACGGCGGTCCAGGCGATGAAGAGGGCGAGCATCTGAATGCCCGCGGCGCCGCTGAAGATCAGGGCAATGCCTTGCGTGGCCCCAGACCAGGCGCCTTGGAGAGCCTGCAGGGCGGCCTTGGTGTACAGGGCGCCGGCGGGCAGTCCCAGCAGGCAGCCCAAACTGGCAATCACGGCGGCCTCGGTCAGCAGCATGCGGCGCGCCTCCCGGGGGCTGAGCCCCACGGAGAGCATCAGGCCGAGCTGGGCACGCCGATTCTCGAGCGTGAACAAAAACAGCATCGCTGCAAACAGCAGTGCGGCGATCATCAGGAATAGGCTCAGGCCGATGAACAGACCGCCAAAGTCCACGCTGCCTGCCGCTGCGGCTTGAGCGCTGCGTTGCATGGCCTGTGGGCGCAGGCCCACATCGGCAAGCTTGAGTTGGTTCAGCAGTTGTTTCTCGAGCGTTGCGGCATCGCCTTGGCCCAGGGGCAGGCGCACGGCGGTGAGGTTGCCAAACCGATTGGCCCAGAGCTTCTGGCCGGCGCCAAGACTGATGAAGGCCTTGGGCGTGCCGCCGTATTGATCCCAGTATTGTTCGTCCTGATCACGGATGGCCTTCATGTCCATCGGGATGCCCGGCTCCCAGTCGCGGCAGTTGTCCACATCCGAGACTCCAGGGAACTGCGGGGTCCAGGCCTTGGTGATGGCCTTGTCCATCATGGGCATGATGCCGCGCACGCGGAAGCTGGCACTTTGGCTTTGCAGCTCACGGCCATTGCCCACCACAAAATAAGTCAGCTCCAGCTTGTCGCCGCTGCGCAGCTTTTGATCCTCAGCCAGCCATTGGCTGATGGTGATTTCATCGGCGCCGTGATTGGCCAAGCCGTCCACGGCGGTGACCATGGAATAGGGTGTGGCGCCGTTGGCGGACTTCAGGCCGTTGACCAGGTAGGTCAGCACTCCGTAGGCATCGGGTTGTTGCAGCAGTTTTTGCGCCAGAGCCGGATGCAGGAAGATGCGCGGCGAGCTGATTTCCCAGTTCTTGCTGCGGCCGTCGGCCTGAGTCAGGCGCAGGCCGAGATCGGCGAGGCTCTTGGCCTGGTCCCAGGTGGCGGGGTCATCGCTCTGCGCGCTGAGAGCGGCATTGATCAGCCCGGGCATTTCCAATTGCCCCTGCAGATCGTCGAGTGCGACGAAGGCATTGGCCACTCCCAGAGCATCGGCATGGAGTTGGAAGTCGCCGAAGTCCTCAGGCCTCAGAAGGGTCTGCACCTTGCGCCGCAGGGTGACTTCCTCGCGGGTGCTGCCCGAGAGTGGCGCATCGCGTGAGATGGCGCTGGGCCGCTCCAACCGCAGGATGACGGTGTCGCCGTCCTTCACTGCCAGGGCCTTGGCCAGGGCCGCGTTGATGAGCAGGGCGCCCTTGGGCAGGGGCTGGGCCTTGCCGCTTGCCGAGAGTTTCCAGAAGGCCTCGTCCACGCCGAGGATCTGCGTGCGATTGAGGCGGCGGCTGCCGTCGTCATTGGCGGCGCTGCCCAAGGCGGCGATGATGCCGGCGGCTCCACGGCCCTGCGCCAGCTTGTGGGTGAAGAAATGGTCCTGCCCCAGGTAGGCCTGCTGAACCCGGCCCAGGCGCATGGCGGCCTGATGCCGCAGTGAGGCGCGCACGCTCTCACCGATGAGCAGAGAGCCATTGATCACCGCGCAGGCCAACACGGCTGCGGCCAGCAGGCCCAGATGGCTTTTCCAGTAGTGGCGCGCGGATTGCAGCACCAGCGAGAAGCGGGGGGAGAGGCGCATGGGCAGGGCGTTGGGGTGGCGGCAGCAAAGCCATGGGGCCAAGGGCGGCCCACATCAACTGAAGAACACCCGCTGCGCCGTGTCGCGCAGCAGCCACTGCCGCTCGCGCTCGGTGAGGAAGTCGGCCCGCTCGTGCACCAGGTCAATGCTGTCCTTGTAGTTGTGGCCCTTCTCGACTTGGAAGGGGCAGTCGCTGGCCCACATCAGGCGTTTGGCGCCAAAGGCATCGCGGCAGGCCCGCAGCATGGGCAGCAGATCGGTGTAGGGGGCCTTCTTGGCGCCCAGGGCATAAGTGGCCGAGGTCTTGACGGTCACCTCAGGGAAGGCGGCCAGATCCAGCAGGGCCTTGAGGCCCGCAGGCTCAATGGCACCGGCCATGCCCAGTCTCGCGAAATGATCAATCACCACCGGGGTCTTGGGGAAGCGGCGGCACATGGCTGCGGCCTCGCCCAGGGCCTCAGGATTGATGAGCAGGCACATGTTGAGGCGATGTTGCGCGCCGACGCGGTACATGGTCTCAATGCCAGGGCTGGCAAACCAGGCCCGCGCGGCCACCGGGTCTGCTGGCGGCACCAGACGGAAGCCGCGCACGCCTTGGCGGGCCAACTCCAGCATGCGCTGCTCCACATCGGCGGCCTTGTCATCCACAATGGCCACACCGGAAAAGGTGCCAGGATGGCGGCGCATCATGTCGAGCATGTAGCGGTTGTCGAAGCGGTAGTAGCTCATTTGGATGAGCACAATGCGCGAGACTCCCTGCGGCTTGGCGTGGGCGAAGAGTTGCTCAGGGGTGAAGCTCGGCGGTTGCATGCTCTGGCGCGTGAAGCCCTCAGCCAGCGGGTAGCGCTCCAGGTCAGGAGTCCAGACATGGACATGCGCATCAATCCATCCGGATGACTGGCTTGAATGTTGGCAGGAGGCCAGGGGAGCCAGGGCGGCGCCAAGGCTGGTGCGCAGGAGTTGACGGCGGTTTTGCATGATGGGCTGGGGTTGGAGTGGGGCTGGGGTGGGCAAGGCGACTGGCATCAGGAGTTGGGAAACTCCTGCACCAGTCCGATGAGGAACTGCAGGGCCTGCTCGACTTCATTGATTTCAACATACTCATCGGCCGTGTGGGCGCGATCAATGCTGCCGGGGCCAAACACCATCGAAGGCACGCCGGCGCGCGCCAGTTTGCTGGCGTCACAGCCAAAGGGCACTCCGCAGGGGGCGGGGTTGAGGCCCATCGCGCCGAGCACCTTGCCGGCGGCGCTGATGAGCGGATGCTGCGGTGCCGTGTCCAGAGCCTCGTCAACCAGCAGCAGTGGTTCCTCAATGCTGGCCTCCACACCAGGCAGCGCGGCCAACAGGCGGCGGTATTCTTCCAGCGCGCTGGAGGCACTCTGTCCAGGCAGCAGGCGGCGGTCGATTTCGATGCGACAAAAATCAGGCACCTGATTGACCTGCAGCCCGCCTTGGATCACGCCGATGCTGCAGGTGGCAGGACCCACCAGTGGATGCGGTGATGCGGCCAGCTCAAGCGCGTGCTGTTGCAGCGCGGCAATGACCTGCGCCATGTGCACAATGGCGTTGACGCCCAAATGCGGCTTGGAGCTGTGCGCCGCACGGCCGCGCACCACGATGGCAAAGCGCAGCACTCCCTTGGTGGCGCAGACAGCACGCAGTTCCGTGGGCTCAGCGACAATGGCCGCATCCGCGCGCAGGCCCTCGCAGAGACGCACCACGCCGCGGTAGGAGAACTCCTCGTCCACGGCGGCCGCCAACAGCAGGTCGCAGGGCGGCGGGTTGCCGCCTTGCCTGAAGTGCGCCAGGGTGTGCATCATGGTCGCCAAGCCGGCCTTGGTATCGCAGGAGCCGCGCCCATAGAGGCGGTTGCCGCGGATCTCCGGCTTGAGCGGGTCAATGCTCATGCCCTCAATGGTCACCGTGTCGGTGTGGGCCTCAAGGACGATGCAGCGGCTGCGGTCGCGCCCGGGCAGTCGGGCCAGGAGATTGGGCCTGCCGGCAAAGACCTCCTGGCGCGAGGTCTCGATGCCGAGTTTGGCGAAGAAGGCCTCGAGGTATTCCACCAGCGCCAGCTCACCGGGCCCGCCATAGGCCGGGTTGACGCTGTTGATGGCCACCAGGTCGCAGAGGGTCGCAATTAGGTCGGGCATGGGGCGTGCAGAGGCTTGGGCGGCAGGAGATAACGCAGGCCGGCAGAGGCTCTTGCG
This sequence comes from Prosthecobacter sp., assembly GCA_030833205.1. Classification (GTDB taxonomy): domain Bacteria; phylum Verrucomicrobiota; class Verrucomicrobiia; order Verrucomicrobiales; family Verrucomicrobiaceae; genus Prosthecobacter. The sequence goes on from JAURHS010000056.1 coordinate 15,719, forward strand.
CCGTCGGGCCGCAGGGGGCCAGTGCCTCAGTCGTTGTCAAGCGCTCAAAATGTGCGAGTTTGCCGCCCTGCAATGGCTGAATTGGAAAATCCCTTCGAAGAAAACCTGCTCAATCGCAACCGCGCTGAGCCCTGCACCGTGGTCATTTTTGGCGCCACTGGCGACTTGACCAACCGCAAGCTCATCCCTGCCCTCTACAATGTGGCAGCCTGCGGCGATCTGCCGCCACAATTCAAGGTCGTGGGCTTTGCCCGCCGCGACAAGAGCGATGAGGTCTTCCGCGCCGAGCTTGAGGAGGGCAACCGCCGCAACTCGCGGCAGGGCCACGATGAGGAGCTCTGGTCCTCCTTTGCCCAGAACATTCACTACCACCGCAGCGAGTTCGAGGACCCGGCGGGTTATGTCCGGCTCAAGCAATTGCTCGACCGCTTTGATCGCGAGCGCGGCGCCCCCGCCAACCGACTATTTTATTTGGCCAGCGCGCCGGAGGCCTTCGTGCCGATCCTCGACATGCTGCGCGCCTCAGGGCTCAATCACGCGCCGCAGGGCCGCTGGGCGCGGGTGGTCTGCGAGAAGCCCTTTGGCAAGGACCTCATCACCGCGCGTGCTCTCAATGACACGGTGGCCGCCACCTTTGCCGAACGCGACACCTACCGCATTGACCACTATCTGGGCAAGGAGACCGCGCAAAACATCATGGTGCTGCGCTTTGCCAATGCGCTCTTCGAGCCCAATTGGAACAGCCGCTACATCGACAATGTGCAGATCACCTGCGCGGAGAATCTCGGCATGGAAGGCGGCCGCGGCGGTTATTACGACACCGCGGGCGCCCTGCGCGACATGGTGCAAAACCATCTCTTCCAGTTGCTGAGTCTGGTGGCCATGGAGCCACCCACGGACCTGAGCGCCGACAGCGTGCGCGATGAGAAGGTCAAGGTGATTCGCGCCCTGCGGCCTCTGATTGGCCCCGAGGCCGTGGCGGCCAATGTGGTGCGAGCCCAGTACGCTGCGGGCAGCGTGGATGGAGTGGCCCGCGTTGGATACCGCCAGGAGGACCGCGTCAACCCGCAGTCCATGACCGAGGCCTATGTGGCCCTGCGCCTCTTCATTGACACCTGGCGCTGGCAGGGCGTGCCCTTTTACATCCGCGTCGGCAAGCGCCTGCCCAAGAAGGCCACGGAGATCAGTGTGCACTTCAAAAAGCCGCCGCAGGTGCCCTTTGCCACCCGCCGCCTGTTGGGCAACAGCAGCGAGAACACGCTGGTCATCCGCATTCAGCCCGATGAGGGCATTGCCATGCGCATCCTCTGCAAGCAGCCCGGTCAGGCGCTGAACATGCAGCAGGTCAAGATGGACTTCCGCTACTCCTCAAGCTTTGGCACCGCAAGCCCCGAGGCCTACGAGCGCCTGCTGCTCGATGCGATGGCCGGCGACGCCACGCTGTTTGCGCGCTGCGACGAGGTGGAAAACGCCTGGCGCTTCATCGATGAAATTCAGCGCGCCTGGCATTACAGCGACAAGCCCCCGCCAATGTGTGAGTACCCCGCAGGAAGCTGGGGCCCACGCGAGGCCGATGAACTGCTGCGTCAGGATGGGCATCAATGGAGACTGCTTTGATCATGAGCAACGCCGCACTGCCAAATGGCGAGGCCCTGGGGCTTGAGGTGCCCTTGGGCAGCATCGAGCGCAGCCTGCAGCAGATCTGGGCTGATGATCAGGCCAAGACCCGCTCCTCACTGATCAACTTTGCCATTTACAGCGAGGAGGCCGGCGACTTGGGCCGCCACTGCGCCGATCTTGAAGCCATCACCGCGCAGCACAGTTGCCGCGCCTTGTTGGTGGTCAACCTGGCCGCAGAGACCGCGCCCGCCCGGGCCTGGATCAGCGCCCATTGTCGCCCCTATCAGGAGGGCAAGGTGGTCTGCAGCGAGCAGATTAGTTTCGTGCTGCAGGGCGCTGATGCCGCGCAGGTGCAGAATGTGGTCTTTGGCCATCTCGACTCCGATCTGCCACTGATGGTCTGGTGGCAGGGCAGCCTGAAGCGCTGCTTTGAAGAGCGGCTTTACTCGCGCATTCACACCCTCATTGTTGACAGCAGCCGCTGGAGTGATCCGGCCGCGCAATTGCAACGCCTGCTTGGGGCTTGGCGCAGCGCAGACTTCGATGTGCGCGATCTGAGCTGGACCCGCAGCCACCTGCTGCGCACGGCGCTGGCCGTGGCCTTTCAGGATGGCAAGGCGCTGGAGCATCTCCATGAACTCCAACACATCGAGATCGTGCATGGCCAGGGGCACCGCAGCGCCGCCTTGCTGCTGGCAGCTTGGTTGGGTTGGCGCCTGAAGGGCGGCAAGCCGCAGCCCGCCGCTGCTGCACCGCAGGATGGCGACGCCAGCCTGCAATGGATTTCGCCGCAGGGCGGCACGGTGACGGTGGCCATCAAGGCCGCAGCCCCAGCCGCCGATCAGGCCGCGCATTCCTGCGCATTGCTCAGCCTTGAGTTGAGCGGCGGCGGCATGAGTGTGCGCATCTGGCGTCAGTCCTGCTCGAGCTTCATTCATATTCGCGTCTGCGCCGGTGAGCATCAGCACGAGGAGGTCATGCCAGCGGACAGCGTCAGTGACGCCGGTCTGGTGGGCGCCCAATTGGAGCGTGCCGGCGGCAGCACGCATTTCCGCGAGGTGCTGGCCCTGCTGCCTCATTGGCTTGAGGCCACAGGCAGTCATTGAGCCCTCAAGGGCCGGCCTGTCTCCTTCCTTGTCCATGAGCGCGGGCTTGCCAAGGGCGCTGCTTGGCCCATGCTGCTGGCATGGCTTTTTGGCTGCTGAAATCCGAACCCGATGTGTTCTCCTTTGACGACCTCAAGGCCAGGCCCAAGTGCCTTGAGCCTTGGAACGGCGTGCGCAATTATCAGGTGCGCAATTTGATGCGCGATGAAATGCAGGTGGGCGACCTCGGTTTTTTTTACCACAGCAGTTGTGCCCAGCCCGGCGTGGTGGGCGTGGTGCGCATCGCCAGCGAGGCCTACCCTGACCCCACGCAGTTTGATCCCTCCAGCCCTTACTTTGATGCGGGCAGCAGGCGCGAGGACCCACGATGGCTGATGGTGGATGTGAAGTGGGAGGCGGACCTGCCCAAGCCTGTTGGCCTGCCGCAATTGCGCGAGGATCCGGCTCTGGCTGATCTGCTGATCCTGCGTCGTGGCAACCGTCTCTCGATCACGGCGGTGGAGGCGGCACACTGGAAGCGCATTCTGGCGCTGGCAGGTCAGTCGCCAAAGAGCTCTCGCTGATCAGGCTTTGCAACTCGGCGGGCAGCGGGCAATCCCATGTGCCGCGCAGGGCATCGTCGTCCACCCGCAGGCGGCAGGAGTGCAGGGCCTGACGGCTCAGGCCCAGTTGCCGTTGCAGCGAGTCGGTCCAGCCGGTTTGAATGAACTCCAGGTAGCAGGCCTCGTTGAGGCCGTAGATCTTGTCGCCGACGATGGGCAGGCCCAGATGGGAGAGATGCACACGGATCTGGTGCATGCGCCCAGTGACGGGCCTGGCCTCGATGAGGGAGAGCGGGCCCAGGCTGGGATGCTGCACGCGGCTTAGGCAGCGCAGCAGGGTCTGGCAGGCTGCCCCTGCCGCATCAACGCATTGCCGCACCCAAATCACCGAGGGGCGCACCTCGCCTTGGCGCAAAATGGGGCCGTGGAAGTCCAGCTCCTGCCAGGTCGGCCAGCCATGCACCAGGGCCTGATAGGTTTTGTGAATGCGCCGCTCCTGCATGGCCATGCCCAGGGCGCGGGCCATGGCGGCGCTGGTGGCCACCAGCACCGCACCGCTGGTCTCGCGATCGAGGCGGTTGATGATGGAAACCTGCCCGCCGTTGGCCAACTCGTAGATGAGCAGCTCCTTCAGCCCGTGCCAGAGGGTGGGGGCACCATGCAGGCTGCCGGGGTGGATTTGCAGAGGCGCGGGCTTGTGCACAACCAACCACTGCGGCCCCTCAGCGAGGATTTCAAAGTCGTAGCGTGCAGCGTGCTCCACGCAGGCAACCTAGGGCGGGGCACGGAAATTTGCAGCAGGGATTTGCCCTTTCGAGGCCGGGCGGCCAGGGCTTGTCAATTCAAGGGCCGAGCCTTAGCTTCGCCGCATGTTTGAGCATCACAGTCATGGGTTGGCCAGCAGCAGAGTGTTTGTGCTGCGCCTGCTGCGCTTTGTGTCCGGCGGCATGCTGCTGGCGGGGCTGGCGCTGGGCATTGGCGTCTTGGGCTACCACTGGATTGCCGGGCTGGCCTGGGTGGACGCCCTGCTCAACGCCAGCATGATCCTGGGCGGCATGGGTCCCGTGGACCCCTTGCCCAACGCTGCGGCCAAGGTCTTCGCCAGTTTTTACGCGCTCTTCAGCGGCTTGGTCTTCATCTCCTTCATGGGGCTGGTGATGGCGCCGGTGGCGCATCGCATTCTGCATGCCTTCCACCATCAGCGCGGCGGCAGGCCGCAGCCGCAGGGCCAGCCTGTGGAGCCCGCGCGGGATGAGGCCCGGCAACCCTGAGGCGAGGCCCTCGAGTTTTCGCAATTCTGTTCAGCCCTCGTGGGTTAGGGCCATGCAGCCCCTTGAGCGGCGCGCCTTGCCTGCGTAACGGCGGCAGCGATGATTCTGGCGCGCACCTATTCCGCCACCCTGCTTGGGGTGGATGCCCACGAAGTGGAAATTGAGAGCTTTGAGAGCGGCGGCCTGCCGCGCATGGTGCTTGTCGGCCTGCCCGATGCCTCGGTGCGCGAGAGCCGAGAGCGCGTGGCCGCTGCCCTGGCGTCCTGTGGTTTTGTGGTCTGCGAGGGCGGGGTCACGGTCAATCTGGCTCCGGCCAAGTTGCGCAAGGAGGGCCCGGGCTTTGATTTGCCCATTGCCATTTCGCTCCTCGCCCATCGCGCCAGGATCCCCATGGAGCAGTTGCAGCAGAGCATGTTGATTGGAGAGTTGGCCCTCAATGGCGAACTGCGGCCGGTGCGCGGCGTGCTTGCCGTGGCGCTGGAGGCGCGGGCCCGCGGGCGGCGGCGGTTGCTCCTGCCCAAGGCCCAGGCGGCGGAGGCCAGCGTGGTTGAGGGCCTGGAGATCATTGGCGTCTCGCACCTGCGCGAGGTGGTGGATTTTTTGTGCGGCCTGCTGCCTCTGGAGCCGGAACCCTGCCGCGCCGAGGAAATGCTTGCGGTGAACGATCGCCACGACATTGACCTGAGTGAAGTGCGCGGCCAGCAGAGCGTGAAGCGGGCGCTTGAGGTGGCTGCAGCCGGCGGCCACAACCTCTTGATGGTCGGTCCGCCGGGCACCGGCAAGAGCATGTTGGCCAAGCGCATGGTCACCATCCTGCCGCCCATGACCCAGCACGAGGCCATTGCCAGCAGCAAGATCTACAGTGCCGGCGGCCTGCTTGCAGGCAGCGGGCGTTTTGTGGGCACCCGGCCCTTTCGCTCCCCGCATCACAGCATCAGCGACGCCGGGCTGTTGGGCGGCGGCAGCAACCCCGGCCCGGGCGAGGTGTCACTGGCCCATCATGGCGTGCTGTTCTTGGATGAGTTGCCGGAGTTCAGGCGCAGCACGCTGGAGGTCATGCGCCAACCTCTGGAGGATGGACAGGTGACGATCTCGCGGGCGGTGGGCAGCGTGACCTTTCCCGCCAGTTTTATTCTGGTGGCGGCCATGAACCCCTGTCCCTGCGGGTATTTTGGCGATGCCAAGCGGGCCTGCCGCTGTCCGTTGGGGGCGGTGCAGAAGTATCGGCAGCGGCTCAGTGGTCCGCTGCTTGATCGGGTGGATTTGCATTTGGATGTGCCGGCGGTGGATCACCGCGAGTTGACCCGGCAGGACCATGGCGGCGAGGAGGGCAGTGCGGCGGTGCGCGCCCGGGTGA
>JAURHS010000225.1 GCA_030833205.1 Prosthecobacter sp.
AGTGTTTGGTCTTGAAGTTGTTCATCGCACTGGGTAACTGCATGGCCTTGGCCTGCAGCGGTCCCAAAATTTCCGGGCGCACCGAGATGCCCCAGTTGGGATTGGCCTTCATCAGCGAGTCTTCGCTGGTCCAGTCGTCCCCGTCGTCCAGCCCGTAGACGATGCCAAACTGGCTGTCGTCCTCGAACACACCATCGAGTAGTCGAGTTACAAAGGTGCGTACCTCGTAGCAAATGCCTGCGCGATTGCTGCCAGCGGTGGTGATCACCCACAAGAGCGAGTTGTCTCGCTTGCCGGTACCGGTCTCCACAACGTCGTAGACGGTGCGCGTCTTATGGGCGTGCAGTTCATCAATGCAGCCGAAGTGAATGTTCAGGCCGTCGAGCGTAGATCCCTCTGCCGAGAGCGCTTCAAACTTTGAGCCGGTATGCAGCACGTTCATGTTGTGCGCACCAACGTTGACAGAGAACCGGCTGCGAAAGCCCTGTGACCTGCGCGCCATGGTCTGCGCATCACCAAACACAATGCGCGCCTGGTCGCGGGTGGTGGCCAGAGAGTAAACCTCTGCACCACCTTCACCATCGGCGGCCAGCATATACAGCGCAAGCGCAGACGACAGGGTCGACTTAGCGTTGCCACGTGGCACCTCAATGTACGAGCGCCGAAAGCGGCGATTACCGTCAGGCTTGACCCATCCAAATACGGTGGTCAGGATGAACACCTGCCAAGGCTCCAACTTGATCGTTTCGCCTGCCAGCGGCCCCTTGACGTGGGGCAGGCGTTCAATGAACGCGCACAGGTTGTCAGCGGGATGGAATTCCCGCCCGTCCTTGTCGGTGAGCTTTGGGTTGAACTGGTAGGGACTTGCCTTGCCCTTGAACTTTGCCAGATCGTTCAACTGCCGTTGGCATGCCCGCTGGACCCATTTGCAGGTCAGGATGTCACCGGCAACGACTGCCTGCGCATACTTGCGGGCAACGGCGGCGTAGTTATCTGCTGCCAAAGTTCAGTCTCAGCCCGCTATGTCCGCCCAAGGATCGAGATCGATCTGGGTATCTGTGGGCTGCGTGATGCGCGAACGCGACGCTGGCGTAAAGCCCATCTCCACCGCCGCCTTGGTCATGATTTGTGCCTGCTTGTTCGCAATGGCTAAGTACGGCGACTGCATTGGCACACCGGTGTTCGGTGCTTTGATGAGCAGGCCCGTCTTGGTGATTCCGATCTGAGCCTTGCGGTACAAATCCGCAGCGCACGACCAAACCTCCAGCACCGACATATCGAGTTTGCGCAGCAAATGCTCGGGCGCGCTCTCTATGGCATAGCGCCAGGCCTGCTTGGCACCTTCAGACATGTACTCGGGCGGCGCAACCAGATCCCCTTGGGGCTGTGGCTCATGTGGGTTGGTCCTGCACTTTTGCAGGGTTCCCCTGAGCTTTTTGATCTCCGTTGGGAGGGGTTTTCGTCCGGCCATCTGGGTTCAGTTGTTGATAATCGTTAATATGGAGACTTCAAACCCACCGGAAAACTCCCAGTGCGCAAAGCCGACGTCATCGCAAAATGCCTCGTTCAGTCCGCTCTCGCGGCTGATCTGAAGGCTGGGCGCGAGGCGGTCCGATCAGCCTTCGACAAGAGCGTGACGGACAAGAGCTTTTCCAAATGGAACAGCGTCGTTGAAGAAAACGTCGCCAACTCCATCATTCGCTCGGTGGGCAAATCCAAAGCGATCAATATCGAAAAGTTCATCGCCGATCTCAACTGATCGGCAGGTTGTGCCCAACGGCCAGGCCTGGCATCGGGCCGCCTGCAGGGCATCCCCCCTAGGTTTGAATTTGCACGCGCAAAAATCTTGGCAGGCGCACGCATCTTTGGCCGCCGTCTGTAGAGATTCAGCCCCCCCCCGGGGGGTGGTCAGCCCCGCCTTGCGGTCTCACGCGCCGTCTTTCGGTTGTGACATGAGACGCACAGGCCTTGCAGATTGACCCAGTCAAAGCGCTCACCGCCGTCCTTGAGCGGCCTG
>JAURHS010000020.1 GCA_030833205.1 Prosthecobacter sp.
CCGAAGCGGCAATACGGCCACGGGTTAAGAACCGCGGTCGGGTCTATCAGAAGCAATCAAACAGTCAATACTTTTGCAGTAAGACTGCCTTTTTTGTTCCAGAGACGAACGGCATGGTCCTTGTCAGGGACTCTTGTGCCGCGAGCACGGGCCGCGCCTGATTCGGCCATCTCGTTGCCGTCCGCCGCATCGGCTGCAATAGTCGGCCTGCCGGGGCGTTGCCTAGGTCCGTTTTTCCTGGGTCCCTGATTTCCCGATTCTGCATGCCTTCTCCGTTCTCGCTCTGCCGCCGCAGATTCGCCTTGTTGCTTTCGGTGCTGGGCTTGGCGCCCTTGCTTTTGGCCATGGCCATGCCTGGCCTTGCGGCGGCTCAGGGCATTGCGGTTGGAGATGTGGCGGGCTTTGAGGCGGCGCTCAAGCAGGCCGGGCCAGGGGCGGTGATTGAGCTGGAGTCCGGCATCTGGAAGGATGTGCATCTGAGGGTCGCGGCCTCCGGCAGCAAGGATCAACCCCTCACCATTCGGGCGCGGCAAGCCGGCAAGGTGGTTCTGGTTGGTGACAGTCGCCTGCAAGTGGGCGGTGAGCATGTGGTGGTCGAGGGCCTGCGGTTTGAGCAGCCCTGTGGCGAGGAGGCCATCGAGTTGCGATTGGACAGCAAGCACATCGCCAAGGACTGCCGGATCACGCAGTGCGCCGTGGTTGGCAGCGGCGGGCGCAGCCAGACCGCGCGCATGCTCTCGCTCTATGGCCGCGGTCACCGCGTGGACCATTGTTACTTCGCGCAGAAAACCAGCGCTGGCACCTCGCTGGTGGTGTGGCTGGGCAGCGCGGAGCAGGCCTGGGGCGGGCATCGCTTGGACCACAATCACTTCGGGCCTCGGCAGCCCTTGGGCAAGAATGGCGGCGAGACCATTCGCGTGGGCGACAGCAAGACTTCGCTGCAGGCGGCGCGCTGCCGCATTGAGCACAATCTCTTTGAGCGCTGCAACGGCGAGGCGGAGTGCATCTCCAACAAGTCCTGCGGCAATGTGTACTTCCGCAATCGCTTCCTGGAGGTCTCAGGCACCTTGACCCTGCGGCATGGCAACGGCTGCGAGGTGCTGGAAAACGCCTTTCTCGGCGGCAAGGCCAGGCATTGCGGCGGGGTGCGCGTGGTGGGCGAGGACCACCTCGTGCGCGGCAATCACATGGAGGACCTCAGCGGCGACAAGGAGCGCAGCGCGATTTGTCTGATGAACGGCATCAAGAACGGTCCGCTCAACGGTTATGCGCCAGTGCGCCGACTGCGCCTTGAGGACAATGGGGTGCTGCGCTGCAAAAGCCCGCTGCAGTGGGGCATGAGCGGTCACCAACAAGCCGTGGTGGCGCCTGCCGAGGTCAGCGTGGTCAACCTGCGCATCAGCTCGGCGGCGCCCAAGGATGAGCCGCAGCGCGAGGGCGTGCATTGGCAGCAGAAGGACCTGCGCCGTCCTCAGTGGCTCAGCCAAGCCGAACCCGCCGGGCCGAGCTGGAGGACTGACGCGCCTTAGGCTTGGCCGCAGACGCTTTGATCCTCGCATTGCGCGTTTTCTGGTTGGCAGTGCGTGCCTTGCCCTGCGTGCCGGGAATGAGGGCCGCCATGAGCTGGTGCCTGCCAATGAGAGTCGCAGCAGGGCAGGGCCAGTCAGAGAATGGGCGCCAGCAGGCGTGGACTTGAGGGCAAGACAAGGACGGCTGCTTTGGGGCGTCGCATGGATTCGGAACCGTTGGAGGCGCCTGTGGATTTGCGGGGAGGTGGATGAAGTGTGATGCCGTTTGGTGGCTCTGATCTGAATCGAGGGTTGCCCCACATGAGGGCTTGTTGCGGCAAGGCTGCGGGGTTGATCTTGCCGGGCTCGTTTCCGCTTCGAATGCTGGGAGTGGTGCCCCAGTTGTTGCCTTGCCATGTCTGCGTTGTCTGTCGCATCCCTTTTTGGATCTCATCGTCGCCGATGCGGCTGGCTGTTGTTGATGGCGTTGCTCATCGGCCCAGCTCTGGAGTTGCAGGCCCAGACCGAGGTCAAGGTGCTTGAGGGGATTTGGAAGGGCAGTCTCACCCTGCGGCGAGTGTATCAGGGGCTGGGAATCAGCCGAACCAGCAGCCACCCAGTGGCGGGGTATTGGGTTGGCGACGCCTTCGAGGGCGTGATCGTCAACTTGGGCAACCGCGATCGTGCCGACGACCCCTACAGCTCCACAGGGAAGCACCAGAGGGTGAGTTTTTCGCTGGCCGACATTCTGGATGGTGGTGCCTTGAGCGCGGTGCATGGATCCTCGCCTGCGCCGCCCTACAACCTGGTGCCAGGCTCGCTGCGTCAGAGCTCAACGACTGAGGGCCTCCTGAAAAGCCTGCAGTTCAAGGCCCAGAGTTTTGGAGCCTCCGGTCTGGGGGCTTTGCTTGGTCTGGGGCCAGAGGTGCAGGATGGCCTGCTGGTGGAGTTGAGCGTGAGTTTGACCTGGCGAGAAAGTGAGTTTGGACCCTCGTCGTGAACGCCACAACAACGGCCCCATTCCCCATGCATTCCTCCCTTTCTGAGCTCTTGCCATCGCCCCGCGGCGGATGCCGCCGTTTGAGGTGGCTTCTGCCTGTGTGGATGGGGGTTTTGATTCTGGGCATGGGCTTGAGCGCGCGGGCACAGAGCCCGCTTCCGCTCAATGGGCAGTGGAGCGGCAGCGTCACGGTGCGGCGCAGTTTTCCCGATTTGGAAATCACCCATAGCTCAACGCACACCGTCAGTGGCCTGTTTGTCGCAGGTGACTTTGCGGGCATTCTCACCTCGTTGCAGGGGCGTGAGAACCTCGATGATGCCCTTGCCCCGCAGAGTCTGTATCGTTTGGAGTTCACGCACCGCGACTTGTCGGTGGAAAACGCGCTCACCCTCTCGTTGGGGCGCTCGCTTGACCAAGCGCTGCTGAGTCTGGTGCCTGGCAGTTATCGTGTCACGCGCATTCCCCAGACCTTCACGCTCACAGGATTGAGCTTCAGACTCTCGCGCTCGGGTCCCTCAGGCAACCAGACCCGTTTGGAGGATCGGGCTGTCGTCGAGGTCAGCGTCAATCTGAAATGGAAAAAGGCCCTGCCGATCGCGCCGTGACCAGCGACTGCCACCCCACTCAAGCGCACCGCATGAATCCTCCCGCCATTGCCCTTCCCGAGGTCGGACGCCTGCGGCCTCATCGGGTGTGGTGGGTTCTTTTGCTCGCGCTCAACGCCATCACGGGTCTGTGCGCGCAGAGCCCGCAGGTCGAGGACGGCATCTGGGCGGGCACCCTCGTGGTTCGCCGAAGCCAGGACGAGATTGGAGTCAGATCCAGCAGCACCTTCCAGATCAAGGGCTATGTGGTCGCCGGGAGGTTTGAGGGCATCATCGTCAATTTGGACAATCGCGATGCCCTGGAAGACCCTTATGTGGTCTCTCAGCGAGTTCGACTCAACCTGGGTCAGGCCCTGGGCAGTGGGTCGCCCTTGGTTGACTTCGAATTGGGCGCTGCCACCCAACCCCCCCTGAGGCTGGAGTTTGGCAGTCTGCAGGCCCCCCTGCGGCAAGGGGAGTTGAAGCTGAAGACCATGCAGTTCAGGCTCTCCGAGTACCTGCGCTCAGGCAACCCGGTGGCCAGAATTGACACGGTTTTCGTCGAGGTCTCCGTCAAGTTGAGTTGGCGCAAGGCCCTGCCACCGACTTGAGGGCCATCGGCCAGACGCAAGATCAAAAAAAGTCAAGATAAAACGCTTTAAATCAAATGGTTAAAAGCGTTTTTGCTGGACAAATCGCCACCGTCGTTTTTTGGCGCCATCATCAGCCGCAATCAAGATCATAAGGATTTGCCAATCAACGATCTAAGCATAAGAATACCAGGCGAGAGGCGAGAAGTGAGTTATCCTATATTTTAGGTATTTCTTTGGTTACAAAGCCCTTGTTTTGCATATCCTAAGGATCCTTTGTAGGAGAAAGTTCAAATCCCTCTCTTCATATCAGGGTTGATATCAACAGGGCGATTGGCTTGTGCCGAAACAAAATTGCCCGCGCTATTTTTGCCATGAAACCGACACCATCAGGGACGCCTTTGGCGTTGTTTGCCGCCGCCGCATTGACCATTGTCCTCTCGCCGCCTGCCAGCGGCCAGCTGACGGTCTACAGTGATGTGGCTGGCTTTGACACCATTCAGGTCAACCCGGCCAGTGCCTCGGGCTCGAAGATGACCTTTGCCTCGCTGCCCTTCATCCGCGACTCCAAGTACCTCGGTTCGGCCACTGCGCTGGATGCCAATCGTCAGGTGGTCTCGGTGGCCGGGGCAAGCTGGGCGCCCGATGCCTTTAGCGGTGCCGCGGGATCGCACTACCTTGAGGTCACAAGCGTGGGTGGCTCCAAGACGGCGGCGCAGGTGGGGGCGACTCGCAGCATTCTGGGAAATGCCACAGGAGAGTTGCAGTTGGCCTCGGCATTGCCCGAGGGACTGGCTGTGCCTTTTGAGTTCCGCGTGGTTCGTCACTGGACGCTGGCCTCGTTGTTTGGCGGTAGCAACTCCGTGGGGCTGCGATCCGGCTCGGTGCGCAGCGCGGACCATGTGCAGCTTTGGAATGGCAGCGGTTATGACAGCTATTTTTACCAGACTGCGGGCATTGGGGGCACGGGCTGGCGGCGTGTGGGCGATCAGTCCACTGACGCCTCAGCGACGGTGATTCGCCCAGATCAAAATGTGATCATCAAGCGCGTGGCCACGGGTAGCCTGCCGGTGCTGGTGAGCGGTTGGGTCAAGAACGGTCAGTCCGCCCACGGCGTGGTGCCAGGCTTTAACTTTGTGCCCAACCCCTTCGCGCTTCCCGTGACCTTGGCGGCCTCCGGGCTCTACAGCGGCAACCCTTCCAGCGGCCTGGTGGGCGGCACCATCAACAGCGCTGATCAAGTGTTGCTTTGGAATGGCACGGCTTACGACACCTACTACTACCAAACCTCCGGGGTTGGCGGAAGCGGCTGGCGTCGCGTGGGCAGTCAAAACACGGATGCCAGCGGCGCACTGATTCGCCCCGGCTTTGCGGTCATTCTGCGCCGCAAGGCGGCCAACGGCTTTACCTGGAACATTCCCCAACCCTGAGCGCCTTCACGAACATGAAATCTCTTTTTTCCTCTCTTTTGGCTGCGGCCATGATGTGTGGCACGCTTGCGGGCTCCACGATCAATTGGTCAGCGAGCGTGGACCACGGATTCAGTCTGCAGGATGGCACAGAGTTGCCCGCGGGCAGCCTGGTTCGTCTGGGCTACTTTCGCAACCCGGTGACGCTGGAGCCGATGACCGACGCGCAGATTCAGATCCTCAAGGCCAATCTCACGCTGCTCAACACCTGCTTTGTCGAGGCTGATCGCACCAGCATTGGCACCGGCTTCACCCCAGCCATTGCCGGGCACTTCACGGCCACCACAACGCTGAGTCCCGATGGACTTGGCGGGCAGTTGGCGGACAAGCAAATCTACCTCTGGGTGCTCAATGCAGCCACAGTGGGTGCTGCCACTCAACATGCCATCCTGTACTGGGATATTGCGGATTCCGCAGCGCATCCGGATGGAGGGGATCAGGACCGCCCGGGTGCCTCCTGGCGCTTTCCCTCGGACAGCGTGGTTCCTGGCCAGACCACCATTGACCTGACCGATCTCACCCAGGGCACCGGTGCGCTGGCCAGTGGGGCGAGAGTGGTGGTGGGCTTCTACACCCGCGGGGTTTCCTCGCAGACCAATGCGGCCAACTTTGGCTTGGCGGAGTTGGAGCAGCCACTGCAAGTGGTCCAACCTGGGTTGCTGGTTGGAGCCACTGTGGGCTACGCCTATTCGCAGTCGCTCTCCGTGATCGAGGGGCGCCCGAACTACACTTGGGAAATCTCCGGTGGCAGCCTGCCTCATGGTCTTTCGATGAATGCAGCGGGCCTGATCTCCGGGGTGCCCTCCTTCGCAGGTTCCAGCAGTTTCGTGGTGATTGCGCGCGACTCTGCCCTGCGCTCTGTCAGCGCGAGTTTTACCATCGTGGTGGCTGAAGTGCCGTTGGTGATCGCCTCTGAGGCGCAGTTGCCGCCGACTGGAGAGGACGCGGTGTATGCCCGGGAGTTGATTGCTCAAGGCGGCACCAAGCCCTACAGTTGGTCGCTGGTGGGTGGCACGCTGCCGACAGGGCTCAACCTCGACGCTCAGGGCAACCTCACAGGCACGCCAACCACGGCCGGAAGCAGCAGCTTCCAGATCAAGTGCACGGATTCCGGCGGGCAGTCAGTCAGCCGCACCTTTTCGCTTGATGTCTTGGGCTTGGAGATTGTCACAGCGCCCACCCTCAACGCGGCCATTCTCAATCGCCCCTTTCTTCAGAGGCTTGAGGCTCGCGGCGGTGCAGGCCCCTACAACTGGTCGCTGGCCGCGGGTTCGGCGTTGCCTCCCGGCGCGCAGCTCTCCGCTCAGGGAGATCTGACCTTTGTACCGGCGCTGCTGGCCAGCCACAACTTCGAGTTGCAGGTCGCGGACAATCTCGGTCACATTGCCAACCGCACCTTCACCCTTCCCGTCCTCGGCTCAGCGCCCAGGTCCGCAATCGAGACGCCGCTGCTTGCACCTGTCATGGTCGGCGAGGTGGTGCGCCTGCAGTTGGCGGCCAACAATCGCCCAACGCGATTTGCCGTCCAGGGCCTGCCCAGCGGCCTCGTGGTGGACCCCCTCACTGGCTTGATCACTGGCAAGCCCCGGGTCTCTGGCTCCTTCCCGCTGAAGATCATCGTTAGCAACCTCGGCGGCGACAGCGTGTTGGTGGTGGACCCTGGTCTTGAAGTCAGCGCGCTTCCGGCGGAAACCGTCGGCTCCTTCATCGGTGTCATTGCCCACAACACGGGCCTCAACGGCAACCTCGGTGGCCGCGTGGACCTGACGGTGACCCAACTCGGCGGCTATTCGCTGCGACTCAATCAGGGAGGGCGCGAGAGCACCCACGCAGGAGAGTTGAGCATTGTCCGTGGCGCAGCGCCGCGTCTGGAATTGACCAGGGCCGGTGCCTTCAAGCTTGAGCTGAGCCTTGAGGCCTCAAGCAACCTCATGCAGGGCAAGGTGACCAACCTGCTGGCCGCGGCTGGTGGCAGCAGTGCCAGCATTTCAGGCTGGCGCAATGTCTGGAAGCCGGTGAGCAATCCCGCCTCCTCGCGCAGCGGATACTACACGATGGGCATTGATGTGATGAGCCCGATTCTGGGCAATCCAGTGCCAGAGGGAACGGGCTTTGCGCGGACTGTGGTCGGCGTCAATGGACTGTTGAACTTTGTCGGCAAGATGGCCGACGGATCCGCCCTGACCACGGCAGGGTTTATCGGACCCAACGGCGAGGCATTGCTTTACCAGCTGCTTTACGGCAGGACGGGCTCAGTGGTTGGGCGAGTGGCCATTGCCGCAGAGCAGAATTCCTCCGACAATGTGGTCGCGGGCTTGTTGACTTGGATCAAGCCAGCCGGAAGAACCCGTGTCTATCCCAATGGCTTCGGTCCCCTCACCATGGGGGTGTACGGCGGCTATCTGGCTGCTGGCCTCAACTCGCTCAACCTCGTTGGCATGTTGGATCCCGACCTGCCCGCAGCATTGAACTTTGCTGGTGGTGGCGTCGAGGATTCCGTCACCAATCCTGATGTGCCACAGTTCACCTATGTTCGCCGTGGGCCAGTGCTGATGCCACCGCCGGGAGCGCCAGCCAATCCGGCCTCTGCCACCCTCAGCATCCCCTATGATCCCCTTGGCTTGAGCACCATGAGCGCCCCATTCACTGCGCGCCGCACGGGCTATGCCAATGCGACAGTCGTCGGTGGCTTCAAGCTTCGGGATGTTGGGCCGGGCGGCAAGCCGATCCTGCGCAATGTGGCCTTCGAGGGCATGATCATTCGTGGCGCCGACAGCAATACCAGGGCTTATGGGTTCTTCCTTCTGCCGCAGTTGCCGGTCGCCGGACAGACGCTGAACACCTCGCCCATTCTCTCGGGCCAGATGACCATCTCGCAATGATGAGCCCTGCAGTTCTGCGCCGGCCCGCCCAGGGCTCACCCGCGCAGGCTGCAAGCCCCATGAAATCCCTTCTCTTGAACCCATGATCAATTTCCACGCGATGTGTTCCCCACCGGGCGGCGCGGCTTTGCGTCTGGCGCTGCGGCCCTGGATGGCGCTGCTTGTGTTGCTGCTGACTGCGGCACCGATGACGGCGGGGACCGCCCCGACGATGAGCTTCGGCCCGCCCGACGGCCAAGGAGTGTTTGATGTCGATGCGACCATCCCCCCTGGTCACGGAGAGGGCTACTTTGAGTTGAGTTTGGATTCCGGCTTCCGACTCAAGGTCTCCACTCTTGCGGGCACTGAACTGCAGAGCGGCCTGATCAACAGCACGGTCTCATCGGCAAAATTCAACAATCCCGCAGGTCTGGCTCGTGACTCGCAGGGCAATGTGTTTGTCGCGGACAGTGGCAACCATTGCATTCGCATGATCAGCGCCGATGGCGTCGTCAGCACCATTGCCGGTTCCGCCGACTACGGCTTTCGGGATGGTCCCGGGGCCATCGCTCGATTCGCCTTTCCCAGCGCGGTAGCACTGGGCCCGGACGGCAACCTGTATGTGTCGGACACCAACAACACCGCGATCCGCAAGCTCACCCGTCCGGCGGTGGATGGGGCGGGGTGGTCGGTGACCACACTGGCGGGAACCAACAGCGCTGGATTTTTTGATGGCAGTGGCGGAGCGGCGCGCTTCAGCTCTCCGCAAGGTCTTGCTCTCGATGCGGATGGCAATGTGTATGTGGCCGACGCTGGCAATCACCGCATTCGGCGCATCACACCGCTGGGCAGCGTCAGCACCTATGCCGGCGGCGGCAGCAGCGGCTATGTGGATGGAGCGGCAACCTCGGCAGCCAGATTCAATTCACCCTATGCGGTAGCGGTGGCCAGCGACGGCACCGTGTTTGTGGCCGATCGCCTCAATCACTGCATTCGTCGCATCAGCACTGGCGGCACGGTGAGCACTTACGCCGGGACAACGGTGGCTGGCGGAGCGGATGGCGCCCTGCTTGGCGCAAGCTTCAATGAGCCTTCCGCCCTTGCCATTGACGAGTTTGATGTGCTGTATGTCGCCGACGACGCGGGCCAGCGCATTCGCAGGGTCACGCCAAGTTCTGGGCCCAACACGGTCACCACCGTGGCTGGCACTGGCCTTGCAGGTCTGGTCAATGGCTTCGGCGATGTGGCGCGGTTCAACCATCCAGCCGGTCTTTGCGTGTTGGCCAGCGGAGAGGTCTTGGTTGCCGACAGCGAAAATCATTGCCTGCGCCGCATCAGTGCCACTCTGAAGGTAGACGCCTCGGCACTCGGTTCCTCCACTTCGGTTGGAGCGACCATTGACCCGCCGGCCCTGGGGATTGAGCCCGGCACATGGTACTTCCGCTGGCGGGCATCGGACTGGACGGTGGTGAACATCGGCCTTTCCAAGTTCATCACCACGGTGGTTCCCGCGGTCAGCATGTCGGCGGCAAATCCGGTCAATGCTGGTGAAGCCACGCTCAAGGCCCTGGTCAATCCGCGCAACCTCGCGGTCACCGCGGTGAAGTTCCAGTACAGCACGGATCCGGAGTTTGCCTCGCCCATCGAGGTCAATGCCACGCCACTCCCACCCTCAGGGGGCAGCGATGTGGAGATCTCCTTTGAGCTCTCCTATCCCACTGAGACCGTCGCAGGCACCGTGTATTATTACCGAGCCATCGCCATCAATGACTACGGCACAGCGACGGCGGCGGAGTTGGCCTCCTTCACCGTGCCAGCAGCCACCGTGGTCACTGACGCGGCCAGCCAGGTGGTGCGAACCGGACTGCGCGAGCATCAGGCCACCCTCAACGCCACTGTGGACGCCAAGGGCAGCGCCTTGAACATGTCCTTCGAGTACTCCACACAGCCCGATCTGCGCGATGCCTGGCGGGTGAGCCGAGTGGTGGATTCCCCGGCTGCCACCGCCGCACGCGGTGTCGCGGTGGGGCTGGGTGGAGAAGTCTATTTCAGCCGACGCGACCTGCACCGGCTGGACGCGCTGATCGGTGGCGCCATGGTGGGGTCGGGAGTGGCGGGTTTTGCGGATGGCAGCGGTCTCAACGCGCGTTTCGATCACCCCGCTGGCATCGCTCATTTCAGTCCCTCGCCAGGAGTTGAGCTTTTGTTTGTGGCCGATGAATACAACCACCGCATCCGCGTGGTGAATTTGACCACACGGACGGTGGACACATTGGCGGGCAGTGGCATCGCGGGATTTGCCGATGGCCTCGCCGGCACCGCGCGCTTTCTTTATCCCACCGGCGTTGCGGTGGATTCTGCCGGCAATGTGTTTGTGGCTGACACCGGCAATCATCGCATTCGCCGCATTGCTGCGGGCACCGGCGAGGTCAGCACCGTGGCAGGCAGCGGCCTTGCTGGCCTGCGCGATGGCGCCGCGGCAACCGCGCAGTTCTCCTCGCCTGCGGCCCTGGTCTGCGGTCCTGCCGGCTCGATCCTGGTGGCTGACACGGGCAACCACCGCATCGCCAGAATCAGCGCCGCCCTTGAAGTCAGCACCCTTGCCGGCAGTGGCGTGGCTGGTTTTGCCGACGACAACGATGCCGACCCCCTGACACAGGCACAATTCTCGTCACCCAGCGGCCTGGTGTTGGATTCACTGGGCAATCTGTTTGTTGCCGACACTGGCAATCACCGTGTGCGGCGCATTGCCAGCGATGGCGTGGTCAGCACCATCGCCGGTTCCGGTCAGGCCGGCGCAGTGGACTCGCCGCTGCCTGGAGAGGGCATGATCCCCGCCAGCGCCACCAGCTTCTCCCAGCCCTCAGCCATTGCCATCACCGGGTCCGATGTGCTCTATGTGGCCGACAACGGCAACGCATCGCTGCGCAAGGTTGAGCCGATGAGCTCGGTCACCCTGACCTACAACCCAGTGCTCTCATCGCATGGCAATGTCTCGATTCAAATCAACACCGAGGTGCTTTCACCCGGAACCACCTACTACTACCGGGCCATTGGTGACAACCGAATGGACGGCGTGATCCGCGGCGACATTCGCAGCTTCACGACCTCCACTGAACCGGCCATCGTCATTCATGATGGCGCCAACAGCAGTGCCGCCACCCTCGCCCATGCCCAGGCCACGGCGGTGAACTTTGGCGTGGTGGCGCTGCAAACCACGGTCACGCGCCAATTCACCATCTCCAATACCGGCGGATGGGCACTGACCCTCGGCTCCATCACCGTTCCGTCGGGCTATGTGCTCACTGCGCTGACCACACCGATTCCCGCCGGTGAGTCGCGCAGCTTCAGTGTCAGCCTCACCGCTGCCACTGCCGGCGTCTATGCGGGGAACTTGAGAATTGAAAGTGATGACCCGGATCGGCTGGCCTTTGAAGCCGCATTGACCGGCAAGAAGGTGGAGCCGCCCATCATCCAATCGGTGACCGTCCACGATTTGGCTCTGGCGCCAACGACTGCCACATTGCGGGCGAGTGTGGACCCCAACGGCGCTGAAACCACGGTGGAATTTGAGGTTTCTCCCGGCCCGGATTTTGATGGCGTGCGTGTGTCCACGCTTGCTGGAAATGGTGTTGGCGACAGCGATGGGCCCTTGGCCAGCGCACAATTCGCTGGCGTGCGCGCCATTGCTGTGGCTGCCGACGGCAGCATCTATCTTGCAGATGCGGGCAATCACCGCATCCGCCGGATCAGCCCCTCCGGCGAGGTCAGCACTCTCGCAGGAAGCGGCTCAGCTGGTTTTGCCGACGGCCCTGGCGCTTCGGCCCAGTTCAACTCCCCAAGCGGCATTGCGGTGGGCGCGGACGCTACCGTGTATGTTGCCGACACTGGCAATCACCGCATCCGCGCCATTGATGCCACTGGCACGGTGCGCACCTTTGCAGGCACTGGCGTGCCGAGCTTTACCGACGGCATCGCCACCGCCGCGCGCTTCTTCAACCCCATGGGCATGGCCTGGGATGCCTCAGGCAATCTGTTGGTGGCAGATCACGGCAATGACCGTGTGCGCCGCATCGCCGCCGACGGCAGCGTTGCCACCGCGGTGGAGTTGCTGCCCACCAGCGGGCCGGTCGCGGTGGCAACAACCTCATCTGGCGGGCTGTATGTCTCGTCGCCAAGCGAAGGCAGGGTGTGGCGCGTGGATGAATCCGGTGCGGTGGTTGACACTCTTCCCATCCCTGGCGCACCCATTGGGCTCGCCTACGACGAGGCCGCGCAGGAGCTTTATGTCGCCGATGAACAAGCCCATGTGGTCTGGAAGGTTGACGACTCCAGTACGGTCAGCGCATGGGCAGGCTCGGGAACGGCCGGCAGCTTGGATGGGCTCAGTGCCGCAGCTCGTTTCGACGAGCCTGTGGCCTTGGCCCTACAGGCGCGGCGCACGGTGCTGGTGGCGCAGAACGGCGGCGCCAGTCTGCGGCGGATTCTGCCAACGGTGATCAAGGTGCCCGTACCCGCCACTTTGCAGGATCTCGTTGAGACCGTCAGTGCGGAGGTCAGCGGCATGGACCCTGCTGTGGTTCATTACTACCGCGCCATCGCCACCAGCGTCGGCGGACGAACGGTGCTCCTGGCCACCCTTCCCCTCGGCACTGAATTCACGCAGTGGCAGGTGACGCATTTTGGCCCCAATGCCGCCAACGGTTCCATCGCGGGCCCATCGGCGAATCCCGCGGGTGATGGCATTTCCAACTTGATGAAGTACGCGCTGGGCCTTGATCCTGCGGCCTTCATTCAACCCGACGATCCCCGGCTGCCGGTGCTTGGTCTTGAGCAGGGCGTGGGGGGTGCCTTTCTGACGCTTACGGCGCGCACGGATCCAGCCGCCCCTGATGTGCAACTTGTCTTCGAGTGCTCCAACGACAAGCAAACCTGGACCACCAATGGCGTGAATGTTTCACCGCAGCCAGACAACAGCATCAAGGGTTCGCTGCCCTGCGCCCAACCCACCCTGCCCAACACCGCGCGATTCCTGCGCATGGGCGTGGTGCTTCAACTTCCCTGATTCTTCAACTGCATCGCTGCTCATGAACCGCCCGTCCTTCACGAAACTTGGCATCGTCCTGCTGGCTCTGCTGCCGCTTGCCGCGATGGCGCAGACCGCCACCCAGACCGTGGCGTTGAAGCCAGGCTGGAATGCCCTGTGGCTGGAGGTGGAGCCTCTCACCGGCGATGGTGCCCAGCGCCCGCCGCAGGAGGTCTTCAACCATCCCGCCATCGAGATGATCGCCACGCCCAAGCCGCTGTCGGCAACGGCTGAGTTCTTTGCCCAAGCTCCCAGCAGCATCGGCAGCTTCAATCAGGAAGGCTGGCAGCAGTGGAATCGCAGCGACGCCCCGGGCAGCAGCGACCTCGCCCTGGTCTTCGGCAATCGTCCCTATCTGATTCGTGTGGCTGCAGGCACTGCCGCATTCTCGCTTTCGTTGAGTGGCCGCGTTCGCTTCTTCCGTCCCCAATGGACCGCAGACCGCTACAACCTGATTGGTTTTGGTTTGGCGGGCAGCCGAACCTTCAACGATTTCTTCGGTCCCTCAGGTCGCCGGCATCAGGTGGGCCGCATCTTCCGCCTTGCGGCCAACGGCAATTGGCAACTGGTCAATGGCGCAGAGATCATGACCTCCAACGAGGCCTATTGGATCTTCAGCGATGGGCCCTCCGATTACATGGGCCCTGTGGCGGTGGACTTTGAGCGATCCTCCACTGGCAGGCTCGACTTTGGAGGCCCCGCGGATGCGGTCAAGGTCGGTCCATCCACACCACCGCTGGAGTTGGATCTTGGCGAGTTGGTGTGTACCAACCTGGGCTCCAGTGCTGCGGTGCCGGAGTTGGAGTTGGTGGCGCAGAGTGCTGGCGTGGGAAGTCTGGCCCTTTATGCGGTCAACCCGCAATCCACGGGCCTGGGTTATGTGCGTGGCAATCAGGTGGACTCCTCCCTGTCCGCGGGCTCAAGCGCCCTGGGTGAAACGGTGCCCGGTCAACTCACGCGCACCCTGAGTCTGGGAGCGCAGCGCAACTGGAATTCGGGAACCGCGGGCCGCCTCAATCTCTATCGCCTGCGCACCAGCGCGCAGGGTGCCTCGGTGTATTTGCCAGTCAGCGCAACTCTCAACGAGCAGGAGTTTGTCAGCGACCCCACCCCACTGGCTGCCGCGGAGGAACGCGTCGGGCTTTGGGTCGGCGAGATTAGCGTGGATGCTGCCAGCAGCGTTGTGGAAAACGGCTCGCCTGTGCGCAGCACTCCGGCCAAGGCGCCGGCCCGTCTTATCCTGCACTACGACGGCAGCAAGGTGCGCCTGCTCTCGCAGGTGACCTTGATGCAGACCAAGACGGCAGATGCTTCCGTGCCCGCCACCCCTGTTCTGGTGTTGGATCCAGCGCGCGTGCCCTTCTTTGAGGGAGTGCAGCAACGCAACGGCAAGCGCATGGGCCTGCGCATGGAGTCGGTGGCTTTCGACATGCCGCGCAAACTCGATGCCACCAGCCAGTCTGCGTTGCTTGCCGACAGCGCCTACCCCGGGCTTACCGCCTCCGGCATTCCCGCGTTTCTTGTTTCCCGCAGCGTGCGCCCGCCCTCACTGCGCGAAGTCTACGCGCTGAGCCTCGATTTGCAGGGCACGCTGGGAGCCGGAGGCACACTCACCACGACAAGCGGCACCCTGCATCTCGATCCCTTTCACCGCAGCAATCCCTTCCGTCATCCCTACCACCAGCAGCACAGCGCAGGACCATTTATCTACCGCGATCTGCGCCTTGTCTTTGACGGCAATCAGCCGCTGGGCGGCGTGCTGCGCGCCAGTTACAGCGAGACCATCCGCGGTCTGATCAACAGCAACCTCACCCTCAACGGGCGCGTGGAACTGCGCCGCGTGAGCAAGGTGGCAACCTTGGATGGAGCGCCCTGATGTCCTGCCTCGCAACCCCCTCCCACAGCAACTCCAGCACTTTCGCAATGAGAGCTTCACCCTTGCGCCATTTCCTCAGCCTTTGCCTGCCGATCATCGCCATGATCCTGCTGGCCGATCAGGCCCGCGCTGCTGCATCCTTAAGCCTGGGGTCGGGCGACCCGAATTTTGGCAATGTGCAGACCGGCACCACGGTCAGCCGCACCCTGTTCATCGCCAACACGGGTGACGCGCCCGCCACGATCACCTCCGAACCTGCAATCACCTCGGGAGGCTCGCGATTCACGGTCAGCGGGACCATTGGCACGATTCCCGCCGGCGAAAGCCGCAGCTTCACTGTGAGCTATGCGCCCACCAACAACGGCCCCGACTCTGGCGCCGTCAGTCTGGCCAGCACGGGCGCCGTCGGTTCGCCCTTGTCCATCAGCCTGACAGGGACCGGCATCAATCCTGAAATCGCAATCAAGCAGGGCAGCAGCAACATCAACACCGGTGGCAGCGCCACGGCGCCGAATGTGACGCTCAATGGCCTACCCAACACCGCCAGCAGCAGCACCGTCTTCACCATTGAAAACACGGGCGCAGGCCCACTGAGCCTGACTGGAACTCCACTGGTGAGCATCACTGGAGTCAACGCGGCGGACTTTGCCATCACCAGCATGCCCGCCTCCTCGGTAGCTGAGGGTTCAAGCACCACCTTCACGGTGAGCTTCACCCCGTCGGCACGGCTTGCCCGCACAGCCACGCTCACGATTGCCAACAACGACCCCGATGACGGCGAGAGCTCCTTCACCATCAATCTGACCGGCCGTGGACTGGCTCCGGAAATTGAAGTGGAGGACTCTGCTGAAGTGGCCATTGCCAGCGGAGGCACCAGCACCTTCGGCAATGTGGTAGTGGGCTCCACAGAGCGTGAGACCTTCACCATCATCAACTCTGGCGAGGCTGCGCTGAACCTCACCGCCGCACCGATGATCACCCTCGACGGAGTCAATAGCTCGGACTTTGTGGTTTCTCAAATGCCCAGCAGTTCATCACTGGGGCCAAGCGGCGGATTCACCACCTTTGTGGTGCAATTCACTCCCAGTGCTGCCGGCGTGCGCAGTGCGGCCATTCACATTGGCAACAATGACCTCGATGGCGGTGAGAACCCCTACACCATCAACCTCTCTGGTGTGGGCACCCTGCCCCCGACCGGCACCGACGGCTTCGGGTACAAGTACAGCCAGATCACGGCCAACGCGATCGTTCTGCGCGAGACTGATGCCGATGTCAGCAGCGCCTCCACCTTGTTGACAGCAAATGACGCCACCCAGGTCATCAATCTTGGCTTCAGTTTCTCCTTCTACGAAAATTCGTACACCAGCCTCTCGGCCTCAACCAACGGTCTGCTGGTCTTCGATGGGGCCAGCAACAGCTGGACACCACCTCTGAGCCTGCCCAACAACGCACTGCCCGACAACATCATCGCGCCGCTGTGGATGGACATGATCAAAAAGTCGGACAACAGCAGTCGCATTCTTTACGCCACACGCGGTTCCGCGCCCAATCGCGTCTTCATTCTCGAGTATCGAAACATGGCTCAATTTGGCAACGACGCGGCGAATCTCTCCTTCCAGGTGCTGCTGTACGAGGGCAGCAACGCCATTGAGTATCGTTACACCAGCATCAGCGGCGTGATTCCAGGCAGCACAGTGTGCATCGGCATTGAAGACTCCAAACATGTCAACGGCATCAGCCTTGGCTTGCCCACGGAATTGCCCACCGCGCTGAAGTTCAGCCGCCCCGTGATCGTCAAGGTTGAGAGCGAGTACTTCAAGCCAGGCGAGAGCACTCCCACATCCCCCGCGGGCACGCTGGCCACCGGCCTCAAGCCGGAGGTTGGCGAGACGAAGGCCGATTACGGCAGCAACAAACGCTTTGAAGCTCCCGAGTACATCTACCTCAACAAGGACTTCAGCCTCCTCAACGGTGCAGGCACCGACACTGGCACCCCCAACGATCCGCTCTTTGCTTGGTACCGCCTCGCCAATGCCGGTTACGCCATCAATGGTCAGACTGTCCAAGGGGCCAAGACCTTTGTGGATGTCACCCTCACCAGTGACATGACCTTTGTCTGGCGCTGGGAATTGGAGTTCGCCGTGAACATCAAGTTCACCGGAGTGGGAACGCCAGTGCCCGAGCGCGGACGCCACTGGTTCCGCGCCAACAGCCCGCTGACCGCATCGGTGGACACACTGGTGGATACCGAGAACACAGGGGTGCGGCTCAAGACCACGGGCTACCAGGTCACCAATTACCCGGTTACCGGGCCATTGCCCGCGCCAACGCGGGTGATGTTTGCCGATCACCGCGAATTGAGCGTGGGCACGCGTTCCAGCACCAAGGCCCTGACCATCACCGGCCCCATTGAACTGGAATGGCTGGTCAGCGCGCAGGCGCGTTACCGGTTCAGCGCCACCAGCAATGTGGTGGGCCTTGCAGGAACCCTGTTTGATGGCCTGCCCTTCATTCGCGTGTACAACGGCGCAGTGGCCACCACGACCTATGGCAGCAACAACACCACGGATGTGTGGATCAACATGGGCATTGACCGCCCAACCAAGGTGGAAGTGGGCGCTTTCTATCGCACCGCCGATGATTCCTACACACTCGGGGATTTTGTCTCAGCGCCCGGCGGCGACCTCGCCCCCGTGGGCACTGACATCTCCAACCTCAACGACATGACTGTGCCGGAAAACACGCCGCTGACCGGCTCCCGCACCGCCCGCGTGTACACCCTGAGCTGGGGAATGACCAGCGCCCCGCAGCCCACGGAGGTGCGTTGGATCTATCAGCCCACCGTCTTCCGCGCAGAAGTGCCGCTTGGCATGCCCTTTGATCCTGCGCTCACCGTGCCGCCGCTGGTTCGCAGCGTCGCACCTGCGGTGACCCGGGAACTCAGCGACAGCGGCCCGCAGACCTCCTCCTTCACCCCGGTGGGCGACCTGCCTCTGGGCCGCACCTCAGCGGGGGCCCCGCTGCGCTGGGACAAGGTGGACCTCAAGCTTTACCCGGTGCACCCGATGACCAATCGCTTGAGTTGGCCGGACAAAAATGATGCCAGTCGCAGCTACCAGATTGAAATTGTCAGCGGCTATCCCGGGCAGCAGGTCAACCTCACCTCCGAACGGGAGAATGCTGACGGCAGCAGGCAGGGAACAGCACCAACATGGGTGACCACCACCACCCTCGACACCCTTGCCGTGACCAATCCCGGAGTGGCCTTCCCTGGTGCCACGGGCAACGCGCATTACAACCACCTCTACCATACTCAACAGGACAAACGCCCCCCGACCAAACTCGACCCCGACAGCACGGACGAATGGAAATTTCAGGATGTGGCCTACACCGATCCCGCCGTGGAGGGAACCGCTGCCGTCTCCGAACCGGGAGTGCCATTCACCGCCTCGAGCAACGGCCGCAGTGTCCTGGTGTACAGTTACCGTGCCAATCCCGACGAGGTGGCCGATGGCAATCTCAACCAGGAAAAGCTGGCGGTGCGTGTGGTTCGCTCCAAAGCCATTCTCGACAGCGAGCAGGTCATGCCCACCAGCAGCAAGCTTGTGGTTGGCAGAAGGTCGCTGCTGTTGGGCTCGGGCAGCGCCGGGCGCGGTGCCAGTGGCTTGGTGAGCACCAATGGCAGCAGCAGCACCGTGGATCTTGGTCCCAACTTTGTGCTGGATTTCTGGCTCAACCTGCGTGGCTATCGCGACAACCCCGTCGAGGTGAGCGGTGTCGCCACGACAAGCGGCTCCACCACGGTGAGCTGCAACAGCACGACCTCCCTGGTGGCCGGCATGGCCATCAGTGGCTCGACCCTGGAATCGGGCACCACGGTGGCCTCTGTCGTCAACAACACGACCTTTGAAATCAGCCAGCCCGCCAATGCAACTGCCAGCGCGCAGACCTTCAGCGCCAGCGGCAAGCCGGTGACGATTCTCAGCACGCCCAACGACCGCCTCAAAGTCACCCTCAACCCTGAAGGGCCCACCATCACCGTCAGTTATTTTGGGGCCAGTGTCAGCAAGGAGTATCCCTTGGCAGGAGCCTCGTGGAGGCATCATGTCATCCATGTGTTCGCCAATCAGGTGGCCAATGGTCCCGAGGCCACCGTGCTGGATTACTACCTTGATGGCGTCCGCGACGAGACGGGATTTGTCACCACCACGCTCAAAGGCACGGCGGACACGGCAAGCTTTCAGGTCAATCCCACGGTGGACGGCAACAGCCTGCGCCTCGGTTTGAATGCCGATCCCGCCAACGAGCTGCAGCTCGATCAGTTGCGGCTGTTCGCCAACCTGCCATTGAACAGCGTCACCCCCTCACCGGTTGACCCATGGCTCTCCAGTGCCAATGTTCACGAGCTGCGGGTGACGCGCCGGCTCGACAGTGGCCTGCGCGCTCTGCGGCCGCAAATCTGGCTCAACTTCGAGCGCGAGAATCAGCTGGTGAGCAATCAGAGCGTGAGCAGCAGCTTTGCAAACTCGGGAACCGGCTCCAACATCGCCCTGGGTGCCGTGGGCACCGAGGACCAATCTCTGGTTCGCACCGATTTGCAGGAGGTGGCGACGCGCTTGGAAAGCACGCTCGACGACGCCGGCTTCGCGGGCAGCGGCTACATCCTCAATGCGGTCTCCAACTACAACGCAACCCTCTACAATCGTGCCGCCGAGGTTGGCCAGTGGGGCAACATCTATCCGGTCAATGACAACCAGCTCTTTGTCAGCGCCAACCGCCGACTCGAGGTGGCCTATTACGAAAACCCCAACCGCTTTGATCGCTACTCCCATCCCAAGGTGGCCTGGCCTTATGAGGTGGCGTTGTACAATCAGGTCACCTATCCCACCTTTGGGCCGCACCGCAGCAAGGCCATTTACATCGCCAGCAGGCTGGGCTCCGAAGGCGTGGACAGTCAGGGCAGAGTCCAGGAGGTCTTCAGCCTCGATCGCTACTCCGACCTGAGCATCTACCACCAGGGAAATGCCAATGTCGCGGGCTACAACCCCAATGAGGAGCACGCGCTGGTGGCCCCTTCCTATCGAGCGGCGCTGAAGGTCAAAAACCTTGGTGAGGACATTGACAACAATCCGCCCATGGCCGCTTTCGCGCTGCAGAACCAACTCAACAACCGCAGCGGTTACACCTCGGCGCCCTGGGTGCTGGTGCAGTACGCGAACCTCAGCAGCGGCGAGACAGAGATGGCTGCCTATCAGGTATTTGAAACGCGCAGTGGCAGCATCGCCTTCCCCCGACCCGCAGACGCTGTCGTCAACACCACGGCAGGGCTCTCTTACTCTGCAGCGGCCACGCCGGAGGAGCGATTCCTGACCCTGGACCGCGGCAGGGCTTACAACTTCAGCTACAGCTTCCGCTACCCGGTGTACGCGGGCGATTTGCTCATCGCTCCCTATCCGCTGAACCTGGTGATTGGCAATGCCACGATGCGCGATGCGCGCGGTGCGAGCGTGCAGATCAACGGAGTCAACCAACGAAGCCTGTGGCGTGATGTGAACGGCAACGCCTGGGTGGTCTCGGGCAATGGCTGCTTCTTCCACCAGTTCTTCTACCCACAGCGCGCGGACTTCCATCTTCCAGGCATTGCAGTGGGCACGCCTGTGGCATGGCTGCCGGCGCTGGTCGGCGGAAGCCGGACTTTCACAGGAACCGGCAGCAGCCTCGAACCGGTGAAGGTGGTCTACGACACCCTCTGGCGCTCGGATTATCCCAAGCTCAAGCGCGGAGAAACCCTCACCTATCAGGGCGGCGAGTATTTCAATGAAAATCCCGGTAGCAGTGGTCTGCCGGCGCTGGTGGCCATGAAGGCGGCGGAAATCATCTACGACAGCGCCACCCCCAGCATGGTCCTGGGCACCACCACCGGCGGTGGCGTGTTCGATTACACCGGCGCTTCTGCGCGGATCATCCGCCCCCTGGATCGCCGTGAGCAGGCCCTGAGTGTGGCGCAGATGAATGCAGCGGGGCTGCGTCCTGCGGAACGCAACAAGGTCTTCGTGGTGGCCGAGCGCTGGTACTTCAAGGACCTGCCAGGCTCGCTGCAAAGGCGCTTCTATTACAACTCCCTTGAGGAGCGTCTCGTGCTGCGCGGCTACCTCAACAACAAGGACAGCGGCGACAAGGACCTCACCAGCGGACCAGACCCACTCAACATCCTTGAGCCCAACATCCTCACCCCCGATGAATACAGCAAGATCCGCGCCCTGGCCAGCAGCAGTGGCTGGACCAATGCCGTGGACGCGCTGTATGTGCAGGTGCAGTCACCGGAGGGAGCCACAGGCAGCAACACCGCCGCGAGCCAGCCAGTGAAAAACCTGCAGGGTCTGCGCAGCAGGCCTGGCAGCTGGCCGACAGAGTTGACGACCTTTTGGAACACCTCAATCACCTCGCCCGTCAGCTCACCCAGCCCCGTGTTGGTGCCCCTCAACAGCTTCGGCGTCGGCGCTGCCCTGGTGCCCAACGCCTCGCTGTTGACCGCTTCACCCACCGGTTCGTTGTACATCACCATTGCCGAGAACAACCGCAGCGAACTCAACGGGGCCGCCGTGAGTCTGCACATCATCGAGATCGTGCCTGAGCGTTACCGCGGAGCGATCAAGGTCATCGAAGGCTCCGACGCCTTCAGCGAGAAGATCACCCTGCAGCACAACGGTGACTTTGGCGCCAACACGGCCGATCTCTACTACGAGTGGTGGATCCGCGATGCCGCCTCACTCGACGAAGTGGCCGGTGAGGTGCTAACCGACGGCACCCTCAAGGGTGTGGACTCCGCAGGCAACACGCTCTGGCAGGAGTACCTGCCCAAGGAGCGCCTGGACAACGCAGGCCTGAACATGGCTGACAAGCATCTGGGTCTGCATAGCATCGTGCTCGAGGGCAGGCCGGATGTGGTGCTTGCCGACAAGCTGGTGCTGATGCGCTACCGTCACCGCAACGAAACCAACTGGAAACTCGTGCCCTTTGAAGTCCCCAATCGAACGGCGGCCTGGGCCTACGGCAACCCCGCGCCATTCCAGTGGGCGGGCGCCGCGAATTCGCCGCAACTGCAGGCAGATGGCAGCAAGCGCTTCGTGCCCCAATTGGTGATGGGCTGGGTCAAGCGGGTGCTCGACCGGATCAACCCCTATGAGGCGCGCTACACGGATTTCTTCGGCAATGAAAGCCCTGCCACCTACAGCAGCCAGATCCAGATCGCCGGCGCGCCCTATGCCGGCAATGTGGCCTTGAACTCGGACAAGAGTGTGATTGAAAACACCGGCCTCATTGAGCTCTACAGCACGGTGCTGGATCGGGCCAAGTCCCTCTCGATTGACAATTCCTCCAACGGCGCCGCGAGTGCCGGCATCAAGCAGGCCCTGCTGCTGGCCGCCACCCGTCTGAGCACGCTTTACGAATTGTTGGGCAGCGAGGCCTACAGCGACGCGCAAGACAACACCATCAATGCGGGTGCGGACAACTCGCTGCTTGGCGTCGCCTCCTACACGCATGCCTTCCAAAACATGGAGGCCGATCTCATGCACGAGGAATTGGCGTTGCTGCGCGGCACCGACTTCCTGAAAAGCTACCCCGTCTACAATCGCTTGTTCTGGAACTATGCCAAGGGCCTTGGCGAACCCGCCTACAATGTCAATTACAACATCCATGACGCCAACACCGATGGCTTCATCAACGAGGACGACGCCCGCAAGCTTTACCCGCAGGGCCATGGCGACGCCTGGGGCCACTACCTCTCTGCCATTGACATGCACTACACACTCTTGCAGCACCCCGGCTTCAGTTGGGCGGCACGCTCGGAGTTGTACTCCCTGATGCAAAATGTGCTTGAGGTGGACTATCTCGATGAGAAGACCTTCGCAAAGCTGGCGGCGGCCAAGGCCCGGGCGGGGCGCGACATTGTGCGCGGCACCTATCGCCTCAATTACACTCGTGACCCCGATGGCCAGTGGCAGGGCTACACCGACGCGGCCGATCCGGCACGCGCCTGGGGGGTCTCTGAGTGGGCGCATCGCGCGGGCCAGGCTGCCTGGTTTGATCACGCCGTCGCCAATGCGATCCTGCCGGAGCAGGCAGCGGGCAACAATCCCGAAAACCTCGATGCCCTGGAGCGTTCCGCCGCTGCGGATGAAATCGGCCAGCTTGCCGCCGGTCTGCATGAAATCCAGGTTGCCATGGATGAGGCCAACGGCGGGGTCAACCCGCTGGGGTTGGACTCCGATGCCATCACCTTCGACATCGAACTGCAATTCTACGACAACTCCTCGGGCAACGACCGTCGCTCCCATTTTGAGCAGGTGGTGGACCGCGCGCAGGAGG
This sequence comes from Prosthecobacter sp., assembly GCA_030833205.1. GTDB lineage: Bacteria > Verrucomicrobiota > Verrucomicrobiia > Verrucomicrobiales > Verrucomicrobiaceae > Prosthecobacter. Next base: position 23,345 of record JAURHS010000020.1, read on the forward strand.
CTGGCGCCAATGCGATGACCGCGCTGCAGTTTGCCACCCAGGCGGACAACAAGCTGCGCGCCATTGGCGAGGACACCGACGCCTTGATTCAGCAGGCGCTCAGCCAGGACCTCGATTACCGCAACCGCCTGATTGAAATCTTCGGTCGCCCCTACACCGGCACCATTGGCTTCGGCAAGGTCTACCCCGAGGGCTACGAAGGGCCCGACAGCGTGCTCTACGCCTACCTCGACAAGGTCACCATTGCCCAGATTGTGCCCCCAATGCAGGCAGGCAATGACAGCGGGGTGAGCTATCTCACGCTCAGCGGCAAGATCAGCGGCGCCGAGGTCATGAATCAGGGCGAGATGGTCCGTCTCTACAGCAAGATGAACAACAACGGCAAGGCGCGTGCCTTCGAGTCCCTGATCAACGCCAATAGCCTGTACCGCTTTGGCAGTCAGTTGGACAATCTGCAGGTGCCCTATGTGACAGCATCGCGCTATGGATTCCAGGCGGAGAGCAGCTGGGGCACTCGCACCAGTTATGGCAGCCTGCAGGCCTCATTGCAGGAGATGCTGGCCTCGGAAATCGAGCTGGATTCCTCCATCTCCAATTACATCGCCTTCCTGCGTCAGCTCGAAGCCAAGGTCAATCGCCTGCGCGCCGAGCTTGAGCTCAATGCCCAGAAGGAAGGCAACAAGGATGTGATTGTCGGCGTTCGCGCCAGCTTCAACAGCATCATTGCCACCATTGATGTCGCGCTGAGGGTGGCCAACCTGATCACGGGTCCCATCAAAATCACCGCAGGAGCGATCCGCGAGAGCCTGCCCACCTCCATCGGCTTTTCCAATGACTTCACCTCGATTGCGCGCGGCGTCATGGCCGGCATCCAAGGCGCAGCCAATGCCAGCTACAGCGTGGCCGAGCAGGTTGCTGAAATCGCCAAGACCGTCTTGAACCTCGTCCGCGATGAGATCATCGCGCGCAAGGAGCGCGACAATGAGCAACTCGACACGATTCGTGAGTTGGAAGGCCTGTTGGAGGATCTGGCCGGTCACATCGGCAATGAGCGACCCCTGCGCAATGCGATTGGCAGCGCCATTCACAGCATGGAGGCCCATCGCCAGAGTTTCATCACCGCTCAGGCCACTGGCTTCCGCCTTCTGCGCGAGCGCGAGGCGTTCAACAAGATCCTTGCCGCCAAGGTGCAGAAAAACCGCTATCAGGACATGCTGCTGCGCCTCTCACGCAACGAGTCACTCGGCAAATACCAAAGCGCCTTCAACAACGCAGCGCGCTATGTCTGGCTTGCCGCGCGTGCCTACGACTATGAGACCAGCCTCGATGAGGGCCATCCCGGCGCGCCGGGAAGCCTTCTTGACCGCATCGTGCGTGAACGCCAGCTCGGGCAGTGGGTGGATGGACAACCATTGATGGGCAACGGCGGCCTTGCTGAGATCCTCGCCCAGCTCAAAGCCAACTTCCGCGTGCTCAAGGGCCAGCTTGGATTGAGCAACCCCCAGGGTGCTAGCGAACAGATCTCACTGCGCACCGAGTTGCTTCGCATCATGAACTACGATCAGGAGGTCTATGATGCCTTTGACACCCCGGCCGCGCAGCGCACGGCAGCACAGCTGGCGCTGGTGGCAGCCAACCCCGATGCGCCGGCCAGCCGCGCGCGCTGGCGCGATGCTCTCAAGGCCAGACTGGTTCCCGACCTGAACCAACTGCCGGAATTCGTCACGCATTGCAGACCATTGGGCAGTGGGGCTCAGCCGGGCCTGGTGCTCCGCTTCCCCACTTCGATTGAGGCCGGGCGCAATTTCTTTGGCCTGCAATTGGCCCCAGGAGATCACGGCTTCAGCCTCGCCAATTTTGCCACCAAGATTCAAACGCTGGGCGTGCAGCTTGAAAATTATGGGCCCGCGGGCCTTGCCGCCACGCCGCGCGCCTATCTTGTCCCCGTGGGCAATGACTACATGCGCACTTCGACCAATGCACTGCCGGTGGTGCGCGCCTGGAGCGTTGTGGAGCGGCGCCTTCCCGTTCCCTTTACGATCAACAGCAACAACCTCAGCTCCCCTGGCTTCATCCCCACGCTTGACGGCACGGATGGCACTTTTGGCGCCACGCGTCGTCACGGCGACTTCCGCCTCTACTATGACGGCGACGAGGAACAGACACTCACCGCCAATGCCAGGCTCATCGGACGCTCCGTGTGGAACTCGGAGTGGATGCTGATCATTCCGGGCGTCAACCTGCACCATGACGCCGAGTCCGGTTTGGACGCCTTCACCGAAAGTGTCTCAGACATCAAGCTGCACATCCTCACCTATTCGCACTCCGGCCAATGACGAGCACGCCTGCGTTGCAGACCCTTCATCCCCGCCCCTCGATGAACCCATTCCTCATTCCATTTCTCGCCTTGATTGGCCTGCTGGCTGCGCTGCCAGCCTCTGGCCAAGGCTTCACTGAATCCGACGCCATCTTTTATGGCGAGGTGCGCAAGGCCTCCGGGGGGCAGAGCTTCCTGCTGCAGTCCGGGGTGCTCAAGGTGACATTCGTCAATCAGTCCAATAGCGCCAACCGCGTCACCCTCAGCACCGAGTTGCGGCCCACCGGCAATGGCGACTACAAGGCCTTTTCGTATTCGCTCAAGGTTCCCTTGGCCTATCTGCCCGAGGCAGGACGACTCAATGAGTTTCTCTCCATCAATACCCTCGCCACCAAGTTCAAGGTGGAGCAGATCAGCATTGATGGTGTGCCCGCCACACTGCCGGATGGCAGTTCGGAGTTTTACGCGCTTCATTTTGCCAGTCGCGCGGGTCAATACCGCCTCGATCTGCTGGTTTCTGGACAAAGCAACAGCACCGCGGGGGACGGCATTCCCGACTGGTGGAAGCAGATCCATGGGCTGGCGCTCGACGGCAATGTTGCCGCTGACGACCCCGACGGCGACGGATGGAGCAATCTCGAGGAATTTCTGCGCGGCGGTGATCCCAACAAAAGCAATCGCAACCCCATGCTCGCCGGTGCTGATGTGCTCGTTCCGGAGTCTGGTGAGGCCGGGCTCTATCTGCAGTTGCTGGACTCCGACACTGCCGATGAGAACCTCAACCTGACCCTCAGCTGCGATTCAGACAGTGGCTTTGTCCTCAAGCACGACGGACAGCCCCGCAGTGGTCCGGTGAGCCTGACTTATGCGGAACTCAAGAGCGGTCGCCTGAGCGTGGCGCACCGTCAGCGCGAAGTCCGCGACGCCCTCATTGAGCTTTCCTTCAATGACGGTGGGAGTCAGCAATCCAGCGCCACACTGTCGTTGCGCGCCCAGTTGCCCAGCATGGAAGACGGCGGCGAGTCCTCGCTCTGGCTCGACGGGCAGGATCTTCCAGCAGAGGGCAGTGGCATTGGCCAGTGGCGCGACCGCTCAGGTCGTGGCCGTCCTGCACTGCAGCCGTTGTCGTCCCAGCAACCGCGGGTGACCGGGCGCGCAGCCGACTTCTCAGATTCCAAGTCCGCTCACCTGTTCTTCAACGAGGCCAGTCTGCCTGCCGGGGATCACACGGTGCTGATGTCTTATGTGCCTGCTCCCAGTGGCGATGTGGCTCAGACCCTGATGTCGAGCAATCGTGGCTTCATGGAAATCGCACCCACCAGCCGCGCGATCTCCTACCCCGGCGCGCCCCTGTATCAGATGGACGGCCTTGCGGTGCGTGGATTTGAAAACGCTGCCGGCAGACCAACCACCTCGGTGTTCCGCCGCCAGAGTGCGCAGTTGCAAAACATTGATGGCCTCGGCCATGATGGCGAACCTGCCACAGGAGCCTCGCTTGAGGCCGTGCTGCCGACCATCGGCGCGCGTCGCACTGCCGCTGGCGATGCCGCCTCCGTCAGTCAGAGTCTGCAAGGCCAACTGCAGGAAATCCTGATCTATCCCACCGCCCTGCCGGAGCAAAAGCTGCGTGGTGTCAGTGATTATCTGCAGTCCAAATGGCGCGGTGCCGTGGTCTGGAATTTCAGCACGGATCTGCGCAATGTCACGCTGCGCTCCGCCGCTGGCAGCGCAAGTCGCATCATCCGCGGTGGCTTCGGCCAGGACACTTTGGCTGGCGGCGCGGGCGACGATGTGATCTCGGGGGGTGGAGGCGATGATCAGCTCACTGGAGCCGGCGGTGCAGACCGCTTCGTCTATGGCGAGGTGGACTCGGGACGCGATCGCCTCACCGACTTCGATGTGCAGCGCGACTGCATTGATCTTTCGGCCCTGTTTTGGGGGCATAGCGGCGACGCACGGCAGTATCTTTCCCTGCGCTCGGAGTCAGTGAGCAGCGGTGGCGTACCCTGGGTGAATACGGTGTTGGTGGTGACCAAGCCGCAGGGCGGCGTGCTCGAGATTGTGCTGGAAAGGCAGGTCATTGCCGCCGCACAACTGCCAGTACTCATTGCGGAGGGTCGCATTCGGATGGGCAAGCTGAGCATCCCCACCACGGTGCAACTTGCTTCCCCAGGCAGCGTTGGCACGGTGGACCGCTCAAGCAATGGCTCCTTCCAGGTCACGATCAATCGCAGTGGCGCAGGCACCGCCGCTGCCATGGAGGTTCCGCTTGGTTTCACCCAGACGGGCGGCAGCGGCACCTATGTGGTTGAGGGAGCCTCCACAACGCAGGGACAGCGCACGGTGGTGAGCTTCGCGCGTGGGGAAACCAGCAAGACCATCACCGTCTTCCCGCAACAGGACCTCGGCAGCAGCGCCAATGCCTTGGAAGTGTCGGTGCTGCCCAACTACAAATACAATGTCAACGGCAACGCCGTCACCACCGCTCTCACCGACATGACAAGGGTTTGGTTGGAGACGCTGGAGGCCAACGCCGTGGCATCTCCCGAGCAGACGGCCCGTTTGCTCATCCGCCGCAGCGGTGGCCTCGCGCGCGACCTTGTGGTTGGCCTGAAGACCTCGGGAACCGCGGGGCCCGCCAGCATGAGTGCGTTGCCGACAAGCGTGACCATCCCCGCAGGCCGCGATGCCGTGGAATTGCGCGTCAATGCCCTGGCTGCCGGGGTTGCCGCAGGCCCCCGCCTTGCAGTGGTTGCCTTGCAGGCGCGAAGCGCCTATCTGGTGGGAAGTCCCAGTGAGGCCAATGTGTATCTTGCCGCCACCCTGCAACAGGCTCAGGGTGCCGGATTCCAGCGCTGGCTTGTGCGCACTGGAAGCAGCTCTGCCGAGGGCGGACTGCCAGAGTTGGCCAGTGGTTCCCGGCCTCTTTCCGATTATGTGCTCGCCTATGCCATGGGCTTGGAGACTGTGGAGGATCTCAGCCGTCGCCCTCTGGCGTTCTCCCTGCGGGATTCCCGACCCGAGTTTTCAAGTCTTGGCAATGTCAATGGCGCGGATTTGCGCGTGCGCGTGCTCTCCTCTGCAGACCAGGCCAATTGGAGCGATGTGAGTTCGCAGTTTGTGCCAGTGCGCGAGGATGGCGTGGTCAGGCTGCGCGGCCCAGTTCGGGCCAATGGCGAAACCCGTCGTTATTACCGTCTGGGCATGACCTTGGAATCGGCGCAGATGTTCGGCGCCAATCTGGCTTCGATGGCGGGCGCAGCGCGCTACGGTATGCGTGGCAATGCGCAGTGGAGCGCCGACCAGGCCACGGGCAATGTGAGCAGCTCCGGCAGCGTCAGGGGCGATGTCAGCCGCCTGCTGATCGAAGTGCAGGGGCCGCGCGTGCTTGATGTCGAGTTGTCCGTTCCCGGCGCGGGCAGCGGAGACCGTCTCGCCCTCTACCTCGACGGCGTGCTGCAAGCTCAAACCACGGGTGCGGCCACGCGCTTCAGCCGGGAAATCGGGCCAGGCGTCAGGCTTCTGACCTGGGAGTTCACCCGAGGCAGCGGCAATGCGTTGATTCGCAATCTCGCCCGCTGAGGATCCTGCACATCCCATGTCATTGTTCACCGCAGGCTACGCATTGGTCTGGCGCCTTGCCCGTGGCTTCCTGTTGCCAGCCTTGATCCTGTCGGCATGCGGCAGAAAGGGCATTGAAGGTGGCAGTGGCGCGGAGCTGCTCAAGGTTGGAGAACTGACGGTGCGTGCCTCCGATCTCGATTGGGAACTCAACGACCGGGGCATCTCTGCGCAAAGCGAGGTGATTCGCAGTCAGGAATTGAAAAGGCTTGGGCAGCGCGCGCAGTTGGCCGCCGCCGCCATTGATGCAGGGTTGCTTCAGGACAGTGCGATTCGCGTGGAAGTCGCGCGTCTGCTGGCCTCACGCTATCAGGAATTGCGCTGGAATCCGCAGTTCAAGGCGATTGCTGGGCCTTTGCCGCAGGAGGAACTGCGTGCCCTCTACCAGGCCAATGCCGCCCGTTACCAGTCGCCGGAGCTGCGCCGCGCTGCAGTGCTTTGGCTCAATCCGGGGGCCGATGAACGCAGACGCGAGGCTTATGTCGGGCGCCTCAAGGAGGCCCGTCAGTGGTATCAGGGACAGGCCGAGTTGAAGAAAAATCCGGCCGAGGGCTTCTCCGTGCTCGGCGTGGACTACTCCGAGCACCAGGCCAGTCGCTTCAAGGGCGGTGTGCTGGGTTGGATGGCGCGGGAAAACGCCGCAGGCGATGCCTTCACCCGCGCCGTGGCCGAGATTGCCTTTGCGCTCAAGCAGGAAGGCGAAGTCAGCGAAGTGATCTCGCGACCCGAGGGCGTGTTCATGGTGCGCCTGGTGGGCATCAAGGCGGCCTTGCAAAAACCCTTCGAGGAGGTCGCTGCAGAATTGGAGCGTCAAGCCCTTGCGGAGCGCAAGGCGAAGTTGCAGGAGCAGCTCAGCCGCGAGCTCACCAGCCAGTACCCGCTTGAGCAGGCCGCTGGCGCAGTCGAGCAGCGCGCTCCATAGGCAGGCTTTGGCCTGACCCAAGGGGGTTCTGATAACCCTGGGGTGGGCGCCTCGTATGCCTCTCCCTATGAAGCCATCTGTCCTTTGCGCCTGCTGCGCGCTCCTTTTTGTCAGCGGCCTGCAGGCCGAGGATTGGCCGCAGTTTCGCGGTGGCAATGCCAGCGGCGTCTCCGCCTCCAAGGGACTGCCCAAGAGCTTCAGTGCCTCGGAGAATCTCGCCTGGAAGGTGCGCGTTGGCGATGGTGTCGGCTCGGCAGTCCTCAAGGATGGTGTGGCCTATGTCAGCGGCATGGCCGGTGACAACAAGCTGGCCCTGCAGGCCATTGACGCCAACAGCGGCGCGGTGAAATGGCGCACTGAATTGGACACCGGCACCCTGCCGCGCATCACTCCGCCCAACAGCCACGCCTCCTCAACACCGGCCACGGACGGCAAGCGCGTTTACCTGCACTTCAGCACCATCGGCCTGTTGGCCTTGGATTGCGCCAGCGGTGCCGAAGTCTGGCGTTACAGCATGCCGCGCCCGGCCTACCTGATGGACTGGGGCGCCGCCTCCTCGCCCATCGTGCATGATGGCATGGTGATCTTTTGTCAGGATGACGACCTTACGCCCTTTTTGGTGGCCGTGGATGCCGAGAGTGGCAGGGAACGCTGGAAGACCCAGCGCAAGGAGATGCTCGCCGGCTATGCCGTGCCCGTGCTCTGCAAGGGCGACCTTGTGGTGGCTGGCAGCGGCAAGCTCAAAGGCTATGATCCTGCCACAGGCCGCGAGAAGTGGACCTGCAACACCCTGTTGCGCACCATCATGACCACACCCGTGGTCCATGAGGACATCATTTACATTGCGGTGCAAAGCTATGGCGACAGCACCCGCACGCTGAAGCACGCCTTGCTGGAGTGGCTGGACACCAATCAGGATCGCGTCCTGGCGCGTGCAGAGACCCCGCGTGAATTCCATGAACGCTTCGACGCCTCAGACAAAAACAAAAACGGCCTGATTGACGCCGATGAAATTGACACCGCCTTCCAGTCGCCGGACAACATGGCGGCAGGGGGCAACATCATTCAGGCGGTGCGCGGCGGCGGCAGTGGCGATGTGACCAAGACCCACCTGCTCTGGAACCTCGACCACAAGACCCCCTCCAACATCGCCAGCCCGCTTTACTACAATGGCCGGCTGTATCTGGTGAAGAGCGGCGGCATGTCCAGTTGCTATGACGCCAGGGACGGCAAAACCCTCTGGGACCGGGCGCGTTTGGGCAACTTCGGCGATTACTTCGCCTCGCCGGTGGCTGCCGATGGCAGGGTCTATCTTGCGGGCAAGAACGGCTTTGTCGTCGTGCTTGAGGACGGGCCACAACTCAAGGTGCTGGGCAAGCATGACCTCGGCGAGGAGATCATCGCCACACCAACCATCGCCAATGGCCGCCTCTATGTGCGCACCCGCGAAAATCTTTTCTGCCTCGCCGAGGGCGCCGTCAGCAAGCTGGCCTCAGGCAGCGCGCCCGTGGCGGGCAGCAGCACCCTGGAAGTCATCTCGCGTCCGGTCAGTGGCGCCACTCTCTGGAATGGCTACAGCGGCGACGCGCTGGGGCAGGAGTCCTGGAGCCTTGAGGAACTCGAGCAACGCCTCAAGCAACTCAAGGCGCTGGGTTATCAAAGCGTGGCCGTACCCCGCAGCATCAAGCCCTTCAAGCCGATCGCCGTGGATGGCGACACCGCAGGCCGCAAGGCCTTTGGCGGCGCCAAGACCTTTGCCAACCCCGAGGTGGTGTCCATCACGGCCGCCTTCCGTGCCAAGGCCGAGGCCATGGGCTTTGAGGTGGTCAAAGCCGCGCCACAGCCCACCAGTTTACTGCCGCAGGTCGAGTTTCGCGATCAAAAAACGCTCTCAGATCTGATCACGCCCATGTGCGGCGAGGGCGTGGCGGATCGCATGTGGCTAGGCTTTGAGCAGATCGCCAAGGCCAACGCCCTGATTGCCAAACACGACCCCGCGTTGGGCCGGCCCGCTGCCGACATGTTCACCCGCCACCTCAATGCCAAGGGTCCGGTGCCGGAATGGGTGACCCAGCTCAAGGGTCATTACCTCAGCGCCATGAGCGAGTTTTTCCGCGCCAACACTCGTGCCCGCGAGGGCAGCCGCACCCTCACCCTGTATTATGCCAAGAAGTTGGAGGGCGCCTTCCTTCTGGCCACCTGCCTGGAGAATCTCTACAAGGCCCATGAAACCCGCGCCGAGTCTTTGGATGCGGCCGTGGAGTCGCTTTACAGCGCGCTCAACTCGCTGGCGGACGCTGCCCGTGACAGCAGCGACCGCGCCGCCATTGCCCTGCTCAATGAGCATGGCTACCGCGTGCTTCTGGCCCTGCAGCGGCAGTAAATGCCCTGAAAGGCTCAAGGCTTGAGCTGGTCGCTGGAAATCCTGATCCATCAGAGACAGCGCCATGGCACGGGTTGAAGGTCATGCCTTGCCCGGCCATCTTGACGATGGCAACAGCGACAAGCTAACCTGCCTGCCTTGCCCATGAGATCCCTTGCCTGCCTCCTCTGCCTCCTGCTCGCCAGCGGCCTTGCCGCGCAAGACCATCGCGATGCCCTGCTCAAGGTGGAGATGCCGTCCTTGCTTGATCTCTATCGCCACCTGCATGCCAACCCCGAGTTATCCCTGCACGAAGTCGAGACCGCCGCCCGCATCGCGGAGGAACTGAGAGCCTCGGGTTTTGAAGTCACTGAGGGCGTTGGCGGGCGTGGTTTGGTCGGCGTGATGAAGAATGGCGAAGGCCCCGTCATCATGGTCCGCACCGATCTCGATGCCTTGCCGGTGCGCGAGCAAACCCAGGCTCCCTACGCCAGCCGCAAGCAGGTCAGGGATGATCAAGGCCGTGAGGTCCATGTGATGCACGCCTGCGGCCACGACATCCACATGACCAGCTTTGTCGGCACAGCGCGCCTGCTCTCCAAACTTCGCGATCAATGGAAGGGCACCCTGGTGATGGTGGGTCAACACGCCGAGGAGCGCGTGCTGGGCGCGCGCCTCATGCTGCGAGCGGGCCTGTTCTCCAAATTCCCCAAGCCAAACAAGGCCCTGGCCCTGCACTGCGCCTCGGATCTGCCCCACGGCAGCATTGGCATCGTTGAGGGCTATGCCCTCGCCAATGTGGACAGCGTGGAGATTGTGGTGCGCGGCGTGGGCGGCCACGGCAGCATGCCGCACCTCAGCAAGGACCCCATCGTGCTGGCCTCGCAGATCGTGCTTGCCCTGCAAACCATTGTCAGTCGTGAGGTGCGGCCCGGCGATCCCGCCGTGGTCACCGTCGGCAGCATTCACGGCGGCACCAAGAGCAACATCATCTCTGATGAGGTGCGCCTGCAGTTGACGCTGCGCAGTTACAAGAGTGAAACCCGCGCCCATCTCATTGAATCCATTCGCCGCATCGTCAAGGCCCAGGCCCAATCCGCAGGCATGCCTGCCGAGAAGATGCCCGAAGTCATCGTCTCCGATGATCAGTCTCCCGCCGTGTACAATCAACCCGAGCTCTGCGCCCAGGTGCGCCAACTCTGCGAGGCAGACCTTGGCCGCGGAAAGGTCCTGACCCGCGAGCCGGTGATGGGCGCCGAGGACTTCGCTGAATACGGCCTGACCCGCGAGCGCGTTCCCATCTGCATGTTCTGGCTCGGCACGCAGGAGCAGGCCACCCTCGATGCCCACAAGGCGGCAGGCACCTCGCCTCCATCGTTGCACTCGCCCCTGTTCCTCCCCGTGCCCGAGCCCAGCATCAGCACTGGCATTCGCGCCATGACCTCGACGGTGATTGGCCTGATGAAGTAGCCTCAACAGGTCCAATCAACCCGAGTCTAGAGCAACATTCGCAAAACTCAGATCTTGAGGCAAAGAATGAAGTCGCAGTCGTTGCGTCTCGACCTGGATTCAGCCTTCCAGGGCGGCTTTAGGCTTAGTTTTTTGGCCAGCGCCTGGACCGCAGGAAAACCGCCTCGCGGATCTTGATGAAGGCGTCAGTGTATGGCTCAGGCAGTTCGATGGGATGATTAGCCCTGCTGGTTCTCCCCAGCAATGTGGATTTCTCGATCACCTCGACCAAGTTGATTCGAACCGAGCAGCGGTCGCCTCCGAGAGGTTCGATGACTGCCACCGCCTCAGTGGTCCTCATTTGACTCGCTAGAAGGGTGCGGTTGCGAGTTGGGCTGCTCGCTGTAATCACACCAGAGTTTACATCCGCGCTACGAACCAGGTATCCAAGGTCCTGAAAGACGCTCAAGACCGATTTGAACGCCATTCGCTCGCTGCATTCGAATGAGTTTTTCTGAAACGTCTGCACCTCCCAGCCTGGCTTTCGGGCCCCGCCGGCGCTGCAAGCCACCAGCAACGCGCTGACCATGAAGTGCAGTCCAATCTTGAAGCCTGCGCATGCCTGGAGAACTCTTGTCATGTGGTTTAGAAGCTAGAGGCGAGGCTGCTGAAGTCGCTGACTATTTTCCGAGAATCAAAACGGATGATGAGAGTCATTGCCCGCGAGGACTGCTCAAAGCCGTCTGCAGAGAGGCCAAACAGGCGGAGACGAGCTGGGGATTCGGTGAGAATTCCAAGACCTGCTGAGGCTCGGCCGCCAACCGATCGGCTGGCATGCCTTAGGTAAGTCCAGACTTCGGTTCCATCCCCTTCAAGTGAGGTGATGTTAGGCGCACCAAAGGCTTCGAGAACCTGCGGTTGCGTGGTCTGCCCGCGTTTGAGGGTCATCTGCACCAATCCATGAGTGATTCCGCGGTTTTTAGCTGGAAGTGGACTGGAGCAGGCAGAAAGCAGGGCCAGTGGCAAGATCAGGAAAAATTTCATAGTGAGGGGCTGAGGTTGGCACGAAGTCGCTGATGATCGCAAGTGCGATCGAGTCAAACTTTAGCAGCTACCTAGCGCGACGGCGCGGCCATGGACCTCAATCCGGCCGCTCGGCAACAACTCTGCCCTGGTAGTGCTCTTTGGATTGAAGTTCGGTCAAAGCGAAGTGTGGATCGGCCTGATTCCGTGCGCAGGGTGATCAGGTGGTGTTGATCGGCAAAAATTTCCATCAGCG
>JAURHS010000193.1 GCA_030833205.1 Prosthecobacter sp.
TCCTGAAGGCCGCGGACAACGGTTGGAGCGTCAAGGATGGCATTCTGCAGAATCGAGTCAGTAAGGAGAAGGGCAAACACTTCGGCAATCTGCGCACCGACGCCGAGTTCGAAGACTTCAACCTCAAGACTGAGGTCAGAACCCTTGCCGGCAGCAACAGCGGAATCTATCTGCGCGGCATCTACGAGGTGCAGATCATGGAGAGCTTTGGCAAGCCGCGCGACTCCCACCACATGGGCGCGCTCTACAGCAGAATCACTCCCGCAGTAAGCGCTGAGAAGCCTGTTGGAGAGTGGCAAACTCTGGACATCACCCTCGTCAAACGCCACCTCACGGTGGTCCTCAACGGGCAAACCCTGATTGACAACCAGCCCGTGCTCGGTTGCACGGGGGGCGCAATGTCCAGCGACGAGACCAAACCCGGTCCGATCTACCTTCAGGGCGACCACACCGACATTGACTACCGCAACATGGTCCTCACCCCGATCCTCGACTAGGGGGCGGGGCCTGCGGGTTCAGCCCCAAAGAGCGGCGCCTGGGGCTTAGCGCGGTGCAGCGACACCTCGCTGGCGCAGGCCCAAGTCCGCTGGCTGCGCCGCCAGTGCCAGCAGCGCGGCGAGACCAATGTCTCCGAGCAAAGCATTGCGCAGGAAGATCCAACTCGGGGGGAACCCTGGGAGGCCGACCGTCTGCGCCTGCCACCAACCCGCAAGGTCCTGGCCATACCCAGGAGTCCCCATCCACGCCACCGTGTTGGAGAGAACATAGTAGGCCAAGCTCAGCAGGGCTGTCGCTGCAACCCCTTGAGACAAGGCCAGCCTGCCGCGCAAGGCCCTGCCGGCCAGCGAGCAGATCGCGTAGAAGCAAAGCATCAGGAGGCCCTCCGAACTGAACGCCTGGGATGCACCAAGCGCCAGACATTGCGTGAGCATCAACAGCGATGGCGCAACCCACCAGGGCATGGGCCGACGAAGCATGAGGGAACCAGCAAAACAGAGACCCAGCCACGGGGAAAAATTGGGCAAGAGTCCCATGCCCGGACTCATCAATTTGCTCCAATGAATCAGGAGCGAAAAGGCCAGGAGCAGAAGCGGCCAGTCGGCGCGCCGGAGCGAGGAGAGTGAAGACATGGGCTGAAAAGGTACGCTGAAACCGCAGAATTGGCAACGAATAGCCAACGCGCCATCCCTGCATTTTGGTTGACCTTTTCCCTTGTGCGAAGACTGAGAACGGAAAAGGGTGGTTTTCCGTCTGAAGTTCATGAACAACTCCTGGTTGCCCTCCCCCTCGAGCCATACTGAGAATCGGCAGCCCATGTTGCTGAGCGCAGCTTGCCTTTGTGTGGTGCTTGCTGGCATGCGAATGGCCGCAGGAGTCTTGGTTCCGATCGCCTACGGCTTTTTCTTCGCGGTACTCACCTACCCGATTTTGCGCTGGCTGGTGAGGCGTCGTCTGCCCTTCGCCGCCGCGCTTGGCGTCACCCTGGTGGTCAACCTTGGGGCACTCGCCGGCATTGTGTTTTTGGCGGCCCGACTGTTGATGAGTTTCAACAAGGACCTGCCGCGCTACCTGCGCGGTGTGCAGCGCTACATGACCGACTTCGCAGCCTGGCTGCAGGACAACGGGGTCACGGAGGCTCAAGCCACCATCGATTCACTCTTTGATTGGAACAAGGTGATCGGCTACGCCGCGCAACAGGATGTGGTCACACGCGTGGGCTCACTGCTGGGCAGCACCTTCGGCACTGTCGCCGCATTTCTTGCGGGATTGGTGATGATCATCATCCTGATGATGTTCATGCTCATGGAGGCACAGGGGCTGGATCGCCGCCTCGACGCGATTCGGCAATGCGGCGGCCCTGACTTCAGCGGTTTGCTGCGCAGCGCCGGCGACATTCAAAAGTTTCTCGGCATCAAGACCCTCATCAGCTTGCTGACCGGAGCGTTGGCCGGGGTCTGGTGCTGGTTCTTCGATCTTCAATATCCCCTGCTCTGGGCGATCCTTGCCTTTGTCTTCAACTACATTCCTGCCGTGGGCAGCTCAGTGGCCAGCATTCCCGCCATCGTCGAGGCTCTTGTGCAACACGGCACCACTGGTGCGCTTGGAGTGGCGATCGGATACGGCCTGTTGAATTTCTCGCTCGACAATTTCGTGCAACCCCAACTCCTGGGCAATCGCTTCGGCATCTCGCCCCTGGTGGTGGTTCTCTCCGTGATCTTTTGGGGCTGGCTATGGGGTCCGCTGGGGATGTTCATGGCCGTGCCGTTGACCATGGTCATCAAGGTTCTGCTCGACCACAATGAAACCTTCCGCTGGATTGCAGTGGCCATGACCCGTGCCAAGGTGGCAGGCCGCGAAGTTGATCTCTTGCAACCCGAGGAGGAGATGGGCACTGGCGCCAGCACTGAACCCCCAGAGCGCAACGCCTGAAAATCCCCGGCAAAAGGGCCGCAGCACAAAGCGTTCTCTCCATTCCGCCAATGTCCTCACTCCAGGATCCAGTCAACCCCGAGCAGTCCCCAGGGCAGCAGAGCACTGAGGCAGGCAACTACTTTGTTTCGAATTACCCGCCCTTCTCCTTTTGGCAGCCTCAGCAGGTTCCCGCGCTGAAGGAGGCGCTGCTCACCCCTGCCGCCAGAGACATTCCACTGGGAGTGTATTTTCACATCCCCTTCTGCCGCAAGCGCTGCCACTTCTGCTATTTCAAGGTCTACACCGACAAAAACTCCGCCGAGATCCGCGCCTACATTCAGGCCGGCATGAAGGAGATGCAGCACTATGCCTCGCAGCCCTACCTGAAGGGCAGAAGCGCGCGTTTCGTCTATTTCGGCGGCGGCACTCCAAGTTATCTCAGCGTTCCGCAACTTCGGGAACTGACCTCCCAAATGAAGGATTTGGTTCCCTGGGAGTCGGATGCGGAAATCGCCTTCGAAGCTGAACCCGGCACCCTCAATGAGACCAAGCTCGAAGGCATCGCGGAAGTCGGTGTCACTCGCCTGAGCCTCGGCGTCGAGCATTTCGACGACCACATCCTCGAGTCAAACGGGCGCGCCCATCGCAGCGCGGAGATCACCAAGGCCTATCGCTTTGCGCGCTCGCTGGGCTTCAGGCACATCAACATTGACCTCATTGCAGGAATGATGAATGAGACCGAGGAAAAATGGCAGATGTGCGTGCGGCGCGCTGTGGAGTTGCAGCCTGATGCCGTGACCATCTATCAGATGGAAGTGCCGTACAACACCACCATCTACCGAGACATGAAGGCCCAGGGCAAGGTGACCGCGCCTGTGGCGGACTGGCCCACGAAGCGTCGCTGGGTCAGTGAGGCCTTTGATGCCTTCGTTGCCGCTGGCTACACGATCACCAGCGCTTATACCGCGGTGCGCGACCCCAAGCGGTTTTCGTTTGTCTACCGCGATGCCCTATGGGAGGGCGCAGACTTGCTGAGCTGTGGCGTCGCCTCGTTCGGTCACCTGGCGGGCATGCATTATCAGAACCAGGCCGAAATTGGCCCCTACATGGAGGCGCTGGATCAGGGTGACCTGCCCATCTTTCGTGCCTACGCCACCAGTCATGAGGAGCGCTTCGTACGCGAATTCATTCTCAAGCTCAAATTGGGGCGCAGCGACTTTGCCTTCTATCGGCAAAAGTTCGGCATTGACCCGCGTCAGTTCTTCGCGGCTCAACTTGAGCAGTTGGCCGCCGCAGGATTTGCCAGTCTCGACGCGGACCATATCGTACTGACGCGCAGCGGTTTGTTGCAGGTGGACCGCCTGCTGCATGGCTTCTTCCTTCCCCAGCATCGCCGTTATGAGCGCTACACCTGAGGCTACTGCCACTGTTCCCGGCTCGCTGCGCCCAGCCGAGGACATCCTCGCTCCACTGATTTTCTTCTACGGCATTGGCAATACAAGGCCTGAGGTGCGCTTCTGCCCCTCTGCAACGCTGCCTCCCATCGAACGCCA
>JAURHS010000143.1 GCA_030833205.1 Prosthecobacter sp.
CTCGCCCTCTGCCTGAGCGTCGCAGCGGCCCAAAAGCCACCAGCGGCCGCAGCCCCGACGCCATTGGCCACCCCAGCGAAGGTCTCGACTGCCGACTGGCCCCACAGCCGCGGCGATGCAGCCATGCGCGGCCAAAGCAGCGCGGAGCTCTCCTTTCCCCTGAAGTTGTTGTGGCAGCGGCAACTGATGGAAAAACCCAAGGGGCAGGCTGAGATGCTGGTCAGCAGCGCGATTGTCTCGGATGGCCGTGTCTTTGTGGGGGCCAAGGACGGTGGCTTCCACTGCCTGAGCCTGCAGGACGGCTCCATTCTCTGGAGCAACAAGTCCCAGGCAGCCTTCGACGGAGCTGCAGCTCTGGCTGAGCATCTGGTGATCGCAGGCTGTCAGGATGGTTTTGTTTACGCCTGGAATGCCAACACAGGCAAACCGGCCTGGAAATTTGAGACCCAGGCCGAGGTCCACGCCGCAGCCTGCGCCTGGAAGGACCCTGCAAGCGGCGCGATGCGCGTGCTCATCGGCAGCTACGACTACAAGGTGTACTGCCTCAACGCGGCCGATGGCAAAAAAATCTGGGAGGCGGAGACTGGCTATTACATCAACGGAGGCGTCGCCATTGACGAAGGCAAAGTGGTTTTTGGCGGCTGCGACAGCGTGCTTCATGTGCACGACGCCGCCAGCGGCAAGGAACTGCGACAAATCGAGGTGGGCGCCTACATCGGCAACAATGTCGCCATCAGCGATGGCGTGGTCTATGTCTCACACTACGGCAACCGCGTTGGCGCCTACTCGCTTGCGGATGGGGCCAAGGTCTGGGAGTACGGGGAGCGCGAGTTTGAGTTTTACGCAGCACCGGCGATCTGGGGCAATCAGGTCTTCTGTGGTGGACGCGACAAACGCTTTCACGCCATTGCACGAGACAGGGGCACAAAACTCTGGGAGTACCGCTGCCGGGATCGCATTGACAGCAGTGCCGTCATCTGTGCGGGCAAGGTGGCACTTTTTGGCAGCGACGACGGCCACCTCTATGCCCTGGATTGCGCCAAGGGCAACGAGCTGTGGCAGTACGAAATCGGCGCACCAGTCAAGGCATCGCCGGCGGTCGCCGCGGGCCGCGTGCTGATCGGCGCTGATGACGGCAGCCTTTACTGCTTCGGTGGCGCGGCCCCCACACCCAAGACCCCCTGAGCCCGCAGCACCGCGGGGTTGGCGCGGGACCTCAGCGCACCAACCCCACGGAGCCTGAGTGCTTACAGACTGCGCTCACCCAGCAATACATTGCACAGCGGCAGGGGCTCCTCACGCAGGCCAAACTGCAGCACTGCCTTCTGCTGCAAATGAGCCACGGCCTCCTCAACGCTGTCCGTCCAGCAAATCAACTCGGCATCCTCGGGGCTGATCGTCCCCTTCTCGAGCATGCGATCCACGCACTGCTTCATCTCCGCCCAATACTCACTGCCCATCACCACCACCGGAAAATTCCGGATCTTGTGGGTCTGGATGAGCGTCAAGGCCTCAAACATCTCATCGAGTGTGCCAAAGCCGCCGGGCATGATCACAAAGCCGTAGCTGTACTTCATGAGCAGTACCTTGCGCACAAAGAAATACTTGATGACCACCCAGCGATCCAACCAAGGGTTTTCGCGCTGCTCAAAGGGCAGCTCAATGTTGCAACCCACACTGCGGCCGCCCGCATCCTTGGCCCCGCGATTGGCCGCCTCCATGATGCCCGGACCACCGCCAGTCATCACCGTAAAGCCCATGCGAGCGATGGCATCACCCACGCGGCGAGCCAGCTTGTAGGCGGGATGATCCTCGCCAAATCGTGCGGAACCAAACACCGTGATGCAGGGCCCGACAAAGTGCAGCACGCGAAAGCCCTTGATGAACTCCCATGCCACACTGAGCACCAACCCCAACTCTTGAAGCCGGCGATTGGGGCCCTGCAACAAGGTGCGGTCCACCAACTGCCTGCAGTACTGCCGCTGCTCCTGACACTCCTCGCGGCTGGGCGGCGGTAAACTCGGCATTGGAAGCCCCCCAGGCAAGGGTTCACCACGGGTCGAACGCTGAGGAGTCGGGGGGGAGGTCATGTTCGGGATCATGCCCCATTTTGACCCCGCGCTGCAGTGGGGAATTCAAAAATCGGTGACGCGGGGCATGGGGCAACCCATTGACTTCAAGCCCATCTGCCCGAAGATGCCCGATGGGACTCCTCGACACCTTGGCCAGGCAGGTTGGCGGCAATCTTTTGGGCGCAGCGGGGCAACCCGCCTTTTTGGCGCAGTTGCTTCAGGAGGCGGGAGGGTTGCCAGGCCTGGCCCAGCGTTTTGAGCAGGCAGGTCTGGGTGAGGTCTTCGGCAGTTGGGTAGGCCGCGGTCCCAATCAACGCATTGACGCGGCGCAACTCGTCACTGCCCTTGGGGCTGAGAATCTCGACAACCTGGCCCGGCGCGTGGGCCTGGATCGCAACCTCATTGGAGCCGCCATGATCTCCGTGCTGCCCGCTGTGATTGACCGCCTCACTCCTGATGGCACCCTACCCAAGGACACCCCACAACCACAGCAACTTCAGGAAGCTCTCTCGGAGGCCATGAAGCAGGCCGCCAGCGCCTTTTTCGGGCGCGGCAACAAGGCGCCTTGAAACCAACACAGCCGCCATGCCTGAGGAACCGCAGATCACCAAGCGCAAGGAGTTCCTGCCCTTCACCGAGGATCTCGAAGACTACCTCGACCGCTTTGGCCGTCGTTATTCCCTGCCCGCCACCTATCAGGACTTGCTGGTCTTTCGAGAGTCCTACCCGCTGGACGACAAAAGCGGCAGACCCACCCACTGGTCCACGGTGATCTACCCCCTGGAGTTGCAACAACACCTCTACCCTCGCCTCACCAGCATTTACTCGCTGCTGCGCACTGGCGACCTGCACGCCGTTCCCCACCTCTATGTTGAGCGCGTGGACTACTGCGAATTCGGCAACTCACGCCCCTTTCGCGTGCGCGTCGTCAACCAATACAACGACAACTACGACCACCTCTATGTCAAACGGGCCGATGCCTCACGCGTTTACGGCCTGGAGCTTGAACACCTGCTCTCTCCCAATCGCATCAATTACCTGGCGCACAGCGGAACCCTGGTCGAAGAGCACATCGCCGGCATTCCAGGCGATGTCTTCATCCGCGATTACCTCGAACGCCCCGACCTCAACAAGGTTCGCATCGCCAAGGAATTTGTAAAATTCTCCGAACGCTGCTTCATCCGTCTGCTGGGCGACATGCGCAGCTACAATTATGTCATCGACATCACCCCGGACTTTGAGGATGTGCAGTACCGGGTGCGCGCCATCGACTTTGACCAGCAGAGCTATGAAGGGCGACGCAACCTGTACCTGCCCCAGTTCTTCAAGGAAAACAACCCCGTGATCTCCTTGTGCAGCCAGCACCTCAATCTGCCCACCATGGATCAGTACCAAGAGGAGGAACGCACCCTGATTGCTCGGCGCTACATCAGCGAACACCACCGCATTCACGAACTGCTCGAATGCATGAAGCGCAACCCGCGCGAACCTGCGGCAAAGGTCACCCAACTGGCACAGGAACTGGGCGAATACCATCACGACAGCCGCTTCCAGCGCTGCAACAACATGGGCGACATCGTCGAACTCAACCTTGAGCTGACCCTGGGCCGCCATCTCAACTAAGCGCCCCCACGGCCTCAGTCCAGCCAGGCCCAAACCACCACGGCGACCATCAGCAGCGCCAGCCCCAGGCGCAGCAGCAGACCAAGCCCAGTTCCCAAAAGTGCACCGACACTGGAGCGCGCGGCCTGCTCGGGCTTGAGACCGCCAAGCCAGCGCTCAAACACAAACCCACCCAATAGCGGTCCCAGCAACAGGCCGAGTGGGAAAAAGGCAAGCCCCACCACAGCCCCGATCAATGAGCCCCAGACCCCCCAGGCGCTGGCTCCAAACCACCTTGCTCCCAGAGCACCTGCAGCCACATCCACTGCCACACTCAGTGCCAGGAGCAGGCACAACAGCACCCAACCCAAGGTCCCCGGAGCGTGATCAGGCTGCCAGATCGCCTGCATCGCGCCGGCCAGAAAAATCAGAGCTGGGCCGGGAAGCACAGGCAGCACCGATCCGATCAATCCCAGCAAGACCAACAGCACAGCCAACGACCACAAAATCCACTGCACATCAAAGCCCGCGGGCCATGTCCAAGCCAGAAGAAGTGCAGCAAACATGGCAGCCCTTAGCCCCGCAGCGATCGTCCATCAAGCCCCCAGATGGGCAGGCGATCAAATCACCAACGCAACCTCGCTCCCGCTCGGAAGCTGCGATTGAAATCCCCGTACTCCGTCCCCAGACTCACATCGAATTGGCGCAGCAACTGGTAATTGGCCTCCAGATCCACGCTGAGGAATTGGTAGCGGTCATGCGTGGTGATCCGGCCACCGGCCCCCAACCCAAGCCTTGAGGTCACCTGCGTCGTCATCCCCAGACGGAAATACAACGCTGCCTCATCAAAGCCATCGGCAGGCCTGCTGGTGTCGAGCTGCGCGTAGGAAACCCCCGTCGAGGCCTCCAATCTCGATTGCGTTCCCACTGCCCAGCCGATGCCCAGACCCACCCGAAAATGCCGCAAATTGTAGTCCTGTGAAGGCGGCGCCGCCGCATTGGTTCCGCGGCTCCAATCAAAGCCAGACTCCGCAAAAACATCCGCACGCAACGGCAGCAACAGTGACACTCCCATGCCATTGGCACCACGCAGCGAACTGCCCGCCGGGTTGTCGTACCGCCAGTGCGTGGCGACCCTCATTTCTGCCAAAACGCTGCCACTCTGGGCCTCATTCAAACCCTGCGCACCTGCAGAGTCCTCCAGCGGTTGCCCCCAGGGCTCACCACCGTCAACCACCTGCCCCACTCCCGCCCCCAGACTGCCCGGAGCCTGCACCACTGGGGAAAGACCTTGGTAAATTTCCTGAGCCTTGACAGACAAGGACAGGCCCAAGAAAAAACCGCTCAAGAGAACAGCCTGAATGATCGCATGCATGATCCTTAAGTTATCCTAAGTATCATGCCATCCGCAAGCAAAAAGCAAGTCGAATGCCCCGACCGTCAGAGCAATCCGCGGGAATCAAGGCAATTCAGCACCAGAAAACTCTCCAGAACCCTCCACAGATTTCGCGCCACCAAGGGTTTGCGGGGCAATTCTCGCCCTCCAAATGTAACGCTGAAATAACACCTTTACCGATGCTGTAAGAGGGACGGCAAGGATGGCTCCCAGCAATCCACCCAACAGCAAGCCCCAAAGAAAAACACTGGCCATGACCGTCATGGGGTGCAATCCCACCGCATCTCCCACCACCTTTGGCGTGATGAAGATGCCGTCCACCTGCTGCACCACAAGGAACACTGCGCTCACCGCTGCCGGAAGTGCCCACCAGGGATCCGCCGGGATCAACGCGCTACCTCCTTGCAGCGCAGCGATGGCCACAGCGGGAATCCAGCAGAGCGCGATGCCCAGATAGGGGATGATTCCCAGGACACAGAGCGCCAAGCCGATCAGCAGACCAAAATCCAAACCCACAATGGCTAGCCCCAGACCAGTCGCGGCACCGTTGACCACACTGACAAAGAGCTGACCTCGGAAGAAAGCCACGAGGTAACCGTTGATCTCGCTCAGACAGGATACCACCTCATCCTTGAAGGCGCTGGCGCGCAGCGGCAGGTAGTCTGACCACTGCGCTTTGATCTTCGCGCTCTCCATGAGGAAATAATAGAGGTAAAGCGGCACGATCACCAGGCTGAGCACAAAGCCCGAGATGCCCAGGAAGCCACCGATACCCGAGCCCACAAACTGCAGCGCACTGCGCAACAATCCCGGCAGAGTGGTTCGCACCCACTCTCCGCTGAGGATGGCCTTGAGATCCAACTCCCACGCTGAGGCTGCCGTTGCCCCGGGTCCCGGCACATCTGCCTTGCTCGCCAGCGGCGATGTCACTGCCCCCAAGCCTGGTGCCGATTCCTGCCCCTGCGCCGAGGCGTTGGCACCGGCGGGCGAGGCGTGGAGCAACAGATTGATGCCGTACTCACTCTCCAGTTTCTGCGCCCACTGCAGAGCCGCAGACTGTGCTTTTTGTGAGTAGGCCGGCAGTCTGCGAGCCAACCGGCCAACCTGCTCTCCAACCTTGGGCACCATCCACCAGGCAAGTCCGGCCAGAAACAGCGACAAGACCACAAACAACAACATGACAGACCGCTGCCGAGTCATTCCCCTCTTTTCCAGCCAGACCACTCCTGGCTCGATGAGGTAAGCCAACACCGCAGCCACGGCAAAGGGCACCAAAATGGGCTGCAGGAAACCGATCACCCTTGCTGCAAGCCAGATCAGGCCAACTGAGAGCGCACCGATCAAGGCCAGGCTCAGGGCAGAGACGGCCGTCCAGAGAATGCTGCGCTGAAAGGCGGTGGGCAGGTTTCTCATTGGACCTCTATCATGGGCCAAGATCAGCATCGAGGGCAACCGCAAATCATCCTTTCCTTGCATCTCCCAAGGGCATGGCCCATGGAAATCCCGCCCATGTCACTGCCACTGCCCTCGCAACCCTTCGACGCCGTCATCTTCGATTGCGACGGCACTCTGGTGGATTCCATGCCCCTGCACTTCGTCGCTTGGACCCAGTCTTTGGAACACCATCGCGCCCCCTTCTCCTTCAGCGAGGACTACTTCTACGCCAAGGCCGGGGTGCGCGAGCAGGATGTTGTCGCCCTTCTCAATGCCGAACACGGCTGCAACCTCGACCCTGAAAGCGTGGCCGATCACAAGTCCAAGTTGTTTCATCAGATCATCCATCAGGTGCGCGAGATCAAGCCCGTGGCCGACTTTGCCCGCTCTCTGCAGGGCATCAAACCCATGGCCGTGGCCTCGGGCAGCGAGGAGCCTCTGGTCCGCACCTGCCTGGCCCAAAACGGCCTGCTTCACCTCTTTGAGGAGCGCATCATCACTCCGCGCTTGGTCAGTCGTGGCAAGCCGGCTCCAGACATGTTTTTGCTGGCAGCAGAACGCATGGGCATCGAGCCCTCGCGCTGCCTCGTGATCGAAGACGGACAAAGCGGCATCGAAGCGGCCAAGGCCGCCGGCATGAACTGGGTCTTCGTCGAGCGCAGCCTGCGTTAGAAGGCAGGGCCGTCAACCTCACCTTGGATACAGACAGCGATAGGCGTCCACGATTTGCCCCAGCCACGCCTGTTGGTCTCCCGCCCACCGGCGATTGGAGAAAATCTCGACCTCGCGCATGCCGGCAAACCCAGCCTCATCCACCCAGCGCGAGATCTCGGCAATCGGGATGCAACCCTCGCCCATCAGCCCGCGGTCATTGAGCAAATCCGTCGTGGGCGTCAGCCAATCGCAGATGTGAAAGGCAAGCAACCGACCGGCCTGCGCGCTGATTTGAATCTGCCGCCGCAGATCGGGATCCCACCAAACATGGTACACATCCAGCGCAATGCCCAAGCCCCGGGGAGAACCAAGCTCGTCACACAGTGCATTGGCCTGAGCCATCGTGTTGATGGCGCTGCGATCATCGGCGTACATGGGATGCAGGGGCTCGATGGCCAAAGCCACCCCTGCGGCCTGCGCGGCGGGAAGGACGGCCGCGATGCCCTCGGCGATCTGCGCCCGCGACTGATCCAAAGACTGTCCCGGCAGGGCACCACAAACCAACACCACCCAGCCGGCACCAAGGGCCGCAGCCTCCTCAATGCAACGCAGATTGTCATCAATGGCAGCCTGCCGTCCCGCCTGATCTGCCGCCGGGAAGAACCCGCCGCGACAAAGACTCGTCAGCTCCAAACCAGCCTCGCGAACCTGGCGCCCCACCTCTGTTGCATCGCGCCCCACGAGATGATTGCGCCACAAGGTCAGAGCAGACACCCCAGCCGCGGGATAATGGCGCAGGCACTCCTCAAGGCTCCATGGCTTGGTCGTGATGCTGTGAACGCAAAGCCGATTCATGACCGATCCTCCCCCCGCGCGACCTGCACCCCTCGGCGCCAGGCATCTCGATGCCCGCCCACCCATTCCAGCAGCGCCTGCTCAAAACCGACATCCCTACCCGCAACCTCACTGGCCAACCACTTGTGGCGTTCAATTTGTTCCAACTCAGCGCAAAAGTCCCGGTACGCTGGATGACAGCGCAAACTGCTCATTGATGGCTCGACCATGGGAGCTGCACATTGCCCACCACCACAGCCCTTGCAAGTGGCAGCGGCTGCATCACCACGCAAGAAAGCTCATGACAACGCAGACAATTCCCGTATAAATGGCGCAGGATTTGCCGAAGTAGCTCAGAGGTAGAGCAGCGCATTCGTAATGCGCGGGTCGCGGGTTCAATTCCCGCCTTCGGCTCCAAGCCTCGCTGACGGCGCCGACCGCATTCAAGGGCAGCCAAGCCAGTGGCAACTCGTTAAAATCATCACAAGTTGCTTATTTTGAGAAAATTAAGGGGGTTCTTTCAGGCCATCCATCGGACTTGTTCTGAACCGAAAAACAGGCTTGGCACCCCAGCATCGCGCCGCTAGCCTTCACTCTTTGGCAGTGCTGCGGCCACGCTTCATCTGTCTCTCGGCTGCGATTCAACCCTCAGGACCACTCTGTGAGTAAGAAACCCTCTTCGAAAGCTCCCGCCAAGCCCGCTGCCAAGCCCGCTGCCAAGCCCGCTGCCAAGCCCGCTGCCAAGCCCGCTGCCAAGCCCGCTGCCAAGCCCGCTGCC
>JAURHS010000049.1 GCA_030833205.1 Prosthecobacter sp.
CTTCCCGATGGTTTCTCTCACGCTGCGTGCCCTGCCGCTTTGGGGCGGCATGCTTTGTATGGCCTTGTCTTTCCTGTTGCTGCCCACCATTGGAGGTTTTGTAGCAATGCTGCCCTTGTTTGTGCTCGGAGCACAGGCCGCGGAGATCAGGCAACGCGGCCCCTGGTTGGATCGGGTGGGTGTTGCGTCGTTGTTGTTGGGAGCGCTGCTCTACGGGGCTGCCGGTTGGGCAAGGCAGCACCGCGGTTTGGGGCTCATCGGTCAGCTTCATCTGGCTGGCACGGGGTCCGTTTTGATCCTGGTCGCTGCTCTGCAAATCCGTGGTTTGCGCGGCTGGTTGGAGTGTGCGCCATTCGCGCTGCTGGGGCGTCTATCCTATGCGGTATATGTCCTGCACCTGCCCTTGCTGATGGTGCTGTTCTGGGCGCTGCGCACTGCCGGATGGGGCCCCGCTGCCTTTCATGTCCTGAGCCTGCCCGTGGTCCTTGTGATTGCCGCCCTTGCGCATCGTTGGATTGAGCTGCCCGCTTTGGCTCTTGGGCGGAAAAGTTGGGGTCTTTTGCGTCAAGGGGGGCGCGCGCGGTGAAGCCCAAAGGCTCAATCGCTTCGCCTCAGGCGGTGCAGTTGGAGTTGGTGCTGCGCCAGTTTTGGCCTGCTCGTGCAGGTGCCGCGCAGCGCATGGACCGCTATGCCCCAGGATTGGCCTCGCGCGGGGTGGGGATGCGCGCATGGGTTCGTCAGACCCAGCCGGATTGGCCACTGCGGGAACAAAGCCCCGGGGGGGTGGACATTCGTCGGCAGCCCGGACAGGCCGACCGCTCCATGATTTGGGATTGCCGCCTGTTTGAAGCTCTCATTGCCGAGGAGTCGCCGCATCTGCAGCGCCGCGGCCGTGTGGTGCAGACCAATCTGGCGTTTGCCCACACACTGCCGCATCTTCGCCGTTTGCGCCGACTGGGCCATCCCACCCTTTGGTTGGGCAGCATGCTTGAGGACATCAGCGCGGGAATGTCGCCATGGCGGCGATTGCGCGAGCGCCTGCGACTTCGATGGACGCTGGGCGGTTTTGACGCTCATGTCGTGGGCTCGACAGCGATGCGCCAGTGGCTGCGAAGTTTTTGGATCGCGCCTTCAAGCATTCAAGTCATTGGTCATGGCGTGGATCTCAAACGCTTCCACCCCTGTGAGCCTGATCAGCTTGCGGGGTTGCGTCGGCGCTTGGCCATGCCGCTGGAGGCGCCATGCGTCCTGATGGTGGGCTCCATGATCGCGCGCAAGGGCGTTGATCTGTTGCTTGAGGCCTGGCCCCTTGTGTTGCAGGCGCATCCCGGTGCCCAGCTCGTTCTCATCGGCGAATTCGAGCGTCCAAGCATTGTGGATCGCGCCGAACGCGGCGGGATGGATGCCTTCGCGCAGCGCATCAAGCGCCTGATGCAGCCGCTCATCGAGGCTGGGGCGTTGCAGCATCTGGAGCATTGCGATCAACCCCAAGAGTGGATGGCTGCGGCCGATGTGATGGTCTTGCCTTCACAGCGTGAGGGGGTTCCCAATGTGGTGCTTGAGGCCATGGCCTGCGGCACGCCCTGTGTGCTGACGCCCTTCATTGGATTGCCCAGGGAGGAGTTGGGGCCTGAGGGCGGCGGTTGGCTTCTCACTGCGGCGGACTCCCAGAGTCTTGCCCTGCGCTTGTTGTGGCTGTTGGATGAGCCTGCGCGCCTGAAAGCAATGAGTGGCCTGGCGGCCCAGTGGGCACACGCGCACTTTGATCTGCAACACACCCTGGATGCGCAGGCCGCCCTGTTCGGCAGGCTGGCCGCCGAGGCGCAAGGCCTTTGCTGAGTTCAAGGGGAGGCAGCGCATGGGCCGATGCGCCCGATGGCCATGCGTTGCAGGCTTCCCCTCAGGGGCAGCGGCGTCCATTCGGGGCAGGTGGTGAAGGCGGCTTCAAATCCCAGTTGGCAAGCCAATTCCTGAATGCGGCGGTTGTACCTGCCGTTGGGGTACGCAAGCAGACTCGGGCTGCGGCCAAGGAGCTTCTCGAAGTGATGCTGTGCGTCAGAAAGTTGCCTGGCGGCTTCCCCGTCGCTCATTTGATTGAGCAGGCCGTGATCATGAGTGTGGTTGCCAATACTGATCCAGGGATTGGAGGCCATCAGGCGCAATTCATCGGGGCTCAATGGCCGGTCGGATGCGTTGCGCGCTTGCAGGCAATCTTCGCCAAATAGCTCTCTGAGTTGTCTGCGGATCAGAGGCGGCGCCAGGCGTTTGAGTGCCTGACGGCTGTGCGAGAGACGGGTGCCGGGTGGAGCGTTTCTGGCCAACACATCCCACCAGAAGCACTCCTGATCAAGCACGGCTGAGGTCACCACGAACACCGTGGCGGGGACCTGCAGCTGTGCCAGGAGCGGCAGCAAAAGCAGATTGTTGGCGTAGCCATCATCGAAGGTGAGCACCGCCTTGCGGCCGCCGCGGATTCGAGGAATGTCTTCTGCCCTGACAAATTCGAAGCCCTCGTCACGGCAGCATTGAATTTCAGCCGCGACCTGCTCAAGCTTGGCAAATAGGCCGCGGTCCACTTGATCGAGCTCCTGCTCCTGCTGGGAGTCGTAAACCCCGTGAAACAGCAGCACCTTGAGGCAGTGCTCGCTGCGGCGCAGGGCCGCCTGTCGCCGCTGCTGAATGCGTCGCCTGAGGTGATTGAAAATTCGCAGCAACATCCTAGCGAAGGCGTGGGACCAAACTAGAAATGCAATACCCGGCAAAGCGCAACAGGGATGTTGCAAGCGGCAGCCCTGCATGGTGACGCAGAATGCGCCAGTGTTGGATGGCAGCGCGCCTTTTGTTGCCGCTTCGGCTCGAGGGGCTGAGGCGGTAAGTTGCCAGATTCTCGCCCAAGCCGAGCGCGGGGCTGTTCCGCGTCAACTCCAGCCAGAGGATGTAATCCTCGTGAAGCTCATTGATGAATCTGGGTTGGGCGAAGCGCTGGCGGTCCAGCATCACTGTCAGGCAGCCCATGGAGTTGCGCCATAACAGCTTCTCTCTGGTGACCTCGCGTGGGGGGAGTATCACGGTGTCCAGCAGGTGGCCATTGGAATTCATCCACCCGTAGCCAGTGCAGCTGAGGGCCGCCTCGCGGTGATGAATGGCTGCAAGCTGGCGTTCAAGCTTCAGGGGATGCCAGAGATCATCGCTGTCCAAGAAGGCAAGGTGGCGCCCCCGGGCCTGCGCCATTGCGGCGTTGCGGTTGTAGGCGCAGCCGCCCTCGGGAAGGTTGCGGATCACGCGCAGTCGTTTGTCCCTGCCTGCCAGTTCCGTGGCGATTGCCAGTGTGCCGTCGGTGCTTTTGCAGTCCACCACCAGTTCAAGTTCCCAGTCAGCGAAGCTTTGCGCCAGCACACTGTGCACTGACTGGGCCAGTGTCTGCTCGGCCTGATGGGCCGGCATGATGACGGATACCAGCGGATTCATGTCAGTTGCAGGAGTTGCGCGGCGAAATCAGCGACTGGATCGGCTGGCATCCATTGTTTCAAACGATCGTGGGCATGGCGTCCCATCGCCGACAACGCCTCACGCTGATTCCAAGCACGCTGCAGGGCGGCGGCAATCTCCCCGACGCTGGGATGGTTGGCCAGAAAACCGGTTTCGCCTTCGATGACCAGTTCTGAGTGACCGGCCACATCAGTGGCAAGTGCCGGACGCCCCAGCGCCATGGCCTCAACCAGTGAGAGCGGCATGCCCTCATTGCGCGAGGGTTGCGCCAGCAGGTGATGATCGCGCCAAATGTGGGTGAGTTCATCACAGTGTCCATGAAACTCGACCCGCGCACTGATGCCCAGCAGTGCTGCCAGGCGCTGCAACCCTTCGCGATTTTCGCCGTTGCCAAAAAAGGAAAGCTGCAGTGGCAGTTCGCGGCATGGGGGGCTTGCCATGGCCTGCAGAAGCAGGTCATGGCCCTTGGGCCTGGTCTGCAGGCGGGCCACACAGGCAATGCGCAGCACGCCCTCGGCCTGCGGCCAGGGCAGGACCTGGGGCCTGACCTTGAGGGGATTGAAGGCACGCCTGCAGTTGGCCAAGCGCTCGCCAATCTGCATTTCAAAATCGCTGGCGTTGCGTTGACTGACCCAAAAGCTGGCACGAAGCCGAGCAAAGGCCTGACGCAGTCTGGCGCCGAGTTGGTCGGAGGGCCAGTCTGCGCCATGAATGCCATGGCTGACTACCGCAGAGGGAATGTTGAGCTCATGCAAGGCTTCCAACCAGGGCAAGGAGGAGTGATCATTGCCTTGGGAGACGAGAACCAGATCGGGCCGCTGGCGCCCGAGCCAGGATTTGAGCAGGCAGCGATGAGCCCCTGAGGTGGAAAGCAGCACCCGCCCCAATCGCCCAAGTGGCCATCTGCCGCGCAAGGCCTGCACCTCCACGCCGGCTTGGCGCAAGGCATCCGCCCGCGGCGAATGGACTTCGTTCCAGCAATGCGCCGTCCTCACCGCGCAGCCATCCTGGTGCAATCGCAGCGCAGTTTCCAGCCACAGGTTTTCAGCGGCACCGGTGCCGTGATGACTGCTGAGGAAATGAAGGCGCGGTCGTTGGGCATTCATGATCGGAGAGTCTGCCTCCAGAGTTGCTGCAGGCAGCGGGTGGATTGCCCCTTGGGCCTGCCCTCTTGGCGGCGGCGGCGATTGATGCGCCACTGCCTGACGATCTGGGCCAGCCAGGGCGGAGTGCAGCGCCGCAGCAGGGAGGGAGGGGAGGACGGTGTGGGTGGAGCGCTGTGCAAGCCCTGTAACCACGCTGACTGATAGTCACTTTGGGTCAGCGACGCCGTCGGGTTGAGGGTGGTGGTTTTTTGTGCCACAAAGAGCAGGCTCAGGCGCCCGGGAGGGTTGTAGGCGTGACGCTGGGCGTTCAGTGCAGGATCTTCCAGCGCCAAAAATCTGCCGGAGTCATGTTCGTAAAGAGCGGCAAAGCGGCAGCGAAAGCCGCGGGAGGGTGAATAGAGCCGGAATAGCAACTCAGGGCTGAACTGATACAATCCATGGCCCATCCAATTGTTGCAGGGGCTCATGGCAATGAACAGCCCTCCCTCTCGCAGCAGCGCCGCCACATTTTTGCTGGCCTGCGGAAGATCAAACACATGTTCCAGAGTGCCTCCGTCAAAGACCCAGTCGTAGCGGCCGTGCCAGTCAGGCGGCAGCGGCGTGTTTAGGTCATGGATCAGGCCTGCGCCCTGATAGGCATCTGCATCAAGGGAGTCGGTAAGAGTGAAGCCCAGACGCTGAAGAAAGGGCTCGCCGTAGTGTGCGTCCCGGCCCTCATCATCGCAAAGATCGAAAAGCGGCAGGGCATGCCGAGTCTGCAACTCAGTGGCTTGAGCCCGGCTCAGCCGAATCCACTGCCGGCCCAACATCAGGGCGCAGCGTCGCTCCGGCGAGAGGCTGCGGCAGAGCAGTAAAAGTTCGGCGCTGACAGGGTTGATGGCCATGGCTTCAGGGATTGCGGCGGGCGAGAATAACAACGCTGAGGTAAAGCGACTTGGGTCCAGGCAGGATTCGGGAGATGGCAATGCCCAGAATCTGCAGCGGGGCAAGGACGAGGGCGGTGCTCAGCAATCGGGCCAGGGGATGCTTCCATGGCAGCACCGTGCGGCTCAGCCACAGCGCCAGTAGCTGGGTGAGGCTCTCGAGGTAGGAGGGAAAGCTGACGCACTCCTCGATGCGAAAGCCGCAGCGCTCGAGGATGGCGCGCAACCCCTGTGCCGTGTAGTGGCAGAGGTCGTGGGGAATCTCCGTCTCCTCATGAGCGAAAGGATGGGTGATCAGCAGCGGCGCGCCAGGTTTTAGGACTCGAGCCAACTCTGCAAAACACTGATCGGGGTCGGGAAGGTACTGGACAACTTCCGTGCAAAGGGCTCCATCGAGATCGGCGTCAGGGAGCGGCAGTCGCCCTTCCTCGATCCAGACATCGGCGTGCTTGCGGGAGGCCTCGTGCCCACCCTGCGCGGTGTCAGCGCCGATGAGTTGGCAATCCTTGAACAGACTGTGGTAAGGCTTCTCGCCGCAGCCAAAGTCAAGCACCCTGCCCCTGAATTTTTCACAGCGCGCCTGCACCTCGATCATCAGGCCACGACGCATGATGAAGTCTCGATTGACCCAGACCCCGCAGCGTTGGGGTAGGAACCGCTGCCTGGCAACCCAGGCCTTGAAGGCCGGCATCATTGGCATGTGGTGCAGTGGTGGGCGGGTTTTTGGCTCTGCCACTTCAACCAGAAGCGCGTGAGCCAATCGCCGCGCCGGACAAAGGATGACGCGGTATGGCGAAAACTGGGCATTCTCAAACGCAGTGCTTCCGGGAATTGATCCACGCTGCAAAGATGCCTGCAGAGGCGTTTCAGTACTGGCAAGGCAAACCAGAGCTGCCGATCCCAAAGCGCCGCGGCAAGACCCGGTTCACTGATCGCAGCAAAGGCTGCGGCGTTTTGCATCCAAGCGCTGCGTCTGGCCAGAGCCGCGCTGCGCGTCCTTGTGGCCTCTTGAGAGACGCCGCGGGGATTGATTCGGTAATCCAGCAGGGCCTCCGTTGAACTGCCGATGAGGTGTTTGGCCTGCAGGCGCAACCAGAGATCATAGTCCTCTGACCAGTAAGGTTGTTGTGCGTCGCCAAGGTCTCGATAGTTGCCACATTCAAGCAAGGCCGAGCGGCTGAGCATCACGGAGGGGTGAAGCATGCGTGGCGCGCGCAGCGTGAGGTTGCGGATTTCATGCGTGCAGGAGGGAAATCGGCTTGGGTTTGCGATCAAATTGCCGGTCTCATCCATGCAGCGGCGCTCACTGCCAATGGCGGCAAGATGTGGATGCCGGCGCCAAAAGGCCAACTGTCGCTCCAGGCGTGCGGGATGGCAGATGTCATCGGCATCCATGCGCGCCAGCAGTGGGGTGGTCGCCTCCAGGGCAAGGGCAGCCAGGGAGTTGCCCAGTGAAAGGGGCCTGCCGCTGAAAATCCGGCCTGGGATGCGGTGAGGAATCCAACGGCGCAATTCCTCAAGGCTGCCGTCCGTGGATCCGTTGTCCCAAACCAGAAGCTCTGCGGCTGGCGTGGTTTGGTTGGCCATGGACTGCAGGGCCTCCGGCAGGTAGGGCATGCCGTTGAGAATGGGCATGATCCAAGTGACTGAAGTGGAGGGCAGCGGGGCCATGAGTTGAAAGGGCATGGCAGGTGCAGCAGGACACCCGCCTCAGGAGGGAAGAATGGCTGCGGCTGCGCCGCTTTGCAATCACCGCCAATCGGCATTGTCGGTACGGCCCTCAGTGAGAGCCCTTCCTCGCCAGTTCAAGCAGGTGAAGGGCGTAGGGGGATTCGGTCATGAGAGCGGCCTGTAGCCGCAGGGTTTGCGGTCCAATCCAACCCTGACGAAGGGCCACTTCGTGGGGTGAGTAAAGCGGGCTGGGCGATTGGGCTGCGGCCTGCGCTGCCGCCGCATTGCAGCGCTTCAGGGATTCCAGGGTGCCGGCATCGTCCCAGTAATTTTCAGGCCCCAGCAAAGTCCAACGCAGGGAGCCCTTGCTCTGGTACTCGTTGAGCAGGTCAGTCATCTCCAACTCGCCCCGTGCGGAGGGCTGAAGCAGGTTGGCCATGGATGCGGCCCTGCCGTCGCAGAGGTAAAGCCCACAGACCGCCAGCGTTGAATCGGTTCGCAGTGGCTTTTCATGAAGGCGCAGGGCATTGCCCTGTGCGTCGGTTTCCAGGACGGCGAAGCGCTGAGGCTGATTGCGGTGAACACAAAACAGCGTGGCTCCTTCGGGGGTGGCCATGGCTTCCCGTAGCCTGTTCAGCCAGGTCGGGCCCCAGAGAAGGTTGTCGCCCAGCATCAGCATCGAGGGCTGCCCTGCCAGCATGGGCTCGGCCAGGCTGTAGGCCTGGGCAATGCCTGCTGGGCGATCCTGAATAAGCAGGGTCAGTCTCAGTCCAAGGCCACTGCCTTCGCCAAGCAGTCTTTGAAACGCGGGAGCGTCTTGCGCCGAGGTGATCAAGGCAATGTCGCGAACGCCCGCCTGCATCATTGCCGAGAGCGGGTAAAAAATCATCGGCCAGTCGTGCACGGCAAGCAGGTGCTTGTTGACTGCCAAAGTCATGGGCCGCAGTCTGCTGCCGCTTCCTCCTGCCATCAGAATGCCTTTCATGGTCAATGGGGAGTGGGTGGTGCGGCACGCCTGCGCAGTGCCTCATTCACCACGGGTTGCCACCAGTCGCGGTGCTCAAGGTACCACGACAGGGTTTCGCGCAGTCCCTGCCCAAAGTCGCGGCCTGCACGCCAGCCGCATTCCCGCTGGATTCGAGAGGAATCCATGGCATAGCGAAAGTCGTGGCCCGGGCGGTCTGCAACCGTGGTAATCAAGGCCTCACTGCTCTCCCTGCGGTCCAGCAATTCATCCGCATGTCGGCAGAGCTGGCGAACCAATTCCAAATTGCTCAGGGAGACAGCGCTGCTGATGGGGTAGATTGCGCCCCGGCTGCCCTTCATGGCGATTTGGTAAAGGCCGTCACAGAGATCATCCACATGCAGCCATTGGCGGATGTTGTCGCCGCGGCCATAAAGGGGGATTGGTTCTGAATGCAGAATCTTCAGCAGGCACAGGGGAATGAGTTTCTCGGGAAACTGGCGTGGGCCATAGATATTGCAGCAGCGAGCAATCATGGCGGGAATTCCATGGGTGTGGTGCCATGCCATCACGAGGTGATCTGCGGCCGCCTTGCTGGCGCTGTAGGGGGAGCGCGGCAGGCAGGGGCTCTGTTCGTTCCATGGCGGGTCTGCGGCCTGCAGTGAGCCGTGCACCTCATCGGTGGAGACTTGAATGAAGCGAAACGAGGCAAGCAGCGATGGGTGGCGCTGCAATGCAATCCTGCATTGTTCGAGCAGCACGGCGCTACCGATGATGTTGCTGTGAAGAAACGGCGCGCAATCCTCGATGGACCGATCGACATGGCTTTCCGCAGCAAGGTGAATCACCACCTCGGGGCGGTGTTTCAGCAGGCAGTCCTGCATTGCCGCCTGATCAGCCACATCTGCGTGAAGGAAGGTCACGCGCGGGTTTGCCATGACTGGCTCCAGGCCACGCAATGAGCCGGCGTAGGTGAGTTTGTCGATCACCACCAGCTTCATGCTGGCCTTCCGAAGAAGGAAGTTCAACAGATTGCCGCCGATGAACCCAGCGCCACCGGTGATCATCCAGGTTGCGTTTGTGCCGTCTTTTTCAGAGTGATGCTGCACCCTGCAAGCATGAGTGTCTCTGCCGCATCAGGCAATTCAGAAATCAGTCGGCCAGTCGCGCCCGGCAGGAATCGTGAATCTCCTGCAGGGTTTGATCCAAGTCACGGCTGATCCCCCACTGCGGATAGTGCGCCTGCATCTTGGCGAGATTGGAAATGTAGCAAATGTGGTCTCCCACCCGCGGTTGCTCCACATACTCATGCTGCATGGCGATGCCGGAGATGGCTTCAATGCGTGCGAAGGCTTCGAGAATGGAGATGGAGTTGGCGCGTCCGCCGCCAAGGTTGTAGACCTCGGCGCTACGAGGTGAGTCCACAAAGCACTCGATGAATCGGGCAACATCGCGACTGTGAATGTTATCGCGCACCTGCTTGCCCTTGTAGCCGAGGACACGATAAAGCCGGCGCTGTAGATTGCACTGCACCAAAAAACTGAGGAATCCGTGCAGCTCAACGCCGCTGTGATTTGGGCCGGTGAGGCAGCCCCCGCGCAACACGCAGGTGGGCATGCCAAAGTAGCGCCCGTATTCCTGCACCATTACATCTGCCGCCACCTTGGAGGCGCCGAACAGCGAATGCTTGCATTGGTCAATCCCGAAGTCCTCACTGATGCCCTCTGCGAGGGCGGCATCGGCGTAGTCCCAGCGTGTTGGGAGTTCGCGCATGGGAAGGCGATTGGGCCCGTCGCCGTAGACCTTGTTGGTGCTCATGTGCACGAATGGGGCCTGCGGGCAGTGCTGGCGAGCGGCCTCAAGCAGGTTGAGCGTGCCGCAGGCATTGACTTCAAAATCATCGAAGGGCCGACTGGCAGCGAGATCGTGGCTTGGCTGTGCAGCGGTGTGAACGATGGCATCAGGGCGCAGTTGGCGCAGAAGCTCGGCAATGCCCTCGCGGTTGCGGATGTCGAGATCCCGGTGCTCAAAACTTGCGTGGGCCTGCCTCAGCCGGCGCGTGTTCCAGCGAGTGTCGCCAGCGGGCCCGAAGAAATCGGCGCGCATGTTGTTGTCCACTCCGCAGACCCTCCAGCCCAGAGAGCAGAAGTGGCTGACGACCTCGGAGCCAATGAGGCCTGAGGATCCGGTCACAAGCAAGAGTGAAGTCGGCATGGGACGATGAGGCTGAATGTTGAGAAGGCGATGGTCTCAGGCTGATGGCCGGGTTTGCCGCCCTGCACGCAGTCGTCGCAGCAGGGGTTCCTCCACGAAGCGCCAAAGCAATAGACAAAGCAGGATGGAGATCACCGCGCAGGGCAGGACGAGGAGGGTGGTGGATGCGGAGGGGCTTGGCTTGAAGACGCGGTTCCATTCCCGCACCAAGGGCAGGAGAATGAGTGAATGTCCCAGGTAAATGGAATAGGAGGCCTTGCCGACAAGCAGCAGCGATCGGGGGGCCATCCAGTGCCCCGCGTCCGCACTGACTGCCGCGGCAATCAGCAGGGCAAACCCGCCGGCGGCCAGCAATCGGACTGCGAGATTCTGATCCATGCCTCCCGAGGCATCGAAGCGCACCAGCGCGGCGCTCAGGGCGATGCCTGCCACGAGCCAGCAGCCGCTGCGTTGCCAACGAGTCAGCGCCTGCCGCCGCAGCAGCATGGCTGCACCCACTCCAGCGGCAAAGGCGAGGTTGTGATTGTCACAGAGCATCCCGAGGACGCCTTGCGGGTGGAGGTTGGTTGCGCTGGCCACAAGTACCGCGCCCAGCCAGAGCAGGCCGAGAAGGGCAAAGACTTGCCGGCTCAGGATGATTCCCATCAGGAGCAGCAGGTAAAACAGCAGTTCATGGCTGAGGCTCCAGGCATTGGTGATCAAAGGATCTTGGGGTTTGGCAGGCCACAAAAGCAGAGACGCCACCAGTCTCGTCATGTTCAAGGCCTCGCCATTCCAGACCAGCAATGCCTGTTTGCTCAAGGTGGCCAGCCAAAGCAGGGGCAGAATCCGAATCAGGCGTCGCCGCAGGTAGGGACCCGCGCGCTGGGGATGGCCAAGATCCTGCTCGTGGCGCCAGAACAGAATAAAGCCGCTGAGCACAAAAAAGGAATCCACGCCCAGCTGCAGTCCATGATACCAGCCCAGCAACGGGGTCGCGCCAAGAATGCGCTCTGCAAACAGGCAGGCATGGTAGCAGACAATCAGGCATGCCGCCGCGGCGCGCATCATCTCCAAGCTCTGCAGATGGGCATTGGGCTTCAGGCTTGGCATGGGCTTTGAGGCAACAATGCACCTTGGCGGCGGCTTTTGGCAAGGGCCATTGCGCCCAAGCGGCGCAGCCTCAACCACCGCCGCTTTCCGGCGTTGACATCAAGCGCTGCGGCTTTGACTCTTGGTGGCTGTGATTTCCTCCGAGTCCAGAGGCGAGGCTGGGTGCAATGCCTGGCCGGGCCCACCGTGGCGATGGCTGCTTGCCCTGTTGCTGGGTTTTGCGGTTTCGCTGCTTTGGTTGAGGCTTGGCGGCGCCTGGCAGGCCGACCTTGGCGGCGATCCTGATGAGGCTGCCCATGCGGTGACCTCATTGATGCTGCGCGATTATTGGTTCCATGGTTGGGGCCACTCGCCGATGGAATTCGCAAAGGCGTTTGCCTCCGACTTTCCTCGCGTTGCCATGGGCCATTATCCGCCCTTTTATTACCTGAGCATGGCGCCAGCACTGAGCCTGGTGGACTCACCCCAGGCCTTCTGGTGGATGCAGGCACTGTGGATGACTGGCATGGCAGCGTTGACGGTCCTCTTCGCGCGGGAACTGGGCTTGCCTGTGGCAATGAGCCTCACCTTGGGGGCTCTCATGTTGCTGATGCCGCCCACCTTGAAGTGGTCTTCATTGGTGATGGCGGATCTGTTGCTTTGTGTGCTGCTCTGGTTGTCGCTGTGGCTCTGGGTGGGTTTCTTGCGTCGGACCACTGCAGGTAGGGCCCTTGGGTGGGGGTGTTGCGCTGCGGCCGCGATCCTTACCAAGGGCTCGGCCCTATCCCTGGTGCTGCTTCCTGTGGGCAGTGTATTGCTCTTGAGGCGTTGGAGCTTGTGGAGAAATTGGCGCTGGTGGCTTTGCGCTCTGCCTGTGCTTTGCCTAGCCATGCCTTGGATGTGGTGGAGTCGGGGCATGTCTGATGAGGGGATGACGGGGCTTTCGCCTACTGCCTTTTTGCAGCAGGCCCTTGTCTATTATCCGGGGACAGCCTTGCGGTCCTGGGGAGCGTGGCTTTGCCTGCTGGCCCTGTTGGGTTTGGGGAGGGTTGTGGTCAGGGCCCTGCGGGGTGGCTCGAATGAGCCTGCGGCGACGCTGCTCGCGGCGCTTGGTGGCATGCTGCTGGTTCTCGGACTTGTGCCGGTGGGCTTGACGGCGCGATATCTGCTGCCACTGCAACTGCCACTGTTGCTGTTTGCCGCTCTTGGTGCAGGAATGCTATCGCAGTTGTTGAGGCAGAGCCTGAGCCGGCATGCACCGCAGCTTGCCCTTGTGCTTCTGATGCTGGGCTGGGGCATGATTGCCTCACTGCCACGCAAGCAGGTTAGCGGTTTTGTCCGGGCGGTGGAAGTGGCTCAGACCCTTGACCCCGCAAGACCAAATCACCGGCGCTGTTGGTTGGTCAGCTCTGATCCCCGAGGCGAGGGCGCAGTGATCGCGGCAGCAGCTTTTGGCAGCAACAGGCGGCAGGATCACGGGCTGCAGGTGTTGCGCGGCAGCAAGGTGCTCAGCCGCAGCGACTGGATGGGGCGTGATTATCACTCGGCAGTGGATGATGCCGGGGCTTTGCTGAAGCTGCTCCAGCAGCTGGGAGTGGAGTTGGTGTTTTGCGACCAATCCCAGCCGCTATCCTGGAAGCGCCCGCATGATGTCCTTCTTCTCGAGGCCATGAAGAAGGGAGGGTGGATTTTAAGGCAGCAGCTGCCAATTCTTCGGCGTCCAGAGGAGGCAGCTGGC
Organism: Prosthecobacter sp.; assembly: GCA_030833205.1. GTDB lineage: Bacteria > Verrucomicrobiota > Verrucomicrobiia > Verrucomicrobiales > Verrucomicrobiaceae > Prosthecobacter. Next base: position 13,177 of record JAURHS010000049.1, read on the forward strand.
CAGCTGAGCCTTTACGAAAATCCGCAGTTCAGGCGCCAGGAGGTGGTTCGCTGAAGAGGTTGACGACCGGCTGTTCCGACCCGTGAACCGCCCTTTCACGGTGGCTCTGCCATGGTCTGGCAGGCTCCCAAAAAAAACTCCCGGAGGTTTCCCTCCGGGAGTCGTCTGTGAGCAGTGGGCTGTGTCCCCTTGGCTTAGAATGCCACGCTCAACTTCACGCCACCGAAGATCTCGGTATCGGTGGTGTTGTTGGAATGGCGGGTGTCCAGAGAGATGTTGTAGGCCACATACGGCACCAGGGTGGCGCTGTCCGTCAGCTTGATGGGAGCTGAGAGGGTAGGCAGCAGGTGGGTCAAGCCAGTGTTTTGAGTGCCTGGCAGGGTGTAATAGCTGCTGAAGCCATAGCCCATCTTGACGGCCGGCACCAAGCTCAACCAGGAGTTGATTTCAATCGGCAGGTCAGCACCCACTTCTGCATAGGCGGCACCAATGGTGAAGTCGTGGTAGAAGCCCGAGGTGAAGTTCACCGGACCGAGAGCTGCGGTCATGGTCAGACCGACTTCCTCGACGCCAGTCACATTCAGTTCGCCGCCGCCGGCAGGACCAAAGCGGGTGCTGCCCGAGAAGGTGTCGAAGAACTCGTAGTGGGTGTACACCAGGCCGAACTTGGCGAAGCCCGCGTCATAGTTGAGTGAGGCGGCGAGGTCGAGTTCAGAATAGTCAAGGGAGGTGTCTTCACCTTCGGCAGTGACAAGGGTATCCACAGTGGTGGTGTAGAGCGCACCAAAGCCCAAGGAGAGTTTTTCCGAGAGGGGCACGCTCAAATTGACACCAGTCCAAGTGGTGTTGTCAGCGAACCACAGACCACGGAAGTAGTAGCGGGTGTCGTAGCCGACATCGAGGGTGGCTCCGATGGTGTCAAAGAGTGCTCCGGAGGGCTCGACAGGGGCGGGTGCAGGCGCCTTTGGTGCCGTTCCGGCTTGGGCGTTCATGGCCAGGGAGGCCAGCAACGCCAGAGCTGAAGTGTGAAGCAGGGTGGTCAGTTTCATGGGTGTTTTGGTTTTGAGTTTGTCGTCGCCTGCGCCGGGAGAGGCAGGGTTCGGTGTTTTCAGAAGCAGGATTGGTGCCAAGTTTCCCCCTTATGTTTTTGTCCAGGTGTTCTCATTTTCAGAAGTGCAGGCTTGGGTCAGAATGAGCTTCGGCCCTTTGGCGAGGCGGACCGAGTTTCTGTGGCTGAAGGGCCTGTGATCTGTTGCGGGTCGCTGAAAAGTCCCGCGGATCGAGTGGGCTTGGTGGGCAAAAAAAAGCACCCGGCCTTGTGGGGCCGGGTGCCGAGTCGAGTGGCAGATGACTCTGCCAATCGAGGGGAATCTTAGAAGCTCACGCTGAGGCGAACACCACCGAAGATGTCAGCGTCTTCGCCGTTGAAGGCGTGGCGGCTGTCGAGGGAGATGTTGTAGGCCACATAGGGGGTCAGGGTGGCGCTGTCGGTCAGCTTGATCGGAGCGGAGATCGAAGGCAGGATGTGGGTGAGGCCACCGGTGCGACCCACGGTTGGCTCGGCGAAGTGATCCCAGCCATAGCCCATCTGCACCGCAGGAACCAGGCTCAGGAAGCTGGTGACTTCGATCGGGAAGTCAGCACCAATCTGGGCGTAGGAACCGCCAACGGTGAAGTTGTAGTACCAGCCGGCGCTGAGGTTGAGGCCGCCCAGAGAGGTGCTCAGGGTGGTGCCCACTTCATTGGCGCTGCTGACATCGAAGTCACCACCGCTGACTGCGCCAGCGGAGAAGCCGTCGAAGTACTGGTAGTTGGTGTAGTTGACACCAACCTTCGCACCGCCGAGGTCATAGGTCAGACCGGTGGTGAGGTTCAGCTCTGAGTATTCGTTGTCGCTGCCAGCTTCACCAGTGGCGGTGTTGTTTTCCACCGAGTGGATGTAGTTGGCGCCGACTCCGAGGCTGAGTTGCTCGGAAAGAGGCAGGTCGAGGTTCAAGCCGCTGGAGACAGTGTTGTCAGCACGGCTGAGACCGCGCCAGTAGTAGCGGGTGTCATAGCCGACGCTGGCGGAAGCGCCAAGGGTGTCGAACAAAGCTCCGGACGAGGCAGGAGCCGGGGCGGGAGCGGGGGCTTTGGCAGGGGTGCCGGCGAAGGCGTTCATGCCAGCGAAAGCGGCAAGAACGAGGGCCGACTTGGTGATGACGGAGGTCATGCTCTTCATGGGTGGGTTGGGGTCGGTTGTTGGGTTGAGTTGGGGACCGCCAGTCCGGGAGACAAAGCGGCCATCGTTAAGAACTAAGGCCATTGAGCTGCGATGCCAAGAAAGTTTTTCGAAAAACTTAGGGCATCCGAAGCATTTTTTCTTAAACTTGAGAATCCTTAATAACCGTTGATTTTCAGATGATTGCGTTTGATTTCCTCAAAGAATCTCGAAAATGGCCTCCACCTCGACTGCCGCGCCAGTGGGCAATTGGGCAAATCCCAGAGCGCTGCGGGCGTGGAAGCCGTCGCCGTCCTTGCCAAAAATTTGATGCAGAAGGTCGGAGCAGCCGTTGATGACGAGGTGTTGGTCGCTGTACTCGAGGGTCGAATTGACGCAGCCAAGGACCTTGATCACGCGCAGGCCGTCGAGGCTGCCGTGCGTCTGCCAAACGGAGCGCAGCAGTTTGATCGCGCACTGTTTGGCGGCCTCGTAACCTTGTTCGGTGGTGAGGTCAGCTCCCAGCTTGCCTTTCATGTCACTGACATGGCCAGAGGTGAGCAGTTGATTGCCACTGCGAATGCAGAGGTTGAGATAACCAGGGGCTTGGGTGGCAAAGGTCAGGCCGAGGGCTTCGGCGCGGGCTTGGTTGGACATGGAGGGTTGGGGTTGAGGTTGAGGTGAGTCTCTATGAAGGTGCACAACTGCCTTGTCAAAGCTGGATGCCGATCCATTTGAGCAGGCGCAGGGTGAGCAGGTAGAGAAGGAAGGTCATTAGCGCGCCGCAGATCATCGCGGGCCACACTCCACCACAGTGGCGAATGAGCTGTGGCATGAGCAGGAACATGGGAAGCGTGGGCAGCACCATCCAAAAGGTTCCAAAAGCATGGCGCCCAATGAGTGAGGAGTCTTTGGTTTCGAGGTATAGCCAAACGAAGGCCAGCAGTGAGGTCAGGGGCAGGGAATGGATGATGCTGGCGGCGGTGTTGTTGCGCTTGGCGACTTCGGTGACGGCGGCAATGGTCAGCGCGCTGATGAGGGTTTTGATCAAAAAAGCGCTCATGGATGCGAAGGGTCTCGCTGCTCGTGAAGCAGTTCAGCCAGCAATGCAGGCAGACCTGCGGTACCGTGGAGTTGATAAGTTGCCGGTGGGTGCTCCTGTTCGTTCTTGGTGCCCAGAATTCGGATGCTGCAGGGCAGGCCAGCGTTTCTGCCCATGACGATGTCGCGTGGAGCATCGCCGATGACCAAGCTGCGATTGAGGTCAATGCCGCACTCCTCAGCAGCCTGCAGGAGCATTTCCGGTGAGGGCTTGCGACAAGTGCAGTCAGGGCTGCTTTGCAGACAGGTGCAGGCCTTCACGCAGTCGAATGCAGCGCCGTGGATGCGCAGATGATCCTGCATCCGTTGGTGGATTTCCTCCAATTGCGCAGCGCTCATCAAGCCCTTGCCAACACCCTGCTGGCTGGTCGCAAGGACCGTGAGATAACCTCTCTGGCGGCAGAGCTTCAGTGCTTCAATGATGCCCTCGTTGAAGGTGAACTGCTCCCAGGAAAGCACATAGCTTCCCGGCCCTGGGCAGGCGTTGACGACGCCGTCGCGGTCAAAAAATACCGCTGGCCTCAGGCCGTTGGGGCGGGGGCTTGGGCCGTTGGGGTCGGGTTGCCAGTGATGCACAGGTTGTCTCCTACGCTGAGAACCTTGAGGTTTTCAAGGGCAACTGAATGGGGCAACTCATACCCAAGCGCTGGCATGCCGGCCGAACCGCAGAGGGTGGGAGCGATGTACCAGACCACCTCGTCAACCAAGCCCTCAGCAAAGGCCTGGCCCAAGATCTGGGAACCTCCTTCAATGAGAACGGTGAGCACTTCGCGCCTGCCCAATTCCAACAGGGCTTCGCGCAGGCTGGGACCGTTGAGGACCAGAGTGCGGTCCCGGTGCTCATCGTTGAACAGATGCAGTTCTGCCGGTAGCTTGCCGCTGCGGCTCAGAATGACGCGCAGGGGCTGGCGCTTGTGGGCATTGAGCCCTTCGCGAATGGTCAGGCGAGGGTTGTCGGCGCGCGCTGTGCCGGCGCCGATGAGAATGGCGTCCACTCGGGGCCGCAGACGGCGGGCATGGGCGCGAGCAGCTTCGCTGGTCACCCATTGCCCTTCGCCTGCCGGGCGGGTAATGCGTCCGTCCAGGCTTTGACCTACCTTGGCAATCACATGCGGCAGGCCGCTTTGAATCCACTTGGAAAAGGGGCGAATGATCTCGCTGCATTCCTGCTGCAGCACGCCGCTGGTGACCGAGATGCCGGCAATGTTGAGGATTTCCCGAGCGCGCCCGGCATGTTTGGGGTTGGGGTCATTGGCACCCCAGACCACACGGCGTATGCCCGAGTTCTTGATGGCCTCAGTGCAGGGGCCGGTGCGCCCGCTGCTGCTGCAGGGCTCCAAAGTGACAAACAAGGTGGCGCCAGGCAAGAGCTTGGGATGATTGGCCTGGGCATCGCGAATCGCCTCGATCTCGGCGTGGGCCGAGCCTGCCTTGTGGTGGTAGCCCTGACCGATGACTTTGTCGTTTTGCACCACAACCGCGCCTACGGGTGGATTCGGGCTGGTGAGGCCAATGCCTCGTTTGGCCTGATCGAGTGCCAGATGCATCCAGCGCGAGTCGGGAGAGGATGAACTGGGTTGGGGCATGAGGGAGTTGGGTCGGTGGCCACATTGGCCAGAGCCCATTAGGTTAACATCCCGATCCGTTTTGCAAGGCTGTTGTGCCGAAGGCGCAGACTTCGTTTTTATTGCTGCAAAGCCGCAGCAGGCGCAGGTCGCTGCAGAGCGCTGCGGCCTCCTGCTTGAAACGCTCCAACAGGCCATATTCGGCGTGGCCCCTGAACTTGAAGGTCACGACAAAGCGGCGCATCCAGCCCTTTTGAAGCCAGTGCACCAGCAGATCCATGCTGCGCTGGGGTTCGGCGATCACATCGCAAAGCAACCAGTCCACGGGTGTTGGTGGCGCATGACTGAAGGCGTCGCCTGGCTCAAAGCGCAGGCGGGGGTGGGCCATCAAATCCTCGCGCAGTGGGCTGCGGTCCACTGCGGTCACCCAGGCGCCTGACTTCAGGGCAATGTGAGTCCAACTGCCCGGTGCAGCCCCAAGGTCCACACAATGCTCACCCCGCTGGATTTTGCAGTGCAACCGATCGAGGCTCTCGACCAATTTGGCAAAGGCACGCGAGGGCGCCTGTTTGTCCTCTGCGGGTGCGATCCACCCCCCAGGCCAGGGCGACAGGAGGCTGCGTTGGTCGTCGCAAAGCTTCGGGCTTGCGGCGCTGATCCACCCCTCGTCGGGGCCCAGCAGCAGGCCCTGCAGGATTCCCGCCTCAGGAGCGGGAGCCTGCCGCTGCAGGGGCAGACGGCAACGCCGTCTTTTTTTGAGCAACTCGCGCAGGGCATCGGCGATGAGTTCGCAGCGGTGCAACCCGGCCCGCCCTTCGCCGTACATCGGCCAGAGATGCAGTTGCCAAGGGCTTTGGTCGTCGAGTTGTTGCAGCAGATGCTGACAGAGTCCCTCGGCCCAAAGGCGGATGGAGGCTTGGTGAATCGGCTGTGCCTGCGGCAGGCTCTGTCGGCAAAAGGCCAGTAGCGCGCGCGGGGGCAGCGACTCGCACTGCAACAAGCCGTTGCCGGCATCGCTGGCTGCCAGACCCTGTGCGGCAAGTTCCTCGATCAGGAATTGCCCATCTCCGGCGGTTGGAATCAGCAGTGTCATGCGGCAGCGATGCGGCGCAGCCACGGCGCGGCCTCCTCAAGGGCCGGCAGTTGTGCAAAGACCTCGATGAGGCGTTGCAAGGCGCAGGGAATGTGGCTGGCGAAATCCGGTTTGCCCAGGTTGATCGAGAGATTGGCATAGGCGCCAAGAGCCTGCGCCAGGCGCTGGGCGGCGCACTGCAGAAACTCCGCGCGCAGTGAGGCCAGGTCGCGCTGCAGCAGACCGGCGTGGAATTCGAGCAACTCCTCGCGTTGCTCCTGCGCGATCTCCACATAGGGGTCGAAGAGCAGCGAGGCCAGGTCATATCCCGGCAACCCAAGACGCAATCCCTGATGATCAATGAGCCAGCATTGACCGCGGGCGAGCATCACATTGCGGCTTTGAAAATCGCGGTGAATCAGGCTGCGCGCCTGCTTGGCAAGATGCGTGCGCAGCCAGGCAAAACCCTCACCGAGGCAGGAGGGCAGCTCACCTTGCAGGCGCAGGTGACTGCGCAGGAAGTGGGTGCAAAAATACTCCTGCTCCCAGAGATAGAGCTTCTCATCAAAGGGCGGCTCAAGCTGGGCCAGTGTGCCGGCATCCAGCTGAGCCTCGCTGCAGCGATGCAGGGCCGCCACCTGGGTCAGGGCATCGCGGTAAAGCGGCGCGCGCCTGTCCCAGGGCTCGGCGCGGTGGTGATGCAGGTCCTCGTTGCCCAAGTCCTGCAACCAGATGGCGAGGCGCTGCGTGTCGAAGGCGTGAATGTTGGGCACCCGCACGCCGAGTCGCTGCAGGGTGTCGGTGGCGCTGACGAACCGAGAGTTGTCTGGGCGCGCCAGCGTGTAGAGCATGAGCACCAGACGGAAGTCTGCTCCCTGCGTTGCCGCCCAACTCAGGCGAAAGTAGCGTCGATCCGAGCCGCCACCGCAAAGCTCCTCGACCTCGCAGGCGCGGCCCTCAAGGGCGGGGAAGTGCTGCAGACTCCAAGCGATGAGGTCCTGCGGCGTGGGCGAGGGGTTGGACATGGCAGCGGTGGAAATGATGCGGGACTCCGCCCTCAGGGCAGGCGCAGTCGGCGCAGAAGCAGGGCAAGCACAAAGCAAAGCCCCTGAGCCAGCACCATGCAAGGGCCGGTGGCAGCATCGATGAAAAAGCTCAGGTAAATGCCCAGGGTGCTGGCGATGGCGGCACTGGCTGCGGCCACCACAAGTGCGGATCCCATGTTCTTGCACAACAACAGCGCCGTGCATCCCGGAGTGATGAGCATGGCCACCACCAGCAAGATGCCCACCGCTTGCATGGCCGCCACACTCAGGGCGCCGAGGGTGGCCAACAGCAGGAGGTTCAGCAGGCGGCAGTTCAGGCCGATGGCCTGCGCGCCAATCGGATCGAAGCAGAACAAAGTCAGATCGCGCCGTCTGCCCAGCACCACCAGCAGACTCAGGCAGGAGGCCACGATGGTTTGCCCGCGTGCGCTGGCCTCGATGCCGAGGATGTTGCCAAAGAGAATGTGGCTGAGGTGCAGCTCGCTGTCGCTGCGGCTGTAGAGCACCAAGCCCAGGGCAAACAGGGCGCTGAAGGCAATGCCCATGGCGGTGTCCTCCTTGGTGCTGCTGCTTCTGGTGATCCACTGCGAGAGGCTGGAGCAGGCCAGTGCCGCCGCCAATGCCCCAAGCGCGAGGGGCATGCCCAGCAGATGAGCAATCACGATGCCAGGCAGCGCCGCATGGGAGATGGCGTCGCCCATCAGCGACCAGCCCTTGAGGACCAAAAAGCAGGAGAACACCGCGCAGGTCACCGACACCAGGGCTCCGAGCCAAAAGGCCTCGACCATGAAGGGGTGGGAGAATGGCTCGCTCCAGTTCATGCGGCTGGGGCGTTGTGTTGGCGGCTTGTCCACCAACGGGCCAGCAGGCCGCGACGCGGGCCAAACATCAGGGCGGCAAAAAAGACCAGCGACTGCAGCAGCACGATGCATCCGCCTGTGCTGGCATTGATCCCATGACTCAGCCAGGTGCCAAGCACACCGCAGATCGCGGCGCTGCCAGCGGCCAGCCACAACATGAGGGAGAAGCGATCGGTAAGCAGCCGAGCCGTGGCTCCGGGGGTCATCAGCATGGCCACCACCAGACAGGCGCCCACGGCCTGCAGGGCCGCCACCGTTGTGGCGGAGACCAAGGCCAGGAGCAGCCATTGCAGGCGGGCGGTGTTCAGGCCGCAGGCCGCGGCTTGGATGGGATCAAAGGCACAGAGAAACAGATCGCGCCAGCGCAGCAGAATCAGGCTGAGGCTGGCGCCGGCGATCCAGCAGACCTGCAGCAGATCCTGGCGTGAGATGGTCAGCAGGTTGCCCAGGATGATGCCGCGCAGGCTCATCGGGCTGGGAAATTTGGAGAGCAGCAACAGGCCGAGGGCAAAGTAGCCCGTGAAGACCACGCCGATGATGGCATCGCGCCTCAGCAGGCTGCGGCGCTCCAGCCAGCTCATGTTCAGGGCGGCGAGCATGGCGGCCGCGAAGGCTCCCAGCGAAAAGGGCAGGCCCAGAATCCAGGCCAGGGCCACGCCGGGCACCACGGCATGGGAGAGCGCGTCTCCCATCAGCGACCAGCCCTTGAGGATGATGAAGCAGGACAGCAGGCCACAGGCCGCGCCAACCAGGCCTGCCGCCAGCATGGCGCGCAGCAGATAATCGTAGTGCAGCGGCTCAAGCCACAGGCTCATGAACCGGCCTCCTCCTCGCGCTTCTGCACCAATTGTTCGCGGCCCTGTCGGTCGCGGTACTCGAGGTGGCCGCCACGCCCAAACACCAGCGGGCGTTCGTCGTCAGTGAGCAGCTTGACGGTCTTGCCGTCATGGTCCTCGATGGTGCTGCTCTCAAAGTGAAATTGGCGCAGCACACCGCCAAAGGCGCATTTGAGGTTGGACTCGGTGAAGACCTCCTCGAGTGGGCCGGCGGCCAACACGCTGCGGCGGATCAGCACCACCTGATCGCAAAACTCCGGCACGCTGCCGAGGTTGTGGGTGGAGACCAGCACCAGCGCGCCTTCGCTGCGCAACTGACGCAGCAGGGTGATGATGGCCTCTTCGCTGGTGACATCCACGCCGGTGAAGGGCTCATCGAGCAAAATGATCGGCGCCTGCTGCGCCAGCGCGCGGGCCAGAAAGACGCGCTTTTTCTGCCCGCCTGAGAGCTCGCCAATCTGGCGGTGCTGCAGGTCCAGAAGCCCCACCTTCTCCAGGCATTGGGTGACGATGCGTTGATCCTCGCGGCTGGCGATGCGCAGGAGATTCATGTGGCCGTAGCGGCCCATCATCACGACGCTGCGCACATTGACCGGGAAGCTCCAGTCCACCTCCTCGTTTTGGGGCACATAGGCCACGCGGCTGTGGGCGCGGGCGCTGGCGATGTCCTCATCGTTGATGCGGATGCTGCCGCGCGAGGGGCGCACAAAGCCCATCAGCGCCTTGAGCAGGGTGCTCTTGCCGCTGCCGTTGATGCCCACCAACGCGGCGATGCAGCCGCCCTGCAGGCGGAAGCTGGCGTCGTCGAGCGCCAGGTGCCCATTGGGATAGGTCACCGAGAGGTGCGAGACTTCGATGCTGGTGGGGGTGCTGGGCATGGCAGGCACAGAAGACTACGATGCGCAGATTTGAGCGGTAAAAAAGCAAATCCTCAGTCTTGGCATTTGCTGCGCGCATTTTGAGCGCTTGAGGCACTGAGGGCCTGAGGACCAAGGGCTTGGGAGGGAGGGGCTGCAGCCCTGGCTTGCGCGCGCTGCGCCCGAGGTCATCTTGCCATTCATGCTGCGCCCCCTGGTCCTCCTTGTTCTGCTGCCCACGGCAGCCTTGCGCGCCGCTGCGCCCGTGTCTGCGCCAGCGGCGGATTTTGCCAAGCTCTGTGCGCCCTGCCACGGCGCCCGCGGCGAGGGACGCGAGGACCTGCGCACGCCCTCCATCGCCAATGAGCCCTGGTGGTATGTGAAGACGCAGTTGGGCAATTTTCATGAGGGCCGGCGCGGCGTGCATGCGCTGCAGGATCCCCAGGGGGCCTTGATGGCTGCCGTGGCCAAGGGGCTGCAACCCGCCCAGATCGAGGCCTTGGCGCGGTTTGTCGAGAGTCTGCCGCTGGTGCCCCCGAGCAAACGCAGCGTGGATGGCGCAGATGTGGCGCGCGGTCAGGAGTTGTTTTATGAGCGCTGCATGGAGTGTCACCGCTACAACGCCAGTGGCGAAATGGCCTTTGGCAGTCCGCCCCTGGTGGGGCGGCAGGGCTGGTACCTGCTGGAGCAGTTGCGCAAGTTCAAGGCCCGCCACCGCGGCGCCGAGAAGGGCGATGAAAAGGGAGCCAAGATGGTCAACATGGCCACGCTCTTCATTGCCGACGAGCAGGCCATGCGCAATGTGGTGGGCTACATCCTCACCCTCAACCCTGAGCCAGCGCCGCGCGTTGAGGCGCCCTTCGATCTGCCCTCAGCCGGGGCAAACAACGACCCCGCCAGCTCCCCGGCATCAAGGCCCTGAGTGCGCCTCAAGGAACGGGGAAATGCGGGCTTGAGTGCGACCCTCTTCTGCGTGATGGGCTTGCCTGATGCGCAAGATCAGGCTCAGCCTCATTGCCGCCCTCAGCGCCGATGGTTTCATCTCGCGAGGGCGCGGGGTGCCTTGGCATTTGCCCGCCGACCAGGCCTTCTTCCGCAGGGTGCTGGCCGCTCATGAGTGGCTCTTGGTGGGCGCGCAGACCTTTGCCGAGATGCAGGGCTGCTTTGGGTCTGCGCAGCAGGTGCTGGTCCTGGGTCAACGCGCCTTGCCGTCATGGGCCGGGCCACAGTGCCTTGCCGTGGCCTCGGTGACCGAGGCCATGGAGCGGGTGGCGGCGGCTTGTGGGCAGGAGCTGCTTTGCCTCGGCGGTGCCATGACCTATGCGGCTGCCCTGCCGCTGGCCTCGCAGTTGTGGCTGACGCGGGTGGACGCGGCCTTGGGCTCCGGCTTGGCCTTTCCTCCCCTGGGCGCAGATTGGCAGCGGCAATCCAGCAGGCCGCATGCCGCCGATGCTCAACATGCCCATGCCATGAACTTCGAGCATTGGATCAGAGAGACTTGATTGTGCCCGGGGATGCACTCAGGCTGAGGCTTCATGAGTAGCAGCTTTGTCCTCACCTGTCTTGCCGTCGGTATGGTGGCCGGCATGGTGGCGGCCCTCTGTGGCGTGGGCGGTGGTGTGGTGATGGTGCCCGCCTTTGTGGCCCTGCTGGCCCTGCCGCAGAAAACCGCCATCGCCACCAGTCTTGCCATCATCATCCCCACGGCCTGCATGGCCACTTTGCAAAATGCCCGCGCCGGTTTGGTGGACTGGCGAGTGGCCCTGCTCACCGCGCTTTCCGCCTCTGCGGTGGCGTATTTTGGTGCGGACTGGATGCGCAGCCTCAGCAATGTCACCCTGACCCGGGTGTTTGGCGCCGTGCTCTTCATCATGAGCCTGCGCATGTTGCTTTGGGGCAAGGCCTGAGGCGGCAAG
>JAURHS010000057.1 GCA_030833205.1 Prosthecobacter sp.
ATTTGCTTGCGCGGATGCGCAAGCCCTAGAAAGTGCCTGGATGCATTGGATTCCATGCCTTCTTTGGGTTTTGCTCGCCTGCACGGCGCTGCCCGCGGCATTGCCGCACCGGCCCTCAGCGCTGGTCATCTTGGCCGATGACATGGGCTATGGTGATTTGGCTGCCAACGGCGCCACCGATCTGCGCACTCCTCACCTCGACGCTCTGGCGGCTGCTGGGCTGCGCTTCACGGCGATGCGGGCCAACGCCACGGTTTGCTCTCCCTCCCGAGCGGCCCTGTTGACCGGCAGGCACCCTGATCGCGTCGGGGTTCCAGGGGTCATCAGGACAAGACCGAAGGAGAGTTGGGGCTGGTTGTCTCCCAGCGTTCCGACGCTTGCCAATGAACTGAAGGCCGCTGGCTATCACAGCGCCATGATCGGCAAGTGGCATCTTGGCCTCGAGCAGGAGGCTGATCCACTAGCGCGAGGGTTTGATTTTTTTCATGGGTTTCTGGGGGACATGATGGACAGTTACACACGGCACCTGCGCCATGGAATCAACTACATGCGGCGCAATCGCGAGGTCATTGAACCCGAAGGGCATGCCACGGATTTGTTTGCTCAATGGGCCTGCGATTATCTGCGCCAACAAGCTGCGCAGTCCCCTGGCCAGCCGTTTTTTCTTTATTTGGCCTTCAACGCGCCGCATTTTCCAATCGAGCCGCCGGAGCGTTTTCTTCAGATGGTGAGGGCGAGAAGCCCACAACTCGACGCCAAGAGAGCCGCCAATGTTGCCTTTGTTGAGCACCTCGACGAGGCGGTGGGAAGGGTTCTTGAGTGCCTCAGGGACTTGGGGCTTGAGCGCCAGACTGTGGTTGCCTTCAGCTCGGACAATGGCGGCTCACTGCCCCATGGGCAAAGCAACCTACCTTGGCGGGGAGGCAAACAGGACCATTACGACGGGGGCCTGAAGGTGCCTTTTCTGTTGCGGTGGCCAGGCGTGATTTCACCCGGTCAGTGTGACGATCAGGGGCAGTTGTTTGACCTGTTTCCAACCCTTCTCGAGTTGGCGGGACTGCAGCCGAACCCCCAGCTTGATGCACGCAGTCTCGTGCCGCTGTTGCTCGGCGGCAAAAGGGAACCGAGGCCTCTGTACTTTGTCCGTCGGGAGGGCGGCCCACAATACGGCGGCAACAGCTATGAAGCGATCATCATGGAGGGGTGGAAATTGATGCGCAACCATCCCTACTCGCCCATGGAATTATACCATCTCGACAGGGACCCTCAGGAGCAACACAACCTTGCCGGCAAAGCCGGCGCAGTGCAGGCTCGGCTGCAGAGTGCCCTTGAGCGCGAGATTCAGCGCGGCGGCTCTGTTCCATGGCAGCGACAAGAAGCCAGTAAGCCCTGACTCGTCCCGACCGTCTTCTCAATACTCATGGATGCACACTCCGATCCCTTTGCTCAGGCTCGTGCCGAAGCCGGCGCAATGCGCTGCCCCTTTCATGGCGAGTCAATCACCATGCTGCTGCGCCACCGCGATGTGAAGCAAGCTGCGCGTGATTGGCAGCGCTTCAGCAGTGATGCACCCTTTCGGGTCCCGATCCCTTCGGAGGAGGAGGTGCGGGCCGTGAGGCAGTTGCCCATCGAGACCGACCCACCGCAGCACGGAGATTACCGGGCCGTGGTCGAGCCGTTTTTTCAACGCGCCAAGCATCCGGAGGTCATGCAGAGCATTGCGACGCTCTGCTCGCGTCTGGTGGCTGGGCAGTTGGGCTTGGAACTGGAAGTGGTCGAGCAACTTGCCCTGCCGCTGCAGTCCCTCGCCCTGACCCTTCTGCTCAATGTCGAGGAGTCTGAGGCGCAAGAATGGATTGGCTGGGGCATCCATGTTTTCAAGGTCACGGGGGGAGAGTTCAAGAAGGGAACCCTGCTCGATGCTTACCTCGAACGCCGGTTTGCGCAGGCCCAGGCACAGCCTGGGCAGGATTTTTTTAGCGCCCTGTTGCAAGCTCAGGTCAATGGGCGGCGGCTCACCCATGAGGAGTGCATGGGCTTCGCCAATCTCGCCTTCGCTGGTGGCCGCGATACCATCATCCATACGGTGAGCTGTGCCTTGGGGCATTTGGCCCAGCACCCCGCCGCTTTGCAGTGGCTGCGCGATGACCCCAAGCGCGTGGTGCTGGCCTGCGAGGAGTTCTTTCGCGTATTCATGCCGCTGACCCAGATCGGGCGGGTCAGCAGCTCAGACCAGGAGATTTGCGGCCATTCGTTGAAGGCAGGCGAGCGCATCGGCCTGTGCTGGGCCTCTGCCAATTTTGACCCTGAGGTTTTCTCCCAACCCATGAGCATCCGCCTGGACCGCAAACCCAACGCACACCTTTCTTTTGGCTTCGGCGAACATCTCTGCCTTGGCGCACCGCATGCTCGGTTGGTGTTGCGCAGCCTACTCCAAGCCTTGCTTGAGCAGGTGGGTTCCATTGAGTTCCTCGGCGCCCAGGTCAGGGTGGAAAAGGAGGCGGAGTTTGAGCGGACCTTGGGTTATGAGAGTCTGCGCCTGAGGCTGTTGCCGCGCCAGAGCGGCTGCTGATGAAGGTGCTGGAGGGCAGGGATTTTGGCGCTTTTCATACCGATTGCCGTCTTGCGTTTGGCGGGCACGGCGGCAGAATGGGGCCGTTCCATGAGCGTGTCCTCATCCCTTCAGCATTGCCCCGATTTGTTCTCCTATCAGCGTCGGGAGAGCCGAGTCTGCCAAGTGGGCAGGGTCGGCATTGGCGGCGCCAATCCTGTGCGGGTTCAAAGCATGCTCACCAGCGACACCCGTGACGCGCAAGCCTGCATCCGTGAGGCACTGGAATTGGCCTCAGCGGGTTGCGAGATTGTGCGGGTGACCGCGCAGACGCGCGTCATTGCGGAGAATCTTCGGGAGATCGCCGCAGGTCTGCGCGCCGCCGGTTGCGAGGTTCCTCTGGTGGCTGACATTCACTTCAAGCCTGATGCCGCCATGGAGGCGGTGAAGTGGGTGGAAAAAATCCGTGTCAACCCGGGCAACTACGCCGACAAAAAGAAGTTCGTCGTGCGCGAATATACCGACGAGGTCTATGCTCAGGAAGTCGAGGCCATGGCCGCCCAGTTTATTCCATTGGTGGATCAGTGCATCGCCCTGAATCGCGCGATGCGCATTGGCACCAATCACGGATCGCTTAGCGATCGCATCATGAATCGCTTTGGAGATACGCCACTGGGCATGGTCGAAAGCGCGTTGGAGTTTGCCCGCATCGCAAGGGGTCGCGGGTTCCACAACTTCATCTTCTCGATGAAGGCCAGCAATCCCAAGGTGATGATCAGTGCCTATCGGCTTTTGGTCGCGAGGCTGCGTGAGCTCGGTTCGGATTGGAATTACCCGCTGCACCTCGGGGTGACGGAGGCTGGTGATGGAGAAGATGGCAGAATCAAAAGTGCAATCGGTATTGGCTCCCTGCTACTCGACGGCATCGGTGATACGGTGCGCGTGTCCTTGACGGAGGACGCCGTTTGCGAGATTCCCGTGGCGCGGGCGTTGGTGGACGAGCTTGCGTCCGAGGTCTCAGGCGGCACGGCTTGCCAGGCGCCAGCGGTTCCTCCCTCCTTTGATCCCTTTGTTCACCAACGGCGGGCAAGCCAGCGCCTTGTGGTCAGCGGTGTCGCTGCAGGAGCGTCTGAGCCAGTTCGCGTCTTCACCACCAGAGCTGCTGCAGCGCAGTTGCCAGATCCTGCCTCCCTTGGTCTGTTTCAGCCAGAATTGGTGCTGGAGGAGGCTGGAGTCGAGATGGTTGATCCGCGCGAGACCGCCGCCATCAACGCCATCAACGGCAAGGACGGCCCTTGTTGGGTCAGCGTCGCCGATGGCTTGGAGATGGCTCCCATTCACGCCTTTCGCCTCTTGGCGGCCCGCATTGACCCCAGGCATCCCATCCTGCTCAAGGATACTCTTGCCACCAGCGCCTCCGGCGTTGATTCGCAGTCGGCTCTGCTGCGCGCTGCTGCCACGCTGGGGGCTCTGTTGTGCGACGGGATCGGTGACGCTGTTCTGCTGCGGGGCCAGCCCAATGCCCAGGAGGCAATTCGCCTGAGCTACAACATCCTTCAAGGTGCGGGCGTGCGCATTTTCAAGACAGACTATGTGGCCTGCCCGAGTTGTGGTCGCACACTCTTCAACCTGCAGAGCACTACCCAGAATATTCGTCGGGCGACTGGCCACCTCAAGGGAGTGCGGATCGCAGTGATGGGCTGCATTGTCAATGGTCCCGGAGAGATGGCGGACGCGGACTTTGGATATGTCGGCGGGGCTCCTGGGAAGATTAATCTTTATGTGGGCAAGACCCCGGTGAAGTTCAACATTCCCGAGGCAGAGGCTGTGCAAAGGCTCATTGATCTGATCCGCGAGCACGGGCGATGGGTGGACCCTGACCCCTCACAAAGTGTGGGCTGAGGGCACGATTCCTGCGCAGAACAAGCCCCATGATGAGCCTTGATTTCCGCGCCAGTCGTCCAGCCCGCCCCGGGGTCTGGCGGGAGGCCTCTGGCGCTTGGTGGTTTGGGTTGCACTGTCCTGGAGCCACTGAGGTGGAATTGTGTTTTTTTTCGCAGCCTCAGGGGCAGGCGGAGATCCAGAGAAGCAGCATGCACGATGTCGATGAGGGGTGGTGGCAACTTCGTCTCGAGGCCCTGCCTGGGGAGTTCTATGGGTACCGCGTTCATGGTCCGTGGCAACCTGAGCAGGGTCTTCGGTTCAATCCGCACAAACTTCTTCTGGACCCCTACGCTCTGCTCGTCGTCGGGCCAACACAGGCCCATCCTTCAATGTGGAGAGGGCAGGGGCCCGAGGACCCACGCTGGGGCAGCGACAGCGCCCCCCACGCGCCAAAGGCAAGGGTCGAGATCATGGAATGGCCCTGCGCGGATGGCCCCCACCAGCGCCCTCATCATCCCTGGAGCGAAACGGTCATTCAGGAACTTCATGTGCGCGGGTTCAGTCAGCGTCATCCCGCGCTTCCTCCTGAGTTGCGCGGCCGTTATTTAGGGCTTTGTCATCCGGAGTTGATTGCCCACTGGAAGGCCCTTGGCGTGACGACTCTGCAACTGCTGCCCGTGCAGCAGCACCTTGATGACCGGTTTCTGGTGGAGCAGGGACTTTGCAATTTCTGGGGCTACAATACGCTTGCCTACTTTGCTCCGCATGGCGCTCTCGCTCGAGATCCAAGCCATGCCAACGAGGAGTTTCGTGAGATGGTCCGTCGTCTGCACGAGGCGGGAATCGAGGTGATTCTCGATGTGGTGTACAATCATTGCTGCGAGACGCTCCAAGAGGGGCCCGTACTGAGTCTTCGCGGTCTCCATGAGCAGCGGTGGTTTCGGCGGGACGGTGCGGGCAGCGACTTGGACTGCACCGGCTGCGGTCATTCGCTCGACAGCGCTTCACCCGCGGGCCTACAACTCATTCTCGACAGTCTGCGTCATTGGGCCGCGGTCATGGGGGTGGATGGATTTCGGCTCGATCTTGCCGTCACTGTTGGCCGCAATGAACGGCACGAATTTGATCCGTGCGGAGCGTTCTTCGCCGCCGTCGGTCAGGACCCAATCCTCAGACAGCTCAAATGGATTGCGGAACCCTGGGATGTGGGTGCCGCCGACAGTTATCAGCTCGGCCGGTTCCCCGCGCCTTGGAGGGAACTCAACGGCTCTTTTCGGGATGTGTTGCGGCGGTTTTGGTGTGGGGAGAGTGGGGTGGCAGCTGAGGCTGCCAAACGGCTTTGCGGCTCTCAGGATCTTTTTTCGCAGCGCGGCCCCCTCAGCAGCATCAACCTGATCACCAGTCACGATGGGTTCACCCTGCGGGATTGGGCCTGTTTTGAGCAGCGCCACAATGAGCAGAACGGCGAAGGCAATCGCGATGGGGAGATGCAGAATCACAGCTGCAATTGGGGGGTCGAAGGCCTGCAGGCCTGCTCGGAGATTCAGCAGTTACGGCGCCAAGTCTGTCGTGCCATTTCGGCCAGTTTGATGACCTCCGTGGGTGTGCCCCTGATTTGTGCAGGAGACGAGATTGGACGCACCCAGCAGGGCAACAACAATGCCTATTGTCAGGATAACGAATTGAGCTGGTTGGATTGGGCGAATACCGATCTGGGCATGCTCGAATTTTGGCGGCATTTGGGGCAGTTGCGCCAAGGGGGCTTTGGACTGCAGCGCCGAGGTTTTTTCAGTGGGCAGGCAGAGGATGGGGAGCCTTTGCCTGACATTGAGTGGTTCAATTTGGAGGCTGGGCAGCTGGATCACGCAGGTTGGCATGACCCTCTCTGCAAGGGGTTTATCGCGCTTCGGCGTGACCCCGCACCCACCCTTTGGATCGTTAATGCCTCGGGGCTTGAGCACGAAGTTCCCACCGCGGCGTTCAGCCAGTTTCTGCATTCGCCGCCCTTGGGCTGGCAGTGCCTGCTTGACAGCAGCCTTGAAATCCAACCGAATCTGGCGAACGCCGAACTCCTTGTCGCCACGGAGGGCCTAAGGATCGCTGCCCGCGGCGTCTCACTGTGGAGGGCGGTGGCTTCAGGCTGAGGCAAAAGGCCTCGAACGCCATCCCGCTTCAGTCTTGTTCCGCCAGAATGGCCTCCGCGGCGCGCCGCCCACTGAGAAGCGCGCCGTTGATGCTGACATCCTCAACATAGTCGCCGCAGCGAAACAGCCCTGGCGCAAGTTGCGGATGCAGTGGCCCATCGCCAAGCGCCAACTGCCTGCCCTCGGGTTGAGCATGGCGGATCTGGTAGGTTCGCAGGTGCTGCCACTCCAGTGCGCAGGGGCCGAACCAGTGTGACATTTGCTCGCGCACCACATCGGGCAACTCCAGACTCGAAGGCGCACCAATGATGCTTGTGCTGATGAGGTTCCAGCCAGGGGGAGCCAGCTTCGGACTCACCGCAGAGAGGACCACCGCGTGGTTGACCGGCCCGCGATTGTCGGCGTCGAGGTGGAGAATTGGCCGGGTGTCGGGCAGCGGGTCCCGGCTGGCGAAATAGAGGCAGGTGGTGCTGCGCCCGGGTTTGGGCTTTTCTCCGTGCAAGTCTGGCAACAGGCGATGCGCAACCTCCTCGCCAACGGCCAGCACGATTTGTGGCGAAGCAATGACCTCGCCACTGGCGAGGATCAGTTCACCCGGCCTCAGCGCACAGACCGCCTCGTTGCAGCGCACACTGCCTTCGGGCAGTCCCGCGGCGAGTTGATCGGCAATGGCCTGCATGCCGCGTGCGGGGATGGCCGCTCCACCGCGCCTAAAGCATTGGTGAAGGTAGAGAAACATCCGCGCCGAAGTGCGTAGGTCCTTCTCGAGAAACACACCGCCGAAGAATGGCCGAAAGAACCGATCAATGATGCTGGTGCTGAAGCCAAAGGCTCGCAGGTAGTGCTCAGTGCTCATTTCCGGCAGCCGCCGTTCCACCTCGCGCACTGAGGCGGTCTCTGCGGTAAGGAGCAGGCAACGCCAAAGGTCCCGCAACGGAAGAGGTAGGCCGAGGACACTGCTGCAAGCATCCACGGGATGGTAGAGGGGATCGGCCATCAGGTGGGTTCTGCCCTGCAGATGGAGTGCAGCGCCCCGGTAGAAGGGCTGCAGATCCAAGGCCTCGTAATCCAAAACACTGCGCGCCTCGCTGTAGGAGGGCAGAAGCACCTGGAACCCACGGTCTAAAGTGAAGCCGTCGAGTTCATCGGAGCGCACCCTTCCGCCAGGCCGGTCTGCAGCCTCAAAGACCGTGCAGTGTTTGCCAGCGCGCAGCAGGGCCCGGGCGCATGCCAACCCAGCGAGGCCGGCACCGATGATGGCAATAGGGGCGTTGGACATGAGGCGCGGCCGCTCCGTTGCCATGGCTTTGCCCCTTTCTCAACCCTCAGATTGCACGGGCGCTGCGCCGATTCGTCACCCTCAGGGCCTCTTTGGCGCTGTTGCGCAGATGCGTCGCGCCCACTGTCAGCTCAAAACTCAATCTCAACAGGTTGATCATCAGCATCTTGAGCGATTTCCCATGCTCATGGCACGGCTCCAGCAGAGCATTGGCCCCTTGCCATGAATCCCGAATCCTTTACCCGCAAAGTTCAGCTCGGTCTTGAGGCCGCCCTCTCGCTCGCCAGCAGGTCTGGCCATCAGGAGCTTCAAGCGATGCATCTGCTGTCCAGCCTTCTCGAGCAGGAAGGGGGGCTTGCCGGTCCCATCCTGGAGCGCGCCGGTGGGGCCGTTCTCCTCGAGGGAGTCAAGGCCGCACTGAAGCGTGAGCTCGAACGAACTCCCAAGGTCAGCGGGCTCGCGAGTGGCCCGGGGGTTGGAGCGGGTTTGCGCCAATGGCTTGAGGCGGCGGAACAGCAGAAGACCAGGCTCAAGGACGAGTTTCTCAGCGTCGAGCATCTCATGCTGGCCTTGCCGGAGATGGCAAAGGGGCCGCTCGGTTTTTTGGCTCGCTGCTCTCTCGATGCCAAGTCGCTCGAAGGGGCCGTGACCACGCTGCGAGGTTCTCAGCGGGTGAGCGATCAGGATCCCGAGGGCAAGTATCAGACCTTGGAAAAGTATGGCACAGACCTCACGGCTAGGGCGCGGAAGGGCAAGATTGATCCTGTCATTGGCCGAGATGAGGAGATTCGGCGCGTGATGCAGGTGCTGAGCCGCCGCAGCAAAAACAATCCCGTCCTCATTGGCGAACCTGGCGTGGGCAAGACGGCCATCGCCGAGGGGCTTGCCAGGCGCATCGTTGCGGGAGATGTTCCCGACAGCCTGAAGGGCAAGCGGCTCATCAGCATGGACCTTGGCGGCATGATGGCCGGGGCGAAGTTTCGCGGGGAGTTTGAGGAGCGTCTCAAGGCCTTCCTCAAGGAGGTCGTGTCCAGTGAGGGAGAGATCGTGCTCTTCATTGACGAGCTGCATACCCTTGTGGGAGCGGGCAAGGCCGAGGGTGCCATGGACGCAGGCAACCTGCTCAAGCCCCAGTTGGCTCGTGGAGAGTTGCGCTGCATTGGTGCCACCACTCTGGACGAGTATCGGAAGTACATTGAAAAAGACCCGGCGCTGGAGCGGCGCTTCCAACCGGTAATGGTGGGTGAGCCCAGTGTTGAGGACAGCATAGCCATCCTGCGTGGCCTCAAGGAGCGCTATGAGGTGCATCATGGCGTCCGCATTCTTGACGGCGCACTGATCGCGGCAGCCACGCTTTCCAACCGTTACATCACGGACCGCTTCCTGCCCGACAAGGCCATTGATTTGATGGATGAGGCCGCAAGCCGCATCAAGATTGAATTGGACTCCTGCCCCACGGAAATTGATGTGTTGGAGCGCGAGGCGATGCAGTTGGAGATGGAGCGTGAAGTGCTCCGCCGAGAAAAAGACGACGCATCACAGGCAAGACTTAAAAAGCTAGAGCGCGACTTGGCAGATCTGCGCGAGAAGTCAGCGGCACTCAAGGCACAGTGGCAAAAGGAGAAGGAGGCCGTCAGCGCGGGGCGAAAGATCAAGGAGCGAATCGACGCCCTTCGAACCGAACTTGAGCAGGCCCAGCGTCGTGGGGACTTTGCCCGGGCTGGAGAAATCCAATACGGGCTCATCCCACAGCTTGAGCGCGATCTGGCCGCTGCACCAACACAGGCCAAGGACGAACCGCGTGGCCTGCTCCGGGAGCAGGTGACCGAAGAGGACATTGCCAGAGTGGTCGCGCACTGGACCGGAATCCCAGTGCAGCGACTTCAAGAGGGTGAGCGCAGCAAGTTGGTGCACATGGAGGAGCGCCTTGGCGAGCGGGTCATCGGCCAGCAGGCGGCCGTCCAGGCTGTGAGCCGTGCGGTCCGCCGCGCGAGGGCAGGGCTGCAGGACGAGGCGCGTCCGCTCGGCAGTTTTCTTTTCCTTGGCCCGACAGGGGTTGGCAAGACGGAGTTGTGCAAGGCATTGGCGGAATTTTTGTTTGATGATGAGGCCGCAATGCTCAGACTCGACATGAGCGAGTATGCTGAAAAGCACAGCATTAGTCGCCTGGTAGGCGCTCCGCCGGGGTATGTCGGCTACGAGGAGGGAGGACAACTTACTGAGCCAGTCCGCCGTCGTCCCTACAGCGTGTTGTTGCTCGATGAAGTGGAGAAGGCACACCCTGATGTCTTCAACACCCTGCTGCAGGTCCTTGATGACGGGCGCTTGACCGACGGACAGGGCCGCACGGTTGACTTTCGCAACACGGTGATTGTGATGACCAGCAATCTCGGTGGGCAGGCGATTTCAGCCACCAGCAACGCCGAGCAACGCGAGGCATTGATCAAGGAGAGTCTTCGCGAGTTTTTCCGACCTGAGTTTATCAACCGCCTCGATGAGATCGTCATTTTTGATGCCCTCAAGCCAACGGAAATTGAACGAATCGTTGAACTTCAAGTGCAGCGCCTGAGGCAGCGCATGGCCGTCAAGGCGATGGATCTGCACACCAGCCCTGAGCTGATGGCTCATCTCGCTGAGGTGGGGTATGATCCCGTGTATGGTGCTCGCCCGCTGAAACGGGCAATTCAGCGCCTCTTGGTGGACCCCCTTGCCTCTGCCCTGCTTGAGGGGCGCTTCACGGAGGGTGAGCACCTCGAGGCTGGGCTGGACCAAGGGATGGTTGTCTTCAAAAAGACGGCCACGGCATGAGTGCCGTGGCGGGGCATGAACTCAAATTTCCATTCGCGGGCTTGACCTGACGCAGGGGATTGGATTTTGCTCCTGCCGTGTTGTTCGCCGCTGTTTCCACATCCTCTTCGCTGCTTGGTTTTGCCAGCGCCGCCGTTGTCGTTCTCATTCTGCTCATTGCCTGGGCAAGGATGAATGTCTTTCTGGCCATGCTTCTGGCCTCCATGCTGATGGGGCTTGGCTCGGGCATGGATGCCGTATCGGTGATGAAGGCTTTTGAGAAGGGCCTAGGGGGGACCCTGGGCGGCATTGCGGGTATTCTGGGTTTGGGCACGATTCTCGGTGGCCTGCTTGCAGCCTCCGGTGGTGCCGAGGTGTTGGCCAAGGCCTTGATTGGCTGGTTCGGGCCCAAACGGGTGCACTGGTGCCTGATGCTGCTCGGATTGTTGATTGGTCTGAGCACCTGGTTTGCGGTGGGACTGATCATGCTGGTGCCCATCCTCATGACGCTTGCACGCGAGACCAAGGAGCCGTTCCTCAAACTGGCCATTCCCATGCTCGCGGTGCTTTCCATTATGCATGGGGTCATGCCTCCTCACCCTGGTCCGGTGGTGGCTCTGCAGGCCCTTGGGGCGGACTTGGGCAAAGTGCTCTTGTGGGGGCTATTGGTTGCCGTGCCCGTTGCCGCCATCTCTGGTCCTATTTTTGCCTCATGGGCAATGCGTCGGATGGTGGTTCAGGTACCGGGTCTGGCTCCTGCGGCTGCTTCGGCAAGGCGTGAGCTTGCCCCAAGCCTTGGAGTGACACTGGCAGTGTTGTTACTGCCCATTGCGTTGCTGCTCACCCAAACCCTTGCGGATCTTACCCTTGATCCCACGGATCTGTCCCATCCGCTGCGCCGAGTCTCCGCTGTCATTGGCAACCCCAGCGTGGCGCTCGGGCTGTCGGTTCTCTTTGCCTCGGTGGCCTTCCGCTTCACTCGGGCGGAGGCTCTTCGAATCGGGGACCAGGCTGTGGCCTCGGTGGGGATGACGCTTCTTGTGGTGGGCGGAGGCGGAGGGTTCAAGGGGGTTCTGGAGGCCAGTGGGGCGGCCAACGCCATTGGTGCGATGGCCACAGAGGCGCACTTGCCGCCACTGGTCTTTGGTTGGCTTTGCGCCGCCTTGGTACGCGTGGCCACCGGTTCGGCTACTGTGGCCATCACCACCGCAAGCGGCCTCATGGCGCCCTTGCTGGCACTTCATCCCGAGGTCAACCGCGAATTGGTTGTGGTTGGGATTGGCTGTGGCTCGCTCTTTCTCTCCCACCTCAACGACGGGGGCTTCTGGGTGGTCAAGGAAACCCTCGGAATGTCCGTATCAGAGACACTCCGCACTTGGACGGTGACTGAGACCCTGGTCGGGGTCAGCGGACTTCTTGTGGCTTGGGGCCTGGACGCCTGGTTCTGAGCCGAAGACCGCAAGATCTTTGGGGCAAGAATTGGCCTAGGGCAATGAGCGCCTAGATGGTGTCCAGCGACACCAGAATCTCGCGCGGCTTTGCTCCCTCGCCCGGGCCGATGATTCCTCGCATTTCTAGGAGGTCCATCATGCGGGCAGCCCGGCCATAGCCCAATCGCAATCTGCGCTGGAAAAGGCTTGTCGAGGCCTTGCGCTCCTGACGCATGACTTCGAGACAGCGCTCGAGCACGGCCTCCTCCTCGCTACTGATTCCGCCCTCGCCTTCCTCCTCACCTTCGGCGCCACCTTCCGAAAGCTGACTGGCGGCCTCGTAACAAGGGTTGCCCTGGCCGGAGCAGTGGTCAACAATCGCGTGGATCTCGGCGTCAGTAACCAAGGCACCCTGACTGCGAATCGCCTGGGCTCCCCCTGGAGGCATGTAAAGCATGTCGCCCTTGCCCACCAAATTCTCAGCCCCCTTTCGATCGAGGATGACTCGACTGTCCAATGCAGAGGCCACCTGAAAGGCAATCCGGGTCGGAATGTTGGCCTTGATCACCCCCGTGATCACATCAGCCCGCGGTGTTTGGGTGGCCACAATGAGATGAATGCCCGCGGCACGCGCCATTTGAGTGATTCGCGCGATGGCACCCTCGATGTCAGCGGGAGCCGTCTGCATCAGATCCGCCAACTCATCAATGATGACGACGATGTAGGGCAGCGTGTCAGGGACTGGCTTCTCCTGAGGCGTTGCAGGCGCCCCAATGCGCCCCTGATCACTAAACTCAAGACCCTCGTCTGCATCGGCGTCAGGATCTCGCTCCAGTTCGTCCTCGAAGGGGTCCTCGTCCGCGTCGTCCTCATGGGAGTGCACATAGTCCAAGCGAACCTGATCGGGATGGCGTCCCTCCTGCGCAGCATCGGCCAACTCCGCCGCGCGCGCAAAAGCTGAGCTGCGTCTCGAGGAGGCGTTGGCCGCCTTCCGTGGCACAGGCTCCTCACCCTCCTCGAAAGGCAGCGGTGGGCTGCTGGTCAAACGGGCCTTGCGGGCGGAGAGCTTCGACTTTGGCTCTTCGTTTGGCGCAGCCGCCTCGGTTCCCGGACGGGTCCGGTTGTTGAAGGTTTCAAAATTGCGGCAGCCAGTCTGGGCAAAGAGCTTGTAGCGATCCTCCATCTCCCGCACCACCCATCGCAGTGCTGCCAGAGCCTTCTTTGGCTCGGTCACCACAGGTAGCGCGAGGTGGGGAAGGGTGGCATAGGTCTGCATCTCCACCACCTTGGGATCAATCATGATCAGACGCAGCTCGTCGGGGGCGAAGCGACAGAGCAGGCTGGTGATGATGCCGTTGATGCACACCGACTTTCCGGAGCCGGTGGCCCCAGCGACCAAAAGGTGTGGCATGGACGCGAGGTCAGCCACAATCGCCTTGCCGTACACATCCTTGCCCAAGGCGATTGGGATACGGGCGCGGCCATTGGTGAAGACATCGTCCTCGAGCAGCTCACGGATGGGCACCACCACTTTGTCGCTGTTGGCCAATTCAATGCCAACGGTGTCCTTCCCAGGGATCGGCGCGAGAATGTTCACCCGCTCGGCGCAGGTCGCCCTTGCAAGGTCATCCTCGAGTGCAGCAATGCGGGAAACGCGCAGGCCATCCACTGGCCGAACCTCATAGCGCGTGATGGCAGGGCCGCGGGTAATGTCGCCGGGCTCCACCTTCACATTGAAGGATGCCAAGGCCCGCACGATGGTCTCTTGGATCCGCATCATCTCTCCGCGATCTGCAGGCTTCGCGGCCTCCTCAGGCCAGTGCAGCAAATCCACATCTGGCAGCTGATAGTCCTTGAACAACACGGTCAAACTGCTCGAACTGCCTGGCCGGGCCTGTTCGAACTTCTGCTCCCGCTTCTTGCGCCACACTTCTGAGAGTTTGGGTTTGCTGGCGCTGCTCTCTGGGGTCTTCGTCTTGACCGATGAGTCAATGATCTTGGGCTCAAGCACCAAGGGGAGCTCCGGTGTGATCAGCGTCGTTCCCGGCCGAACGGCCTTCGGACGAGGCGATCTTGAGATCCGCCCGATCATGGCGGCGTCCTCCTGAAACTCCTCAGCATTGAGCAGAGCCATCTGGCGTCGCTGATTCCACGCCGCAAACTCCTGTCGAATCTCCGCCATCACCTCGGAGACCTGGAGGCCGCTGGCCAACAGAAACCCTGCCATGTAAAGGACAGCAAGCAGAATGGTTGAACCGGTCACGCCCATGAGCCCCACCAGGACAGACTTGCCAATGAGAAACCCAAGCCCGCCCCCGCCGCCATGCGGCGTGATGCTGTCGTGCTGGTCTAGGATACCCTGAACGGCAAACAGAGAACTTGCCGCGACGATCATCAGGACCACGCCCGCCCAACCCCGGGTTCCAAACGCAACCTGTGCCCTGAGCTTGCACACTCCGAACCAAGTGAGGCTCAATGGCAGCAGATAGATCGCCCAACCCGCAACCCACAAGCCCGCCCAGGCACAGAGCGTCCCCACCAGGCCGATGAAATTTCCAGCCTCCTCAGCGTTGACCGCTAGAGAATCCACGCTGCCGGGAATCCAGGCCGGAAGTTGCTGCGGGTCATAGGAGATGAAGGCCAATAGAATCATGGCGGCAGCAACCACCATCAAAAGGCCCATGGGATCGTGGCGCGCTCCTGCGGCGGAGGGAGCGGCGGGGCGGGCGGGCCGAAGGGCTGAGCCGAGGTTGGGCATGATGGAATCAGGAAGGGTTGAAAATAAAGGTTACTTAATAACCCACCAGACTGCAATCAGGAAGTCTTCTCTTTCTTGGCCCCTTGGGGGCGGCACCCATTTCGCTTGCGATGGGCCCGTAATGACATGAGATCAAGGGTTTTGCCTACTCAGGGATTCACCGCCACCCTATGCCTACCTTACCACGCAGGAGAAAGTCCGGACCCGCCGCCAGGAGCGCCCTCCCCTCATTGCCGTTCGCACAGGCGCAGGATTGCCGTCTGGAAAACGGGCTGGGCCTGCTTCTTAATCCCAGCCCGGAGTTGCCGCTGGTCAGCGTCCAGCTGTGGATTCAGGCGGGTAGCCTGCACGAAGATCCCTATCTGGGCTCTGGCATCGCCCATGCCCTTGAGCACATGCTTTTCAAGGGAACGAAATCGCGGCGCGCAAGGGAGATCAGCACCGAGGTGTCGCGGCTTGGCGGCTCGATCAACGCCTACACCAGCTGGAACCGAACGGTGTACTGGATTGATGGGCTGGCGAAACATCTTGAGGGTTATCTTGCGATCCTCTCAGACATGGCCCAGCACAGCGTTCTGAGTGCAGCGGAGTTCAAGCGCGAGCAGGAGGTGATTTTGCGGGAGATGGCGATGGACGCCGACGACCCAGACGCCCAGTTGCAGCATGCTGTATTTGAGGCGCTGTTTCGCGGACACCCGCTGCAGCACTCGATCCTCGGTGAGGCCACTGTCTTCAAGGCCTTGAGGACTTCGGATTTGCGCGCCTTCATGCAGCGCCACTATCGGCCCAACAACGCTTTTTTGAGCGTGGCTGGTGCCACCGACATGGTCTCGCTGCGCGCACTGGCACAACGGCACTTTGGTCACTGGAAGCCAGGACCTCAACCGCTGCTGAGCCTGCCCCAACCCTCGACCATTCTCCAGTCGCGCAGCATCTTTAAGCCCTTCGATACCGCGCAGAGCAGGCTGAGTTTGAACTGGCAAGTGCCAGGTGAGTCCAGCGAACAGAAGGTGGCCTTGGATGTGATCTCGTTTCTTTTGGGATCGGGGCGCAGTAGCCGTCTGCATCAGCGATTGGTTGAGGTGGAGGCCTGTGCGCACTCCGTTTGGGCGGGTTGCTACGGCATTCAGGACCATGCGATCCTCAGCCTCGAGGCCCAGGCCGACCCTCAGAAACTCGAGGCCTGTCGTTCAGCCTTGCATGGCGAGTTGCAACTCTTGCAGCGCAAGGGCCCTGGACCCTCCGAGTTGGCCCGTGCCATCGCCTCCGCAGAGGCCGGACAATGGCGCAGCCTCATCAGTACCCGCGGGCAGGCCTCTGCCCTTGGCTCGAGCTGGTTGGCATGCGGTCACCTTCAGCGCGGTGCACAATACCTCGAGCAGCTGCGCGCGCTCTCTCCGCGAGTGCTGCGCGAGGTGGCCTGCAGTTTGCTGCCACTGGAGCGGATGACCGAAATCGCGGTTGGTCCCGCGCCGCAGACCAGGGTGCAGTCAGGCTCCCTCGCCAGCCCAAGTGAGTCGCGACCGTTGAGCACAACATTGCCCAATGGCATCGGCTTGGAGGTGCGACGCGACGATCGTGTCAACCTCGTCTCAATCCGTGTTTGCTTCCTGGCATCATTGCCTGTCGAGCCGGCGAACTTGCAGGGCATCACCATGCTTTCGGCAGCATTGATGCTCAAGGGCACGGCAAAGCGCAATGCCCTGCAGATCGCCAAGTCGCTCGAGGATCGGGGTGGCTCGCTGGTCTGCGTTGCCGACGCCCAACGCCTGGTGCTCGGCGCAGATGTTCTCGCTGCCGATGTCGAGGTGGCCCTCGCCCTGTTGGCCGAGCTCGCCACTTCCGCCAAGCTCCCGCAGTCCGAGGTGGAGCCCTTGAGGCAGCGTCAGATCGCTCGCATCCAGGAAGAGTCGGAGGATCCGCTAAGCCTTGGGTTGCGCAAGGCGAGGTCCTTGCTGCTTGCCAATACCTGCTATGCAAACACTGCCATGGGCAGTGCCGCAAGTCTCGCTGCGGTGAGTCGCGGCGCCGTCAAGAAACTGTTGCAACGAGTGCTCTGCGGCAGAAATGCGCAAATGGCTGTGGTTGGCGCCATTTCCCCAGAGGTGGTTGAACGCTTGGTGCGCCGTCACTGGTCAAGCCTGCCGCGCGGCCAGAAGCCTGAGGCCGTCTGGCACCGCGGCGCCGTGGTGAAGATCGGTCAACACGAGGAACGCCTGCAAAAGCAGCAGGCCGTTTGCATCCGCGCACACGCCACGGCAGGCATCGGCCACAAGGATTTGCCGGCCTTGTTGATCCTGGAGGAGGCCCTTTCGGACATGGGAAGCCGCCTGTTTGAGCGCATCCGGGAGCAGCGGGGTCTGGCCTACAGCGTGGGTGCGCAGCACATGGCGCTGTTAGGCACAGGTGCGTTTTTCTTTTACGCGGTGACCTCACAGGAGCAATGGGTTGAGGCTGGTCGGGAGCTGGACGCCACCCTGGATGAAATTGCCAAGTCTGGCTTGTCCAGCGCAGAGCTGCTGCAGGCCAAGGCATCCTGGTTGGCTCAGTGGCTTCGCGGGCAACAGTCACCGGCCGGGCGGGCCGATGCCCTTGCCTGGGCCAAGCTCTCCGGCCAGGGGGTGGCTGCACTTGAGCAGTTGCCCAAGGCGGTGGAGGCGCTTGGCCTCGAAGATATCCGGCGCGCGGCCAAGCGCTACCTCAAGGCCTCTAGTGCCATGAGGCTGAGGGTCTGTGACGAGGGCAGGGGGCGCTCGTGCGCGTGACCCCCCGCGCTTTGCCCCCCGCAGGATCCTGTCGCATTCAGGCTGTTGATTTCGGTGGCGGCATGGCCTATGGCGTAACCTTCCATGATTGATTCCTTCAAGGTACTCAGCGGCAGCGCCCACCCCGAATTGGCCAAACGGATCTGTGAAGTGCTGGGCACCTCACTTTGCGCGGCGGAACTCACCACCTTTCCCGATGGAGAGACCTTCGTGCAGATTCAGGAAAACATTCGGGGGCGCGATATATTCATCGTGCAGCCCACCTGCCCACCGACGAATCAAAACCTGATGGAATTGCTGCTCATGGTGGACGCGGGGCGCCGAGCCAGTGCCGCACGCATCACAGCAGTCCTGCCTTTTTTCGGTTATGCGCGTCAGGACCGCAAGGATCGCCCCCGTGTCCCGATCACCGCCAAGCTTGTGGCCAACCTCTTGGTCGCCTCTGGAGTCAATCGCGTGCTCACCGTGGACCTCCACGCTGGGCAGATTCAGGGCTTCTTCGACATCCCTGTGGACCATTTGTACGCGGGACCGGTCCTGATCAAGGCCATCAAGGAACGCGACATCAAGGACCTTGTGGTGGTCTCGCCGGATGTCGGCGGCATCAAGATGACACACGCCTACGCCAAGGCCCTCAATGCGCCCATGGCCATCGTGGCCAAAAACCGGGTCAATGCAGACACCGTTGAGGCACTCAATGTGATCGGCGATGTCAAGGGACGCAATGTGTTGTTGGTGGACGATCTGACTGAAACCGCAGGCACCTTGACTGCTGCCGCGGATCTGTTGCGCAAGCACGGCGCCCGCAGCATTTTTGCTGGCGTCAGCCACGCTGTGTTGGGAGAGAAGGGGCGCAGCAGGATCGAAGGCAGCCCCATTGAGGAGCTTTTTGCCACCAACTCAGTACCGCTTGCGCATGGCCCCAAAGTCACCGCTCTGGACATTGCGCCGCTGCTGGCCCAGGCCATCAAGCGCATTCACAAGGATGAATCGGTGACTTCTCTCTTTGACATTTAAGATGGGTTGGCTATTCTCCCAACCCTTTTCCCCAAACCTCACTGTTCAGCAGAACTACCATCCATGGCTAAAATCCTCGACCTCACCGCTCAGCCCCGTACCGTCTCTGGCACTGGAGCCGTCAACCGCCTCCGCAAATCTGGGCTGACTCCCGCCGTGGTTTATGGAAGCAAGGTGGCTGCCGCCAATGTGCAGGTTGACACCAAGACCTTCTCCAAGATTCTGCAGGGCAGTGCCTCCGACAATATCCTTGTGAGTCTCAAGCTCGCCACTGGTGAGCAGTTGGCCTTGGTGCAGGAGGTGCAGCACGATCACCTCCGCGGTGGCATCACTCATGTCGATTTTCATGCCATTGCCTACGACGAGGAGATTCACGCTGAAGTCCCTGTCGAAATCGTTGGAGAGGCACCTGGTCTGAAATTCGGTGGTCTCGTTGAGGCCATCCATCACACCCTCGAGGTTCGCTGTTTGCCCAAGGACCTCCCTGAGCGAATCACCGTGGATGTTTCGTCCCTCGAACTCAACAAGTCTATCCATGTCAGTGAGGTCAACCTGCCCGAGGGTGTCCGCGCCAAGCTTGCTGGTGATGTTGTGGTGGTGATGTGCGTTGAGCCCAAGGTGGAGGCTGAGCCCGAGCCTGCTGCCGCTGCTGCAGCCCCCGCCGCCGCTAAGGCCGCTCCTGCCGCTGCCGCCAAGAAGTAAAGCTTCTCGGCACTGCGGTTAGTTGGAGCGGTCTGCAATCTTTGATCGCGTGTCTGGCTCATCTCCTCATCACGACGGCTCGGTGCTCGGCTCCGCCGCTCTCGCGCCTTTGGCGGTTGTCGGTCTGGGGAATCCTGGGCCTCGTTATGCCAGCACAAGGCACAACATCGGCTTCATGGTGCTCGATGAGTTATCCAATCAGTTGGGGGTGTCATTCGATGTTCATCAGCGTTGGAACGCACACCTCGCGAGATCCTCGGTGCAGGGTAGGGTGGTCTGGCTTCTCAAGCCGCAGTCCTTCATGAACCTCAGCGGGCCTGTTGCTTCCGCGCTATGCCGCTTTCACCGCATTGCCCCTACCCAGTGTCTCGTGATTCATGACGATGTGGACCTGCCGCTGGGGCGTCTCCGACTCAGGCTTGCAGGATCCTCCGGGGGCCACAACGGGGTTTCATCCATCATCGAGGCCATGGGAACTTCCGAGTTTCCCAGAATTCGCGTTGGGATCAGCGGCCTGTCGGGCCGCCCTGCGGGAAGCCGGCTCGCTGGTGCCGTCCTGGAGCCCTTTGCCCCCGGCGAGGAGCCACTGGTGGCCGCAGCAGTGCAAAGAGCCACAAAGGCTGCAATCAAAGCCTTGCATTTCGGCTTAAATGCGGCAATGAACGAGTTCAACAAGTCCCCAGACCTCTAAACGCCCCCCATGAAACGCAACTACGAAGCCCTTATCGTGATCGACCTCAAAGGAAAGGAAGACAGTGTCGACACGCTGGTGAACAACATTGGCAAGGACTTCGAGAAGGCCGGCGTGAAGCTCGAGCAGATTGATCAGCTCGGCAAACGCGATTTTCCCTACAGCCCCCGGCATGTCACCGCTGGCTACTTTGTGAAGTACCATCTCAACGCCGAGGCCTCTGCCCTCGACAGCGCTCGCGCCAAGCTCAGCCTCAACGACAGCGTGTACCAGCAGTACTATCAGCGCGCCTAAGGCCAGCCGGTGATGAACCTTCAAGGACCCGGGCCCAGGCCCGGGTCTTTTTTTGTTTTCGCGACGGGACAAAACGCAGGAGCGCACAGTCGGCCCGCAGCCTGCAACTTAGGCTTGTCCTCCACGCCTCCACTCCTCATGCTTTGGCTCCTCCTCTGATCCGCCCATGAGCCTCCAAGCCATCTTCCCCCGCTTCCTGCTGCTCGCGTTTCTGCTGGCCTCCGCAGCGCTGTCCAATGGCGCTGCGGCACAAGCCCCATCGGTTCCGGGCAAGCCCGCACCGGCAAAACCACAGGGGCCGTCACCTGCACCGAGTAAGCCTGCTGAGAAGAAACCAGAGCCGGTGAAACCCTCGCCAGGAAAGCCTGCAGACCAGAAGCCTGCAGACCAGAAGCCTGCAGACCAGAAGCCTGCAGACCAGAAGCCTGCAGACCAGAAGCCTGCTCCTGCAAAGCCCGGCGAGGTCAAACCCGAACCTGCCAAGCCGGCTCCGCAAAAGCCAGCCGATGCCAAGCCGGCACCCAATCCAGCGCCCGCCGCAGGCAGCATCAAATCAGGGGCTACACCCCCTGTGGCTTCTGGGGCCCCCAAGGCAGAATCGTCAAACGGTAGCAACTCCCCATCGAGCAGTGCGGCAGCCAAACGCAAGTCCGTGCAGGATGTGGTCAAGGGCCATAAGCGTCTTGCGGGCCTGTTTGACATTTACCTCGATCAGGAAAAGGGCGGCGTGCACCTCTATGTTCGCAGGGATCAGATCGGGCGCGAGTTCATCCACTTCAGCCAGACTCTCGATGGTGTGGTTCAGGCTGGTCACCATCGCGGCAGTTACGGATCGGAAATGGTCTTCCGCATCCAAGCCTTCTATGAGCGCCTGGAGTGGATTGCAGAAAACACCTCCTTTTATTTTGACCCGACCAGTGCGCTTTCCAAAGCTGGCAAGGCCAACATCAGCCACAGCGTGATGGCCAGTGAGCCGATCGTTGCCAGTGACGATGGCGGTTACCTGATTTCCGCCAACTCCCTCTTTCTGCGCGAGGTATTTCGCAACATCCGCCCGTCCACGAGCAGCACGCTTGGCCGCCTCAGCGAGAGCAAGACCAAGTTTCTCTCGCTGCGCACTTATCGCGACAATGTGTCCCTGGCGGTCGAGTACGTCTTTGAAAACGGAAGCCCGCCGCGCTCCTCCGATGGCGATCGCTCCCGCAGCGATGAGATCACTGACGCACGCAACATCAGCATCAGGGTGCAACACCACCTCATCGCCATGCCCAAGAATGATTACAAGCC
>JAURHS010000115.1 GCA_030833205.1 Prosthecobacter sp.
AGCTCCATGATTGGCGGCGGATCGCTGGGCAGCGGCGGCTTTGGCAAGGCTGGTGCCGGCGGTGGCTTTGGCACGGGCATTGGCATGGGCTCCATGCAGGGCTTTGTCAGTCTGCCGCCTTCGATGCGCAGTCGCTGCTCGCCACAGGAACGCCTCAAGAAGTTGGCCGACAGCGGTGGCACTCCGGAGTGCGAACGAGCGGTGTCCAACTCGCTGGAGTGGCTCAAGAACAAGCAGAACCCCGATGGCTCCTGGCCTGGACAAAACAAGGCGGCCATGACTGGCCTTGCCCTGCTTTGCTTCCTGGGCCGCTGCGAGACGCCAGACTCACCCTTCTATGGTGAAACCGTCATGAAGGGGATTCTCTACCTTGTCGAACTCTCCAAGAAGAATGAGTACGGCTACATCGGCGAGGAGATCAAGAGCGGTGGCAGTACCTACGCCCACGGCATCGCCACCTACGCGCTGGGTGAAATGTACACGCTGGCGCGTCTGGGCAGCAAGGAGCTGCCAGGCATGAAGGACGCCTTCGTCAAGGGCGTGAAGCTCATCATTGACAATCAAAACAAGCGTGGCTCCTGGACTTACGGCGGTGACAAGACTGGCAAGCCCTACGCTTATGATCGCGACAGCAACGGCGAGGACTTGTCGGTGGCGGGCTGGCAGTTTCAGGCTCTCAAGGCGGCAAAGAACAGTAGCCTCAAGATTGATGGCTTGCACAGCGCGTTGGATAAAATGGTGGACTATGTGATCTCCAAGCAGACCAAGGACGGCGGATTCGGCAACGCCAATCGCGACGCGCATTACAATCAGTGGAGCCTCACGGGCGCCGGTTCACTGGCGTTGCAGACCGCCGCCAAGGGCAAGACCGCGGCCACCAAGAAGGCGATTGATTTCCTGCATCGTTTTCTGGCCGCGGAACCCCTCGACTGGAACAAGAACTGCAATCCCTACTGCTGGTACTACTACACCCAGACCTTCTTCCAAGCCGGCGGTGAGGAGTGGAAGTTCTACAACCAGCAGTTCCTGCCGCAGATTCTCTCGGCGCAGCAGCCAGATGGCAGCTTCAAGAAGGGTCGTGCCAACTGGCCCTCGGGCGATGCCGCAGATCCCGTCTACCGTCAGACCCTGTGCACCCTGATGCTTGAGGTGTATTATCGCTACCTCAAGGTCGGTGACCGTGAGGAGGAGAGTTTCTTCGACCGGAAGTAGACTCGGCTTTTGAACTCTTGCCCACACCAGCCTGCCGTGTTGATGCGTTGGTTTCCCGTTCTGCTTTTCTGGCTCTGCGCCGCGCAACTCGGCGCAGCAGACAGCCTCAAGCCCGAGGGGTTCTCCGCCAAGGTTGCTGTCGAGGTTGGCTACCGCTATTTGATCTCCCGTCCTCAAGAAGGCGACGGCAAACCCGAAAAGGGCTGGCCACTGATCCTCTTCCTGCACGGCAGTGGCGAGCGAGGGCGGGATTTGGAGCAGCTCAAGAAGCACGGACCGCCAAAATTGGTTGCGGCGGGCAGGGAGCTTCAGGCCATTGTAGCCAGCCCGCAGTGTGAACCACAGCAGATTTGGAATCCCGTTGCCGTGAAGGCACTGACGGATCATCTCTTGGCCACTGAATCAGTGGACCCAAGCCGCGTCTATCTGACGGGTCTGAGTATGGGCGGATTTGGCACCTGGGAGACCGCCATGGAATATCCCCAGACCTATGCAGCCATTGCGCCGATTTGCGGCGGCGCCGGCGTGCGCTGGGTGATGGCCGAGCGCATTCGGCACTTGCCCTGTTGGATTTTTCATGGAGACCAGGACCGTGCGGTACCGGTGGAGTTTTCCCACAGGATGCACGAGGCCCTCAAGAAGGCGGGTGCACCGGTGAAGTTGACCGTTTATCCAGGCGTGGGTCATGACAGTTGGACCCAGACCTATGATGACCCTGCCTTCTGGCAGTGGTTGCTGGCGCAAAAGCGTCCCTGATTTTTGGCGCTTGCGCAAGTCTGCACGCCCCAACTTCGTCTCCTCTCCAATGAAATCCCCCGCTGCCAAGAAGCTGTTTGTGATGATGGTGCTTGAGTTCTTCATTTGGGGGGCTTGGTTGCCGCTGATCTGGGGTTACATGGGCAAG
This sequence comes from Prosthecobacter sp., assembly GCA_030833205.1. Classification (GTDB taxonomy): domain Bacteria; phylum Verrucomicrobiota; class Verrucomicrobiia; order Verrucomicrobiales; family Verrucomicrobiaceae; genus Prosthecobacter. Next base: position 2,117 of record JAURHS010000115.1, read on the forward strand.
GAAGGGTTGAGTTTTTCGGACTCCCAGATCGCGCTGGTTGGCAGCGCCTTCGCCATCGCCTCGGTGGTTGGAATCTTCTTTTCCAATGCCTTCGCGGATCGCAACTTTGCCGCGGAGAAGTTCATGGCCTTCAGCCACCTCGTGGGTGGTTTGGCCATTCTGGGCATGTACTGGGTGCGCGACTTTGACAGCTTCTTTGGCCTGATGTTGCTTCACTCGCTGTTGTATGTGCCCACGATTTCGGTGTCCAATTCGCTGGCGTTTGCCCATCTCAAGGACGCGCAGAAGGAGTTCGGCTTGGTTCGCATGGGCGGCACGATCGGTTGGATTCTGGCCGCCTGGCCCCTGTACTTTATCCTGCAAGGCAAGACCGGTCCTGAGGCCGTGGCGGCCAGTCGGAACATCTTCCTAATTTCAGGGGTCTCGTCCCTGCTGCTGGCGGCATTCAGTCTGGGGCTTCCCCACACCCCAGCGCGGCCAGCTGCCAAGGGCGAGGGCTTTGCCTGGTTGAAGGCCGCTCGCTTCCTTGCCAATCCCTACCTGGCAGTTCTCTTTTTGGTGACCTTCATTGACTCAACCATCCACAATGGCTACTTCCTCCTTGCAGGCGGCTTTTTGGGCAGCAAGCAGGTAGGCATTGCCCCACAGTGGATCATGCCGGTGATGAGCCTGGGACAAATCGCAGAAATTTTGACCATGGCGATTCTGGGCTGGTTTCTTGCCCGCATGGGCTGGCGACTGACCATGATCCTGGGGATTCTCGGGCACGCGCTGCGTTTCGCGGTCTTCGCCTTCATGCCTGAGAATCAGACGATGATTATTGCCGTGCAGGTGTTGCATGGCGTGTGTTACGCCTTCTTTTTTGCCACGCTCTACATCTTCATTGATGCGGCATTCCCCAAGGATGTGCGCAGCAGTGCCCAAGGGTTGTTCAACCTTCTGGTGTTGGGGCTGGGCGATTTGGCGGCCAAGTGGTTCTTTATTCCCCTGCAGGCCAAGCTCACTTCGGCCGATGGCGTGGTCAACTACCGCGAGTTGTTTCTCTGGCCCACCGGGCTCGCGCTCGCGGCGGCCATGATCCTTGCGGTTGCCTTCTGGCCGCCAAAGTCCCTGGACTCACCCCGCGAGGTTTCTCATTGAGTGGGGGCCGAAGCCTGAGGGGAGTAGGGCGGCGGCAGGCATGCTCACCCAGCGTCCTTCCTGACGGAAGTGGACTTGGCACTGTGGAGCAGCAAATTCCGCGATCCATTGTCGGCAGGCTCCACAGGGGCTGAATTCGGCCTGCAGGCAGCACACCGCAATTTCCACGATTCGCATCGCTGGCCCCTCGGTGGCGACTGCGGCGGCAATGGCCGCTCGCTCCGCACAAAGGGTAAGACCGAGGCTGGCATTCTCGACATTGCAACCTTGGTGGGTGGCACCTGAGCTGGTGCGCAGAGCGCACCCCACCTGAGCCATCGAATACGGCGCGTGCGCCCGGTTGGCAACGCTTTGGGCGAGTGGGTAAAGAGTGCTCATGGCTTGTCGAATCCGGCAGGACGAACTTCATGCCCTTGGGTTTTGGTTAAGCTGTCTCCAAGCTTTTCGCGCCAGGTCTGGGCCAAAGCCTTGAGTCGAGCGACCTCAGTTGGGAATTGGGCGCTGATGTCCCGCTGTTCACCGGGATCCTCGTCGAGGTCGTAGAGGGCAAGATCCTGCTGAGCGACCTGATAACCGTGGCGCGTTGCAATGCCTTCGATGCCACTTTGGGTGATCGAGCTTGGTTTGAGCTGGTCATGCCGAGCCGGCTTGCCATCGCGTCCAGGCGGGCCGCCGACGGTCAGGTAGGAATGAGGCAGGTGCAGCTTGAAGCGGCCGCTGCGTACAGCCTGCAATTCACCTCCTGCGTAGACTGGCAGGCTCTCATGTGGGCTCTTGGCGCCTGGTTGACCCTCGAGGATCGCCGCGATGCTTTTGCCGTCGAGGATGGCCTGGGGCAGGGGAGTTCCCAGCCATTGAGCAAGCGTTGGCAGCAGGTCCATGCTGGAGGTCATGGCCGCACTTTGACTGCCGGCAGGGATGCGTCCAGGCCATTGCGCAATGAAGGGCACGCGCACGCCGCCCTCGTAGCTGGTCAGCTTGCCCTCTCTCAAAGAGCCGGCGCTTCCAGCATGATTGCCGTAGGAGAGAAAGGGGCCGTTGTCGGAGAGAAAGAAAACGATGCTGCGCTGCAATTGTTGGGTCTGTTCCAAGGCTGCGATGACCATGCCAACGCTCCAATCCAATTCTTCGATCACATCGGCATATCGCCCAGCCGGGTTCCTGCCCTTGAACCTCTCGGAAGCAAAGATGGGCACATGCGGCATGATGTGAGGCAGGTAGAGAAAGAAGGGTTGGGTTTGATGCCTGCGAATGAAGCTGACGGCCTTGGCGGTGATGTGAGCTGTGAACTGAGATTGATCAGGGTCGGTATGCATGACGCGGTCATCTTCAATCAGTGGTAGGGGCGGCATCTCGGCGGCGAGACTGGGGTGATGCCTGCTGTTGTCGTTGGAGTAGGGGATGCCCCAGAATTCGTCGAATCCGCACTTCAAGGGCCAAAAGCAGGGGCGCGTGCCCAGGTGCCATTTGCCATAAATTGCGCTGCGATAGCCCAGAGGCTTGAGCCACTCGGCCATGGTGACCTCCATGGCGTTGAGGCCCTCGCGGCTGGTGTGATTGAGGGCGCCTTGCATCGAGATGCGGTTGGCCAATGCTCCGGTCAGCAATGAGGCCCGCGAGGCGCTGCAAACGGCCTGTGAGACATGAAAGTCAGTAAGCTTCATGCCCTGTGCTGCCAAACGGTCGAGATGTGGAGTCTTGGTGGCCTTGCCCCCGAAGCAGGCCAGGTCCCCGTAGCCTAGGTCGTCGGCGACAATCAGGATGATGTTGGGGCGGACAGGGGCCTCTGAGCCCTGGCAAAGACTGGTCAAAAGGAGGCAGACGAGGAGAATCTGAGGCATGGCTCGGCCCTGATCCTTAAGGGCTGAGGGGGGAGATGCCAAGACCCTTTGCGAGTCCGGCGTTTGCATTCCCCCTGAAACTGGGCGATGGGGAGAGTTCACCCCCGTTCGCCCCTCCATTCCGTGAGTTCATCCCGCCCCCCCAAGCCTGCATCAGGCTCCCTCGTCAGTCGTCTGGTGTCCAAGGTCAAAAGCGCCTTGGGCTTGAAGACCAAGGGGGCAGCACCTTCCCAGCCAGCCCACGCTCCGAGCGAGGCGGCTCGGTCCCTTCGCGCCGAAGGCGGGTCTGGGCCAGCGCGTCGTGAAGCGCGGCCCGATCGCCGTGTTCAGGGTGCTGGGGATTCCCCGGGGCGCCCGCCACGCGAGCCCAGAGGCGATCGTGTCGAGGGCGCACGCGGCAATTCCATTGACCGAGGCGCAGAGCGTGATCGCGGTGGCCGCAGCGGCGGTCGTGGTCGTGAGCGCAGTGAGCGCTCGTCAAGCATTCAGAACTGGCAATCGCTGCCCCCTCCAGCGGCGCCTGAGGTTCCTGCGGGGCCTTATCCGGAGGCCTTTGAGATTCTTGGGCTGAGTACGGCGGTGTTGGCCGCAGTCAAGGAGAGTGGCTATGAAACCCCGACTGAGATCCAGCGCCGTGCCATTCCCGTGGTGCTCGAGGGCAGGGATGTGATTGGAGCCTCTCAGACCGGTACTGGCAAAACTGCTGCCTTTGCGCTGCCGTCAATCAGTCGCCTCGGCGCCCCAGGCAACTTCCGCGTGCTGGTGCTGGAGCCGACGCGTGAGCTTGCGCTGCAGGTCGTGGAGCAGTTCGAGAAATACGGCAAGCACAGCGGCTTGCGGGTGATTGCCGTTTACGGCGGCGTGGGTTATGAGAAACAGCGCAAGGCCCTGCAGGAAGGCGTGGATGTGGTGGTGGCCACTCCTGGACGCCTGCTTGATTTCATGGGAGATGGCACTGCCAAGGTGGCGGGTGTGGAGGTGTTGGTACTCGATGAGGTGGACCGCATGCTGGACATGGGCTTCTTGCCCGATGTGCGCCGTATCGTGGAAGCCACGCCCAAGACGAGGCAGACGCTTTTCTTCTCAGCCACGATGCCGCCACAGATCAAGAATCTCGCGGATTTCGCACTGCGCGACCCCATCAGCGTCGAGGTCGGCATTGCCTTTTCTCCAGCGGACACGGTGAGCCACTTCATGTACCCGGTGGCCAGCGATCAACGAGAAGAGCTGCTGCTGGCCATTCTCAAGCAGACCCACTTCAGCAGCCTCATGGTCTTCACGCGCACCAAGGCGCAGGCAGATCAACTCTACAGCAGCCTGAAACAAGGCGGTGAGTACAAGGTCGCGGTCATGCACAGTGACATCAGCCAGAAGGACCGCGAGCGCGCGCTCAAGGGTTTCCGCGACGGAGAGTTTGAGATGATCGTGGCCACCGACCTTGCCGCCCGCGGTTTGGACATCAGCGGCGTGACTCATGTCATCAACTACATGGTGCCTGAGAACCCAGAGGACTATGTCCACCGCATCGGTCGTACCGGTCGCGCCAAGAAGGAGGGAGACGCCTACACCTTGTTCAGTGCCGAGGAGTTGCCCTTTGTGGAAAGCATTGAGCGCCTGATCGACCAAAAGATTGAGCGCCGCAAGCTTGAGGGATTCTCGTACAAGTACACCACGGTGCTCGACGAGGAGCACAAGGCGCTGGCGATCCTGCGTGGGCGCAAAAAGAAGCGGCGGTAGGCCTCTGCGTGCAGCTGCCCCTTGGGTCAGCACTCGCCACAAAGAATCTCAGCGATGTGCATGACTCGGGCTTGGCCTGGGTGGTGGCGGCTGAGCAGGCCGCCCAGATGCATCAGGCATGACATGTCTGCGCTGGTGATTACCTGAGAACCTGCCTTGAGGTGGTCGGCAAGGCGGTCCAGCCCCATGGCGTTGGAGAGGTCCTTTTCAAACACGGCGAAGGTGCCGCCAAAGCCACAACATTCGTCGCGCCGCTCCAATTCGACCAACTCCAGGCCTTCCACGAGATTGAGCAGTGCCGCGCACTTGGAGAAAGGCTGGTTGGTCATGCATTCGCTGCAACTGCCCAGGCCAAGACCGCGCAGGCCGTGGCAACTGTGGTGGAGACTGACTTTTGCCCGCAATTTGGCCCAGGGAAGACTCTCTGGCTTTAGCTGATCGTGAATGAACTCGCAAAGCTCGAACACACGGTGCGCCAGCGAGGGATGGTTCGGTTCCAAGCTTTCCCGCAGGTGAAGTGTGCAGCTGCCGGAGGGGCAGAGAACGGCGTCAAAGCCACTGGCATGTTCAATGAACTGGCGGCTGCTCTCCTGCGCGAGATGGGCGTAGCCGCTGTTGCTCATGGGTTGCCCGCAGCAAGCCGGTCCCGTAAGAACCTCCACCTGCTGGCCCAACTTTTCCAGAACTCCAAGGCTGGCTTGGCCCACTGCTGGGTGCAGTTGATCCACATAGCAGGGGATGAAGAGCCCGAGCTTCATGGGCGACTGCGCGTTTGTTTTGGCAACCAAGGTTCGCTGAGTGCCTGTTGCAAATCCAGCCCACCTTGAAAGTCGTCGAGGCTGTCACTGTCGCTTTTGCCGAAAAATCCGGCGGCGATGAGGTTGTAGACGATGTTGCCCACATCCATGCTCTGATGGATGCCCCAGGTGTTGAGCACAGTCAGCGCCATGGGCCCGTATTCGGCCAGAGCGTGAGCTCTCACGCCCTCCAATACCTGCTGGCCAGTGACATGCTGGTCCTTCTGCTCGGCCTTGAATTGCTTCATGGCAAGATGCAGACCATCACGCACCAATTCATAGGCATGGGGATGGTAACGCGGATCGCGCTGCAGGGCGATGGCGATGAAATCGGGAAACGGAGAATCCTGACGCATGGAGGGAGTGCAGCAAGGGCAACAGGGTCACGCTGACAACCGTCGCGGGTGGTTGATACGCCCACTGCCGCAAGGCGGACTCACGCCCGGCAATCTTGCCGGGTTGCAGACCGCCCCGCGAGCTGTTGGTCACCAACCGTGGGCACCGCGCACCTTGATCATGGTGTCGAGGATGGTGTTCCAGGTGCCGGCATTCTCCAGAACGGCGTTGGGGAACATGCAACCATCCCAGCAGATGTGCTTGATGCCGCGAGCGCTGGCGTCCTTGAGCCAGTATCCAGCGCACTTGACGATGTCGAGTTTGCCGTTGGGGTCATCGGCGCGACAGTGCTTGCCGGTCTTGTCATGGGAACCTGCGCCGTGCACGGTCCCGTCATTTTGAGCGACATGGAAGTCAATCGTCCAAGGGCGCAGGGCGTCAGTCATTTTTTCGTAGGCGGCGTAGAACTCCGCCTCGCTGTAACCCTCGCGGAGTAGAGCGTGCTCTGGGGCATTGTACCCCAGGGTGTAGAGGTAAGTGTGGGCCAGGTCTGCCTGGAAGCCCAGGGCGTCAGGCATACCCACGCCCTCGAGCACATCAAGCATGTCCCGCCAGGAGTGCATGCCAGCCCAGCAGATTTCTCCCTCGGCCGCAAGTCGCTCGCCGTGGTCAGCCGCAATCTTGGCTGCCTTTTTGAAGGTGTCGATGATTCGCGCCGTGTTGGCCTTGGGGTTGTCACGCCACTTGGCCACACCGAATTCGGCGGTATCAATGCGGATCACGCCATACTTGCGCACGCCGTGCCGGTTGAAGACCCCGGCGATGCGGCAGGCCATCTTGACGGCGCTGAGAAATTTCTCCTGCTGGGCATCGTCACCCATCGCGCTGTCACCGACAGTGCCTGGCCAGACCGGCGCCACCAGTGAACCCACGGAAAAGCCCTTGGAGGCGATCAAGTCGGCGATGCGTTTGATTTCATCGTCGCTGGCATTGGGATCAGTGTGGGGCAAAAACAGAAAGTAGTCGATGCCCTCGAACTTCTGGCCGTTGACATTGGCGGCTGCAGTCAGATCAAGCATGCGCTCCAGACTGATCGGGGGCTCTTGGTCAGGGCCATCGCCCTTGCCGACGAGACCTGGCCACATGGCGTTGTGAAGTTTTGGGGATGCGTTGCTCATGGGAAGTGGGGGTTGACGGTGCTGGATTTGGCGCCTTCGCGCGCTGGGGAAGCATGGAAAATAAGCGTCCCTGAGGGGGGATGCAGCAAAAAAAGAACGGTTGATGGCGCTTTTCGGCCGCGAGTCAGGACCGATTTTACGATTGCGCCATGGCGCTTGGGCTGACACATCTAGGCAGCCAGCGGGCGGGCCCCGTTTTGCTAAGATCCCTTAACGATGCACATTCATTTTGTCGCTGGTGAAATCAGCGGAGACCACCACGCCGCGGGTCTTCTGGCCGCCCTGAGGGCGCGCTGTCCGCAGTTGCAGGTTGGCGGATTGGGTGGCCCGCAGTTGGCGCAGTCCAATCCTGCAATCCGAAACTGGGTGGGCCGGGCCGCTGTCGTGGGGTTGTGGGAGGTGTTGCGGCAGTACCGGTACTTTCGTGCAGAGTTGGACTCCAGCGTGGCGCAGATTTTGGCGACGCAGCCGCAGGCGGTGATTCTGGTGGATTATCCGGGTTTCAATCTTCGGTTGGCCAAGGCCCTGCGGCAGGGCGGTTACCGAGGGCGGTTGATTTTTTACATCAGTCCCCAGGTTTGGGCATGGAAGCAGGGGCGGGTCAAGAGCATGGCCAAGCTGCTGGACTTGGTGATCTGTTTGTTTCCCTTTGAGGTGGAGCTCTATCAGCGCAGTGGCCTGCACGCCGTATTTGGTGGGCACCCCATGGTGGACCGCATCCGAGACTTGCCGCAGCAGGCTCGAGAGCCAGGACTCATCGGGTGGTTCCCCGGCAGCCGCAGGCATGAGGTGCGGCGACTTCTCCCGGTGATGCTTCGTGCCAGTGCGCTGCTGCGTCAGCAGGAGCCTGGCCTTCGGTTCGTCATTGTGGCCGCTGACAAGAATTTGTTGCCCGAAGTCGAGCTCGCGGCGCGCAGCGCTGATCTTGCGGAGGCAATGGGCTGGGTGGTGATTGGGGAGAGCCAGGCATGGATGCAGCGAGTCGAGGCGGCCGCTGTGGCCAGTGGGACCGCCACCCTGGAGGCTGCCTGCCTTGGGCTACCCTTTGTGCTTGTGTACCGGGTGCATCCCCTGACCTACGCGGTGGCAAGGCTGGTTCTCAAGCTGCGCTGGATTGGCATGGCCAACATTCTTGTGGGGCGCGAGGTGGTGCGTGAATTGCTTCAAGGGCAACTGACTGCGCAGAGTCTGGCGGATGAGATCACGGCGCTGAGGAAGGACGCGGAGCGGCGGACACGGTGTCAGCAGGGGATGTTGGAAGCAGTCCACAAACTGGGGGACGGCCATGCCTACGAGCGCGCCGCTGAGGCGGTGTTGAACTGCATCGGGGGCTGAGGTGTTGGCACTGGCTGCGGCTTTGACAAGCATGGCATTTGGCCTTTGGATAAGGCATGCCTCTGCGCCCCTTGATCCTTGTTTTTGCTTCGGCTTCCGCCATGGCAATGCTTTGCCAGTGCACCAGCCCAGGCAATTTGAGTCTGGAGTACAACGCCAATGCAGTAGCCGCAGTGCGTGGCTCTCCGTGGTTTGATACCGCAGTCTTCATGGATCGGCGTGGGATGGGCCCTTACGAGGTCGGCAGCCGTCGCCCCGATCTGAGTGCTGCACTGGAGTCCCTTGGCACCAGGGTGCCCGTGGCTCAGGTTGTGACCCACGCCGTTGGGCACGCGCTGAAGTCGCGCGGAATGCTCGCCCCAAAGGGGCAGGCTCGTTTTGTGGTTAGCGGCGAGATTCTTGAATTGCAGTGCCGTCAGATGCTGCGCCCCACTGCCGCAGCCATGTTGCGTGTGACTGTCATGGAGGCTGGCAGCGGCCGCGTCTTCGGCTCGGTGGTGCGTTCCTCCATGCGCGAGGCCGAAATGCAACCGGCTGGAGTGGGCACCTCGCCTGAGGCCATGGGACAACTGCTTTCCGCAGCATTGCAGCATTGCGTTGACCAGGCCCTTGACGACGGGGAGCTGCGCAGCCGCTTGCCGCTGGAGATTCCCCTGAGTCCTGTGCAGGTGCCAGCGGTGCCGCCTGCACTTGCGCCACTGCCGGGAGCGTTGCCACAGGGAGCGTTGCCACAGGGAGCGTTGCCACAG
>JAURHS010000034.1 GCA_030833205.1 Prosthecobacter sp.
CAACTCTGAGCCAAAAAGAAGGGCACCCTGAGCCTCGGCGTACAGAAGCGGTTTGATGCCACAGGCATCGCGCGCCAGCAAGGCGGTCTGCTCTTGTTCATCCCAGATGCACAGAGCGTACATGCCCCTCAGACGCTTCAACGCAGCCACACCCTCGCAGCGGTGCAATTCAAGCAGAACCTCCGTATCGGATTGTCCTCTGAAACAGACCCCCTGCTGCAGCAGCTCTGCGCGAAGCTCCCGATGATTGTAAATCTCACCATTGAAGACAACCACCCAGCGGCCGCAGGCGCTGCGCATGGGCTGTGCGCCACCCTCACCCGGATCAATCACCGCCAGACGCGAATGCCCAAGTCCAGCGGTTCCCGAGCCATTCCACCAGATGTCGTGACCGTCAGGCCCGCGATGAAGCAAGGCTTTGAGCATGCGCAGCAACTCTGTCTGCCGCGGCTCGACGACTGCCTGGGCGCTGAGAATGCCTACGATGCCGCACATGAGAATCAACGGCCCTCCAGATTACCGAAACTCTGCAACGCAAGGCGCAGCCGCTGGGCAAAAACATCGTTGCCAAAACAACGCCGCACCTCCTCGTGAAGTCTGCGCCCCTCCGGCTCCAGCACCCGGTCCTTGCCTACGGCCAGGGCGGACTCAATGCCCTTGGCAACCGCTGCGGGATCCCGCGGGTCAACCAGGAAACCAAGACGCCCGTGATCCAAAGCATCGCGGGAGCCATCCGCATTGCCTGCGACACAGGGCACGCCACAGGCCATGGCCTCCAGAAAGGCGATGCCAAAACCCTCGCCGGTGCTCGGCATGGCGAAGACATCAGACAACCGGTAATGATCCGCCAATTCCTGCACTGCAATCCTGCCCGCAAAGATGACCCGCTTCTCAAGCCCCAGCTGTGCCGCCAGAGCCCGGAGGCGCGGCAAGTCGTCACCATCACCGCCGACGAGGTAATACAGATCAGGGCAGGACGAGCGCAACCGATGAATGGCCTGCATCACCAACTCATGTCCCTTATAGGCCTCGCTGGCAGCCATGCGGCCGAGCGTGAACACCACCCGCGCGTTCGGCGCAATGCCCAGGCGTATGCGCAAGCCCTCCTTTGGGGGACCAGGGGCGAACTGCGTCTCATCATAGGTGTTGGCAACCACCTCGATCTGGCGCGATTGCACATCCCGACAGAGGGCCAGCACGGCAGCCGTATGAGTGCTGACGGGAAGCAGCCCGTCAGCACGGGCAAAGGGCAAGGCCGCAGATCCCTGAACCCGGCTCCAAGTTTCAATGCCGTGGGCAGAACACACCACACGAATTCCCAGCAGCTTCAACGGCAGCAATGCTGGTAAAAAATGCGGGTGTGTCGCCAAGATCAGGCGGGGTCGGTGCCAGAGGGCCGAGGCCCATGCTGCACAGACATAGGCATAACGACGCAGCAGCGGCGGCCACCGACCGAACACCCGGTCGCGCGCCGGATCGTTGACCACCCGATCCTGCAGCGCGAAATGGCGTAGTGGTTGGGCCTGTGGCCAGTGATTCAGCACGGCGAGCACCTGTCGGGAATATTGCTGAATGCCACCAGTCTGCTCAAGGCCACTGCTCCAGAGATGAATGCCGCCGGCCATTTCAAGAGCGGGGTTCACCCCTGACCATCGGGGCATGGCGCGGCCTCATTGCCATGGGGTGTCTCGGGTAATAGCTGCTGAACAAGGCATGATGAATGGCCAGCAGCAGGAGCATGGAGGCAGCCGCAGAGGACACCGCCTCGTTCATCATGCCGCCAGGATTGAGAAAGGCCATGCCAGGCAGCAGCCACCGGCATGCCGACCACCAGTCCCCTTGGTTGAGGCAGTCTGCAGCACGACAATCAAACCAGCCAATGGCCAATCCAAGGAGGAAAAAACAGACAAGCACCCCATTCATGCCAAAATTGGCATAGAATTCCAAGGGCTGCCCAGCTCCAACGCTCGTGCCCTCCGCAAACTCCTGACCAGTATAGACGGAGACAAAATTCCCAGAACCACCAGAGAGGGGTTTGTTTGGCCACAGCAACCTGGGCACCCATGAGGTGGCTGCCACCCAAAGAGAGTAGCCTTCGCCGTAGTCCACACGACCCGAACGAAGTCGAATGACTCCCTTGCCCACAAGATCATTTTGATTGAGCCGCAGATCCATGATTTCGAGATGGTTTTGATTGCCTACATCAAGGACACGCACATTGGCCACCATCTGCGCAAGGCGCTCAACTCTGCTTTCAAAGGAGTAACTGCCCCACACCGCCTCGCGAATCTCCACCCGCCACACCATCCAATTGATGTAAAAGGACAAACCAACAAAAACCATGCCCAGAAGCGTGGCCACACTGACCCAACGCGGCCTGACAAAACAGGTCACCAACACCAGGATTGTCATTGCCATTGCACTGCCGTAACTGGCGAAGCCCAGAAACAAAATGGTGACCACTGGAAAGCACAAAGTCATCAGCAGACTGACCGAAAATTCGCGCCAATTCCGAGCCTGCCAACTCTGCCGACAACGCAGATAGACTCCAATTCCAGTGAGCATCGTGCCTGCAATGGAGAGTCCGCCAAGGCTAGGCAGCTTGCCGACCACAGGAAAGATCACAAAGAAAAACAGCACTCCCATGAGGATCAAATTGACTGGCATCCTGGAAGTGACATTGGGATGTCGTATCATCGGGGCGGGCTGCCTTGGGCGGGCAACCAAGGGCGTCAAAATGACTCCTAGCACGAGTGCCCAGAACCCAAAACAGGCGACACGAAAGCCCTCAAAGGTATTCTGCAGCGACGAGTGGTTCTGCAGCAGAATCGCCGAACGCGGATAGTAGCCAGGGATCGAATAGACCGCGGCGCCCACGAGGTGAAGCATTGAAAAGCTCAGCGCATAGGCCAATGGCAGCCCCACCGCGCGTCTGCTGCTCCACTGCTGAGTGACCAACACCCCAAGACCCACAAGATAGACCCAGACCAGATTCAACAAGGAATCCTTGCTGGGGTGGGCAAAAAGGTCTTCCAACATGGCAGTGGGTCGGGAGCGGCAAGGTCAGTGGCATCCAGCCACAAAAGACCACAAGGATCAAGAGGTCAGAACGCGGCGATAAAGAGCGATGAAGTCGGCGCCAACCTCGCGCCAAGTCCGACGACCGCCCTGCTCCAGGTTGAGGCGCACCAAGGGCACCAAACTTGCTGGATCTGCTGCTGCGCGCTGCAGGCAGGCAACCATGCCTGCCTGATCCCGCGGCTCAACCACCCAGCCTCCACCAGCCCGCAGCAACTCCGGTGCAGCGCTGTGCGTGGTGCCAAGCACCGGCATTCCGCAGATCAGCGCCTGGGAGAGGGTGGCGGCAAATCCATCCTCAATGGTGGGTAAAAAATACAGATCCGCGTTTTGATAGTGAGCCTGAAGCGCAAATTCACTGACTTTTGGCATCAACTCAACGGCAGCGCCAGCCTCACGCGCAAGGTATGCAGCGTCCTGCGAAACCCCGCCCACCCAGACGAAATCCATCTGGTGGGAGAGCCGCCTGGCCACATCCACAAAATCTCGCGCTCCCTTTCGGGCGCAAAAACTGCCGGTACAAAGGACGCGCAACCGACGCCCTGCCGAAAGACGCGAGATTCTCTCCCGCCGCTGGATTTCGGTGGATCCAAAGTGATGTGGATCCACCCCCAGGGGAATCATCGCAAGCTTCTCCGCATGGACGCCGCGCTGCAGAAAGCTGTTGCGGGCAAATTCTGAAAGAACCACAATGCGGTCGCTGGACCCATACTCCGCCAACTCTCTCTCAACCATCCAATCGCTGGGATGGTCAACCGGTCGGCCAAGGCGAATGGACTCCTGAATGAGCAAGTCGCGTTGTTCGGCAATGTGGGCCGAGCCACGGGCGAGGATGATCTTTGGCGGCCTTGCGCTGTGGCCTGCCTGCCGCATCAACTCAAGGGCAACCCCGGAGAAACAATGCACAAGTCTGGGTTGGCTGCGGCTCACCATCCGACTTGCCCAACGGCCAAAGAATTGGTGAAGGGCCTTGTCGAGCCCCGGCAGGCGCTGCGCCAACCCACTTCGCTGCGACACCCTGCTAAGCAGACCATGAGAGACCAGGGAAACCACCTTCACCGAATCAGGCAGCCAGCGGCGAGCCACCGAAGCCGGGTAATTCGTGATGACCTCAATCTGCATTCCCTGGCGCGCAAGCTCACGCGCCATCGAAAAGGCGTGGAAACGCCCATGGACGACAAGGGACAGGTCCGGGGATTGCTTGCGTGGGGCGATGGAGGCGGCGCATCTCATGTGGCAACATCACGCAGCATGGAGAGCATATCGGAGAGTCGGTCCACATAGCGATGACGCCCCCGAACGACGGCTGCGTGGCAACGCTGTTTCATTTCCAACCTTTTTGCCAGCGGCAAGCCGAGGCCAAGTTGGCAAGCCTCCACCAGTTCATCGGGAGTCGAGAAATAGAAGACGGCCTCGCCATGGGCACCAAAGAGCTGCCGATGCAGGCTGCTGCGACGCATCGCGAGAAGCCCCCCGACTGCGGGCATCTCAAAACTCCGCATGCTATGGTCATCCTCATTGGCGTCTCGCACCAAACCCAGATTGATTCCCGCCTGCAAGACCGCGGCACGACATGTCGAGGCATCAGCCATCCCCTGACTGTGGGCAGCCAGCTCAGCATGGCGTTGCCAATAGCCTCCCCACAAGGCGACGGGAAGACCCGCGGCAGGCAGACCGCGTAGCCAGCGCACTCGATCCTCATCAGCCGCTCCGATGAACACTGCCGCCGCCGCCACATGGCGAGTAAACGCGCGGATGTCGTCCTGCGTTGGACTGTGATGCACCGCGGGATTGTAGGCAAAGCAACTGTTCTCCACCCGCTGACAATGCAGCCGATGCTTCAGTTCGCTCTCCATGGCCCGCCGCGGCGAAAACACAACGCTGTACTCTGGCAGTGCACGCAAAAACCAAGCGCTGCGATGCGCGGGATTGAGAGGATGGTCGGTCAGGAAGTTTGCAGTTTTAATGCCCATCACCGACAACTCTCGCAGCAGACGGGCTCGTGGCGGCGTGATTCCACTGACAAGCAGCAGGCGCGGCCTGAGGCGACGGCATTTCGCCAGCAACTCGCGCTCAAACCTCAAGAGACCCGGTGGGCGACGACCAAGCACATGCCAGCACCACCGCCTCCACCAGGCTGGACCACGCCAAGCCTCAGCTGCCTCCATCCACTCAAAATTCAGGCCGAGTTCCCCGGCGGCCTGTCGCCAATGGTACCCCACATGACCCTCGGCGCCGTTGGCGACAAGCATCGCCTCGGTCGGCGGCCTTGATCTTTCGGGGCTTGGGTCCAGGGCAGTCATCTGAGCATGCCTCCACTGCGTTGCCAAGCGCTGACCACACCCTTGGCCGCAGCCTCGATGCTAAATAGACTCACCAGGTTTCGGCAGTTCGCTCGAGTGGCGGCGGCATCTTGCTCTGCCCACTGCAGACAACGCTCCATGGCCAGCGTCAGCGCCTGGGGCGAACCCACCTCACCAATTTCCCCCGTTCGCCCGGGCAACGCCAGATCTGGTGCGCAGCCCACGGCCTCACTGACCACCACCGGCAAGCCATGATGCAATGCGTCGTTGACCACCAAGCCCCAGGTTTCGCCTTCAAGGCTTGGCAGCGCCAGCAAATCGGCAGCATGATACCAAGGGCTAAGCTGCCCTTGGTTGACAAACCCGGTGCAGTGCATGCTCACCCCCTCCCGTTGGGCACATTCCCGCTGCACCTGCTCGCGCAACTCTCCTTGACCGATGCCCAGCAAATGCACACGGCGCCCCATTTTTTGCGACAGCCTCTGAAGCGCCTCGGGAAGCAAGTGCAGCCCCTTGCGCCGGGAGAACTTGCCGCTAAACGCCACCACCACATCCTGAGGCTCGGCGCCGATTGTCGTCCTCGTCTGCTCACGCCAGCGCTGGCGCCCTTCCTCAGCGTCATCAAAGGCTGTGGCGTCCACGGCATAGGGCGAGTTGATCATGCACTCCGCAGGCATGCCCATCTCCAGATAATGCTGCCTTGCACGAGTGCCAATGCAAAGAGCTTGCTCAACGCAGCGATAAAGCCGCCGCAAACGCCAACAGCGCAACCTCTGCAACCAGCGGGCTCTGGGTCTGCCAAGTCGCGACACCTCGCTGACCTCACCGCGAAACCACAGACTGCGCGAGGCGGACCTCGCCCAGGCAATGGCTGCGCGGTCCAAGCGGTGCCAGTAACCAAGGGCAAGAAGGGCCCGCGGCTGCAGTGCGTTCAAGGCACCGTCAAGCCCTCGGGCCTGCACCTGAGCGTATTCCGCAGCCTGATGGCAGAGAAACTGGTGGTCATAGCCTCCCAACAAATCCCGATCCCACGCAAACCGCGCAGAGAACTCGCGATCGTGGTAACCACGAACACTGAAGTCCGAGCCGTAAATCACCTGCAGCGGAACCCCTGCCGCTGCGGCCGCGCGCCATACAGGCGCATGGTACTGCACGGGATGGGTTTCCACGATGACCAGACCGTTCACTGCAATGCGCCTCCGTATGGTGGATCCACCCCTTGAATGGCAGCCTGCATGTGCTGCAAGACCGGAGCAAAACTCTTCTCGTAATGCCAATGCTCCATCACCTGCCGATGACCTCGCCGCCCCATCTCAGCCAAGCCTGCCCGGTCCTGCTGAATGTGGTCGAGCAACGCGGCAAGACGGGGCGCGTCGCCGAAGTTACAGACAAAGGCCATGCCCCGCCTGACCAGCATCTCCTGCCATGAAGGATCATCCGGCACGATGACGGCAAGGCCCTGCGACAAATAATCGAAGACCTTATTGGAGGCGCCGGCCATGGAACCCAGATTCAGGTCAGTGGCATCGGTCTGCAGCAGGCAAAGGCCGAGATGACAGCCGCGACCCTGCGCCAACAAAAGGTGGCGTGGCGTCGGCGGCAGAATCTGCAGGCGGTCCTGCAACCCCAATTCAGCGGCGCGGAGCAAAAGACACTCACGATGGGCAGATGCTCCCGGAGGAAAATAACCCACCAGACGCAGTCGAACCTCAGTGCGACAAAGAGCCATCGCCTCGAGAATGAACAGGCCGACTCGCTCGGGGACGATGGAACCGTGGTAGAGCAGGCACAAGGCCTCCTTGGGATCCTGAGGGGCTGGCTCAGAAGGAACTTCCCGCAGCACCGGAGTATTCCAGACGACCTCCACGGGCGCAGAGACCTGATCCCTTGATCGAACCTGCCGCAGACGATCCTCGCCAGGGACGACCACCAGATTTGCAGCCCTGAGGATGCTGCGGCGCGCCCAGGCAATCAGTCTCTGCGCCAAGCGCCGTGATTTACCGCCCGCTGACAGGGGGTAGTCGTGCTCATGGTAAAGCACTCTTTTGCGCAGCAACACCCGCGACAGCCACCCCAGGGGAGTGGCCAGCGGATCAGAGACATAAACCCAGTGGGGACGCCAACACAGGACCACCAGGATTGACCAACTCACGAAGCCCAGGTAATGCAGCTTCTGCGCCCATCCTGGCGGGCAATCTTTCTGAAGTTCGACCCGCACCCGAAGTTGTGCAGGCATCTGCAACTGCTCGGTGCTCCCGCCGCGAACGCCCAAGAATCGCACCAGCCAACCCGCACGGGCCAACACCTGCGCTGCGTGCTGAAGGGGCGGATAGGCCCCCGGGTTGCTGTACTGCAGAAACAGCACCCTCGGCATGGGGGGCGCCAGCTTCAACTCCAACGCTCCTGACTCATCGCGCTGCAGCAAATAGCGTGGCATCTTGCTGCGGCGATGTCGCCACAACTCTGCTGCGCTGAGTCGCTTGACCCAATGGCGCCGCTGCGCCAACTGCCCGGGCACCTGCGCAAGCGCCCCAAGCATGGTCATCAAGGGGAGGTCATGACGATGACTGCAAATGCGGCGAAAGGCGCGCCACCAGCCCCAGAGCTGCATCCAAGGCGGAAAGCGCAGGTAGACCAGCAGCACTTCATTGCAGATCCAAGGCAGGATGCTGTGAGCATAATCAGCCCAAGGGCGATCGTGCCAAGCCCTCAGCCAGGGCGAACTGAGGATCTCCCATCCCTCCCGCGCCAGTTGCAACGCCAGATCCGTCTCCTCCACCGCGTAGGACGCCGGCACCGGCACATACCCCTGCAGCCCGATGTACACGCTGCGCCGAAGCATGGAGGCGCTACCCTCAAAGCTGCGGACCACTGAGACTTCCGCAAGCCTTGGCATGATGGGCTTCTCCTGCAAATACACGGCAGGCGAGAGCACGGCCGCCTCGGGGCGTGCTTCAAGCAACTCCACAGCACGGGCAAAATAATCCTCATCCAGAGGCCAGGAATCATCATCAAAACTTGCCACCCATTCCTGCGAGGCCGCATGGATGAGCGCGTGACGCCCGCCGCCTGGCCCCAAGTTACTCTCACCGCCAAGCACCCACAACGGGATCGCACACTCACCAAGCGCCTCGACCTCACGCTGCGGATCAAAATCTGGCAGGCCATTGCAGTAGATGAGGATCTCTGCCGGCCGAGGATTGCAGGAAAGCAACATCTCCACCACGCGACGCGCGCGAAGGGCCCTGCCCAGCACGGGGATCACGACGGAGACCGGCGCCACTGCCACTTCAGGATTCACGCTCATGATGGAGCGCCTCCCCTTTGCTGCAGGATGCGCTGATACAACTCGAACATCTCACCGCCCAGTTGAGACCAGCAACGGGGCTTGCGCAGATTGCCCTGCCAACGCCGGATTCGCTCTGGCTGCCGACAAAGGCTCTCGAAGGCTCGGGCCCAAACACGCGCATCGTTCCAGTCCAGCAACCAGCCATCCTGATCATCGCGCAACCACTCCGCAATGCCGCCCAAATTCGAGCCCAGCACCGGCACGCCAGCGCCCAGGGCCTCCAGCAGCACCAAGGGCCCAGTCTCCATCCATTGGGAAGGCACGAGCACCACATCGCAAGTGGCCATCGCCGCCATCACCCCTTCAGGCGCGATGGCAGGAAGACAACGCAATCGCGGTTCGTTGCCACTGCCAAGCGCATCGCTGATGCTGTCATCGGTCCCAAGCAGATGCGCCTCCAACTCCAGCGGCAACTCAGGAACCATGGCCATGGCCTCGAGAATCAAGGCCAAGCCCTTGCTGCGATCGGCGCGACCAAAGAATCCCAGACGAAGAACCCCTCCAGCCATGATTTCGCGAGCATTTGCACCCGCCATGGGGTTGACGGCGTGACGCAATTTCCACAACCGCCGAGCATCAACCCCCATCTTTTCTCGAAGCAGGGCTTCAGACCAGTCACACAAGGCAACCACTGCATCCATGCCCTCCAGCCAAGCGGCCGTCGCCCTTTCACGCCTGCGCAGAAGCGGCCAAAGCTGCAGCATGGCCGGCGCTCCAGGAAGCATTGCCCCCAGCGCCGTAAGCATCGCAGCAGGCTTGCCCAAGGGACTGGGCACCCCCCGACCCTGCATCACACAAGAGGCACACTCCAGCGGACGCAAGCCTCGGCTGCAGGGCTTGATCCCACGCCACAGCAGCGTGCCGCGCGGGCAGGAGAAGGTGGCACTGTGGTGGGTAAAGACGCAGGCAATCCCACGCCGCCTCGCCTCGCTGAGCCAACGCACCGAAACCGCTGGACTCATGGCATGAAAGTGCACCACATCAGGGCGCTCGAGATCCAAAACAGCGGCAAATTCAGATGCGCTTCGGGGGTCGCCGCCGCCATAGAGTTCGGCCAACGAGGGTTGCACCGCAGGCGAGACTCGCCGCACCATGCCATCGCTTCGGTCACCCCACGAAACAGGAGCCACCACAACCCCCTGCACAGCGAACTTGGCAAGCTGGCAGACCAATTCCTGCACATAAACCTCAGTGCCGCCCATGACTTCGGGCTGCCAAGAAAAGGGGACATGAACAATCTTCATGACCTGCCCTCAACCCTCCTTCCAGGCACCACGCGCTTGAGACTGCGCCAGAGTCGTGGCGACAAAAAACTGGCAGCCCACCAACGCAGGACCGTTGGCGACATCACCAAGCGTGGCGAACTGCGCCACGCCAGCCAAAAACAACGCCTTGCATCGGCGTGCATGGCATGGCCAAAATACTTGCGGCCAAAATCAAGGTACTGTCTGGCGTAAATCGAGGCTTTGGCCAACTGCTTGGCCGTCTGCAACTCTGCCCGTTGTTCCACCCGAGAGTACACCCAATCCAACAAACGCAGCACACTCCGCTCCTCACTGCCATCGCGGCTGACCCTGGTGTGGTGGTTGTTTTCGTGCACTCGGTAATCAGCGACCACGACCGGACTGCGATGGAAGTCCCAACAACTGGCCATCTGCAGGTTGCAGTACCAATCGTCGCAGACCAACTCCGCAGGCACTGGCCAGGTCATCATCCACGCCTCGCGCCTGGCAATCACAGTTGGACTGCAGATTGGGTTGCCGCCCAACAGTTCCACAAATTCGTTGCCAACGCAGGGTGGTCCGCGATGCCTGACCCCTGCTGAGGCTTCAGTCACCTCGCCGCTGGTGTTGATGAGGTTGAAATTGCCATAGGCCAAACCCACCCTGGCCTCAGACTCAAGTGCAGGGATGAGGGTGCGAAGAAAATGGGGGTGATGACGGTCGTCGGGGTCCACTCGCGCCACATAGCGCCCTCGCGCCGCCTTCAACCCGTCATTGAGCGTGGCGACATGCCCCATATTTTGCGGATGATCCAGCACACGCACTCGGTGATCCTGCGCTGCCGCCGCGCGCAACACCTCTGCGGTGTCATCCGTGGAGCCGTCATTGACGGCGACAATCTCCAGAGGCGCATCAAAATCCTGATTCTGGATCGCCCGCAGGCACTCGGGAAGGAAGCGCCCATAGTTGTGGCAGGGCACCACAAAACTGACCAATGGATTCTCGCTCATCGCCTCAGGTTTCCGTTTCCTTTTCCGCAGGCGCAGCCCCTCGGCGAGGCCCATTTGGCTTCCCGCAACGCTTCCTCATCGCTGAGACTGCGTCGCCCCATCGAGCCACAGGGCGAAACGGTGCCGGCAAACCGCCTCATTGCCCGCACCACACCACGCCTGAGGCGAGCTGAAAATGCGCATGGGAAAGGCGCTGAAATCCTCATTTGACGGCCTCCCTGCCGAGGCGTTGATAGAGATCAAGGTACGCCTTGGCGCAAGCCGACCAGTTCAGCGCCGCAGTCCCTGCAGACAGACCCTGCACACAGCGCTGGCGGCGCGTTTCATCAGCCCACAGGGAGGCAATGGCCGAAGCCATTGAATCCGTGCATTGCGGATCAAAATAGAGCGGTGCCTCCGCTCCAAACTCGCGCAAGGCTGCGATGCTGGAGCAGGCGACTGGCAGGCCAAGGCGCGCTGCGTCAAGAAGCGGCAAACCAGCCCCCTCAAAGAGCGTCGGGAACACCAAGCCGCGGGCCCGTTGATGCAACTGGAGCAACAGAGCGCGTGAGACATGCCCAAGATCGATCAGCTCCGGGCGCGGATCACAGCCTTGCCAGTGCTTTCGCACCAGCTCCCAATGTGCGCTGCGCCCACCAGTGCAGACCAGCGGCAGGCGCATTCCCTCACGACGCTCCAGTGCACTGAGGGATTCCAAGAGTCGAATGTGGTTTTTGTGCTGAAATGAAAATGCCGGATACAACAAAAAATCTCGCGGAAGAGCGTTGATCAAGGCCAACTCGGCTTGGCTCAGTGGGCTTGCGTCTCCGTCGTTGAGGTAGGCAGCCCAGGGGATCACGGAGACCTTGGCCGGAGTGCAGGGATGGTGGTGCAGAAAATCCCCTGCGGTAAAGCGCGAGATGGCCACCACGGCAGTGCAGTGCGCAGCCACGGCATCGTTGAGCATGCGCCGGTAGGCAATCATCGCTGGCGAGAACAACTCAGGCAGATGTTCCTGTTGGAGGTCATGCATGGTGTAAACCGTGGGCACCGGGCTGCCAGCTGCGTAATCCGGCAGCATGAAGTGGATCACATCGGCGCCAAGCCCCAGCACCCAAGGGTCAAGCAAGGGCACCTGCTGGGGCAACCCCATGGGCGGTCGCCGCAACAGCGCACGCCCAACCCTGCCCAGCAGAGTTCGATGCGGCCCCAACGCCCGCTTGAATGCGTTCCACGCACCGCCGGGTGCCGGGCGCACAAGAACGGTGACGCGACTTCCGGCCACAGGACGCAATTCAGCAGCCATGCTCTCCGTGGTGAGCACGGTGATGTCTGCATCCAAGCGCTCCAGCGAGGCCAAACCGCTGATCAAGCCGTGAATCGCAGACTCACAGCCCCCCAAACGCCCCAGCTCAACTTCGGCAAGAATCAGGACACGCATGGACGAAATCTGTTTAGGCTTTGCTTGCGGGTGCCAGTGACTCCAGGGGAAGACTGCGGGCGCGATTCAGGCCACGCCGATGCGCCGCTTCGAATTCACGCTCTGACGCACTGAGCGCCAGCCAGCGTCTCGCCTGCCGCAGCCAATGCCACCAGCCGCGCAGGGGCTGCAACTCTGGATGATCCAAGCCGCGCACGCGGTGCAGCATCAGCCAACTAAAGGCCCAGCCTTCAGCAACCTTCAGCAGATACCCTCTCTCCACCCGTGATGCGGGGATGAGGTGACGAAAGTGCAGTGCAGGGAAACGACCACAGCCCAGGCCCAGATCCACGGCGCACCATGCCAGATCCGTGTCCTCGCAGAAAAGGTTGAGCTCGCCGCTGCGGCCGAATCCGCGCAATCGCGGATCCGACTCAAGTCTCTTGAGATGATACCGAGCCACCTCGCGTCGGATGACCATTCCCGCGCCGAAGGGCAGGCACTCCATGACATGGCCATTGCCCCATCGTTCGCTTTGCAGTCTGTGATTCAGTGCCACGGCATCGGCCCGTGCGCGCAGATGCGGCTCGGGTTCCCGTTCATAAACCGCAGTAGCCCAACCACCGAAGGCCCCCAGATTGGGGTGCCTCTGGGCGAGACTGAGAACCTGCTGAAGGTAGTCGGCATCCAACAGATTGTCGTCATCCACAAAAAGCACCAGATCCGCCTGCACCTCACTCAGGGCGCGCCGCCGCGCGGCATTGAGCCCTGGCTCAGACTCTGCAAGCAACCGGGCGCGAGGATGCCACTGAAGCCACTCGGCCGGCACGGGTATCGGGCTGTTGTTGTCAATGACCAGCAGATCCCAATCGTTGCAGGGCAGGGTTTGCTGGCGCAATGCCTCCAGACAGCGCCCAAGGCTTTCACCACCGCGGTGGTGGGTACAGATGACCACAGAGAGAAGAGTGGTGCTCATGGGTAGAACTTCATGGGCGCGCAGGAGGCAGGATGGCGCCGCAAAAACCCGGAGAGATCGGTCTGGAAACCGCCGGCGGCATCAGGCTCTCACTCCCTGGTCTGAGGTTGAACGACACAGCAGCCAAGGCCCCAACACCAGGACATCCATGGCCGTGCGCAAAAAGCACTCCATGGCCTCGCTTGGCTGACAGACCACCGGCTCATTCTCATTGAAACTGGTGTTGAGCAGCATGGGCACGCCGGTGCGCAAGGCAAAAGCGCTGATGAGTTGGTGATACAGGGGATTGCTCTGCGCATGAACCGTCTGCAGGCGACCTGAGCCATCAACATGAGTCACCGCAGGAATCTGTTCCCGCCGCTCGGCCTTCACCACAAAGACCTGCATCATTCCAGGCACATCGGCATCCTGCTCAAACCACTCGGCCACCGCCTCGCGCAGGATGCTCGGTGCAAAGGGCCGAAAGGACTCTCGCCGTTTGATCTTGGAATTGAGGATGTCCTTCATGTCAGCCCGTCGCGGATCGGCGAGAATGCTGCGGTTGCCCAGCGCCCGCGGCCCCCATTCCACCCTGCCCTGGAACCAGCCAACCACCTTACCCTGCTCAATCTCTGCGGCCACCTCATCGCAAAGAGCCTGGTCACTCTCAACGCGCCGAGGCCTGCAGCCTGCAGCCGCCAAAGGTCCTGCGTACTGCTGCAGGCACTGCTGCAGTGCCGTCTCGTCAAATTGCGGCCCCAGATAGGGCTGCGGCATTGTCGCTGCGCCAAGCGTTGAACCCTGGCGCCGCGCCACGCAGAGGGCAGCCCCGACGGCGCCGCCGGCATCACCAGGGGAGAGCGGCAGGTGCAGCGTTTTGAATGGCGTGCGCAGATTGACCTTGCCATTGGCCACCGAATTGAGGGCACAACCGCCGGCCAAGGCCAAATCCGGCAGCGGATGCCGCGAGTGAAGGCTTCGCAGCAACGAAAACAAGGCCTCTTCGTAGGCAGCCTGCGCACTGCATGCCACATCGCGATGGTGCTGGGTCAACGGCTCTTCCCTTCTCCGAGGCTCGCCGAGAATGGCACTCATCCCCGCACGATCAAACCACTCGCCAACCTGCGGTGCGCAATCGTCCCAAGTGTAATGAACATCACTGCGATGGTGGCGAAAACAATCCAGATTGAGCTCAAAACCACCATCGCTGCGCAATCGCAGGATGCGCCTCATGGTCTCCAGATACCTCGGCTTGCCGTAGGGCGCCAAGCCCATCATCTTGTACTCATCACCATAATGCGGGAACCCCAAAAATTGCGTGATCGCACTGTAGAAAATTCCAAGCGAATGCGGAAACAGCACCCTGCCCTCCACCGACACGCCGCGATCCCGACGGCCCAGCCCCCAGGCCGAACTGGAGAAATCCCCAAACCCATCCACTGAGACACAGACCGCCTCGCCGGCCGGGCAAACTTCAAACGCAGAGGCCAGGTGCGCCTCATGGTGCTCAACGGCATGAACCTGGCCGCGCCAGCCCTCGAAGCGCGCACTGAGAGACTGGGCGAGATTGGCGGCGCGGCGCCTGTTGGCCAATCGGCGCAACATCAAGGCTAGGCTTGGCCGATGCCGCAACGCGAAGGCCAATCGGGCCCAACGCTGCGCCCGAGTGTCGCGGTTGATGGCTACGGCATCCACCTGCGACCAGTCCAACCCAGCATCCCGCAAACACCAACGCATGGCCTCAGTGGGCAAGCCAGACCAATGCTTGATGCGGCGAAAGCGCTCCTCCTCGACCGCAGCGACCACCCTGCCCTCAATGATCAGAGCGGCAGCTGAGTCCCCATGGTAGGCATTGAGTCCGAGGATGATCATGCTGGGTTCAGGGCAAGCTGCCGCCCTTGGTCACCTCGGGAAACGAAGTGCCTTGGCGCATCCGTGAATGGTTTCTGATCCCAGTGTTCAAGCCAGGGGGTGAAAATGATTGTATCACCCTGATAATGAGGAGAAAAGTGAATTCTGGGGTCATGTTCACGGACCTCGAATTCAAATCAATTCCGCCAATCTTGGCATTGCTCATGCTCAAAGCGGGGTGCCCTCAGCCCATGCTCTTTGATTCCTACCAGCCAGAGAATTTCCACGACGAAATGTTTCAGTCGCGGGGCTGCCCAAGGCCTCATTATCAGGCCGTCATGGATGCCATCAACGGACTCCAAGGCAGTGAATTCCAACAGCGTCAGACTGCCGTCGAGGCCGCCTTCATGCGCAGCGGGGTCACCTTCACTGTGTACTCCGACTCCCAAGGCACTGAGCGCATCTTTCCCTTTGACTGCGTGCCAAGGGTGATTCCGGCGCTGGAGTGGCAGCGGGTGGAGCGGGGACTGGTGCAACGCCTCAACGCCCTGAATCTGTTCCTCCACGATCTTTACCACGACCAGCGCATTCTCAAGGATCGTGTCATCGCCCCGGCCTATCTTTTGGGCGCAAAACACTTTAGACGCGAGTTCATGCACAGCTCGGTTCCGCGCGACATTTATGTCCACATCTGCGGCAGCGATCTGATCCGCGACCGCAGCGGCAATTACTTGGTGCTGGAAGACAACCTTCGCTGCCCCTCTGGCGCCAGTTACATGCTGGAGAATCGCAGCGCCCTGAAGCGGAGTTTTCCCGAGCTCTTTGAGCGTGCCGGCGTGCGCCCCGTGGATCATTATCCTTCCGAGCTGCTCAAGGTCTTGCAGCACTGCGCACCGGCACAATTCCGCGGTGATGATGCACCACAGGCGGTCCTGTTGACACCGGGTGTGCTCAACAGCGCCTACTTCGAGCACGCCTTCCTTGCGCGTCAGATGGGCATTCCGATTGTCGAGGGGCGCGATCTGCTGGTGCGCGATCAAAAGGTGTACATGCGCACCACTGCCGGGCCGCTGCAGGTGGATGTGATCTATCGCCGCATTGATGACGACTTCCTTGACCCCTCGGTGTTTCGCCCCGACTCCATGCTGGGGGTGCCTGGCTTGGTGCAGGCGGTGCGAGCAGGCCATGTGACCCTGGCCAACAGCATTGGCACCGGCGTCGCCGATGACAAGGTGGTGTACTACTTTGTTCCCAAGATCATCTCCTATTACCTCGGCGAGGAACCCATCCTGCCCAATGTCGAAACCTTCCTGGCCTCAGAACCAACGGACTGCAGCTTCATCTTGGAGAATCTCGACAAGTTGGTGGTGAAGGCGGCCAACGAAGCCGGCGGCTACGGCATGCTGATGGGGCCCTGGGCCAGCCGCGCCGAGATCGAGCAATTCCGCCGCCTGATCGAGGCCAACCCGCGCAATTACATCGCCCAGCACCCTGTCTCGCTGAGTCGCCACCCCACCTGGTGCGGTGAACAATTCGAAGGTCGCCACATTGACCTGCGGCCCTACATCCTTTGCGGGGAAAAGGTGACTGTGACTCCCGGAGGCCTGACCCGCGTCGCCCTGCGCAAGGGCAGCCTGGTGGTCAACAGCTCCCAAGGCGGCGGTTCCAAGGACACCTGGGTGCTGCAATCCTGACTTTAAACCACGCCATGTCACCGCCCCCTTCAAGCCTGCCTGAGGAAACCCACTGCCGCCCCAAGTCCAGTGTCATGCTTGCTCGCGTCGCCGGCAGTTTGTATTGGATGAGTCGCTATCTGGAACGCGCCGAAAACCAGGCGAGGCTCATTGATGTGAATCTCAACCTGCTGCTGGACTTCGGCCACCTCAGCAGCAGCCAACTCAAGGACCATTGGCTGCCCATCGTGCGCTCTTCTGGCGATGAGGAACTCTTTGCCCGTCTGTACCAGAATGCGGACAACCGCAGCGTCACCGAGTTCATGAGCCTGTGCCGCGACAACCCCAACTCGCTGATCTCCTGCATCAGCGCCGCACGCGAAAATGCGCGACAGGTGCGCGACCAGATTTCCTCCGAAATGTGGGAGGTCCTCAATGAGGCCCACCACTTCATTCAGCGCAGTCGGCCGCAGGATCTCTGGCACCAGGGGGCCAGCGCCTTTTACGAGCGCATCAAGCGTTACTCGCACCTCTTTCAGGGCATCACTGTCAGCACCTTCTCACGCAACGAGGGCTTCGAGTTCATCCAATTCGGCAAGTATCTCGAACGCGCCGACCAGATCACCCGACTGCTGGACATGAAGTATCACATCTTGCTGCCTACCGCGGCCGAAGTCGGCGGAGCGCTCGACAGCGCGCAGTGGCATGCCATTCTGCGCAGCGCCAGCGCACTGGAAGCCTATCGCCGGGCCTATGTCAGCGAGGTGCACTACCTCAAGGTCATCGAGTTCCTGCTGTTTGATCCGCACTTCCCCCGCGGCCTGAGGTTCTGCTGTCAGGAGATGGCGCACTTCATCGGACTGATTGAACAACATCACTGCCCACCTGAGGGCCACAGCGCCTCCCGACGCTTCGCAGGATTTTGTGCCAGACTCGAGCGCGAGCATGTCCGAGCTGTGGTACAACGCGGACTACACGAGTATCTTGACGAGGCGCAACTCGAGATCGCTGAAGCCGGCAACCTCCTTTACCAAAACTACATGTACCACCCCGCCGTGGACCTCAACGCGGAAATCCGCTTCCATCAGCAACAGGAGCAGCAGCAACAAAGCGAGCCGCAGCAACAAAGCGAGCCGCTGCAGAGGCAGACCGCCGATTCCACCGTCACTGAGGCGACAAGCAAAGCGCTTGACCCGGATCGCAACCCTCGTTAATCGGCTCGTCGTTGCTTCCCATGCCCGACGCCTCAACCCAGCCGCCCCAGCAGGGCATGCGCCTGCAACTGCGGCACCTCACCCGCTTTCGTTACGACGGGCCGGTGGTCGAGAGCCACAACGAGATTCGCCTGCGCCCCCTGGATGATGCACTGCAGGAGTGCCTTGCCTATGAACTGCGCGTCTCGCCACAGGCCAGCGTTTCCTGCCGCACGGATTTTCATCGCAACTTGGTCGAGCATTTTGAATTGCACCAGCCTCACGATTGCCTCGAAATCGAGGCGCTTTCCACGGTGCAGACCTACCCCGAGATCCGCCCCGAGCCGCCTGCGAATCTGGGTCCGGAAACCCTGAACGACCCCACAGTCGACGGCGACTTCTTCGATTTTTTGGCCGAGTCTCGGCTGGCCCCTGTGAACCGCGAGATCTGGCGTCAGGCCGTTGACATCCTTGGTGCCGCAGTCACCGACCTATGGCGCGATGCCCTCAAGCTTGCCGGCCACATCCACCGCCAGTTTTCCTATGTGCCCAACAGCACTGCCGTACACACTGACGGTGCTACGGCGTTGAGTCAGCGTCAGGGCGTCTGCCAGGATTACGCGCATGCCCTCATCAGCCTCTGCCGCAGCCAGCAAATTCCCGCGCGCTATGTCAGCGGCTACTTTTACAACGGCAACCGTGGCGACCAAAATGAGGCTTCTCATGCCTGGGTAGAGATCTTTGTGCCCGGCCAGGGCTGGCGCGGCTGGGACCCCACGCATGACCGAGCCCCGGACACCCGCTATGTTCGGCTGGCCTCTGGACGCGACTACCAGGATGTCAAACCCGTGGCCGGTCATTTTCTGGGCCGTGGAACCAAAGCCATGGAAGTCGAGGTGCAGGTCTGCCTGGCCCCGCCGCTTTGACAAGCCGAGCCGCCCACCCGATGCTCCCACCATGAAAATACGCCTGTTTTTCAAGCCTTCCTGCCCCTGGTGCCACGAAGCCTTTGACTGGTTTGCCAGTCGCAATCTCAGCTACGAGGGCGTCAATGTAAGCGCCGATCCTGCGGCCTTCGAGGAAATGCGGCGCCTTACTGGTCAGGGCAAGGTGCCAAGTGTGGAGATCGACGGTAAAATCCTGGCCGATTTTGACACCGGCCAGCTCGAGCAATGGTGGCGACAGCAGGGACTCCCCCCCGTCTAAGGGGCGCGATGTCGCCTTGCATTTCACCGCCCAAGCGCCTAGGGCTAGGGCATGGCGTTTTCCTCCCTTCCAAGCCGCCTGGCTCTCGTCGGCCTCGCCCTGGTCTTGTGCGCCTCCTGCCAAAGCCGCAAGACCCGATTCTCTCCCAGCTTTGACCCACCGACCCAGCCGGTTGCCGACCCAGCCAAGGTCAAGGTCAAACTCAGCACCGGAGCCCAGCGCGTCTATGTGGTCGAAGGCGACAGAGTGCTGCTGGCTAGTCCCTGCTCAGTGGGCACGGCCTCAACCCCCACGCCCCACGGCAACTTCCGCATCCAGGATAAAGTCGCCAACCGCCGCCGGGTCAGCCAGCCAGGTGCAGGTTATCCCATGACCTTCTGGATGGAATTCAAACCCGCCTATGGCATGCACTGGGGCTGGGTCAAGCCCTACCCCTGCACCCACGGCTGCGTGCGCCTACCCATCCAAAGCGCTCGCAAGATCTTTGACATGGTTCGCGAGGGCACCCCCCTGATCATCGCCGCCAGCCATCCTGAGGACCAGACCCACGGCGCCAAACTCCCCACACTCGACGACAGCGCCTTGGCTGATCCACCAGACTCCTACATGAAAAGCCCGCAGGTTTTTGAAGACGCCAAGCGCGGCAAAATCTACACCTACTAACCAGGCCTCATGTCCCACCCCCCCGCCAGCACCACTCGCCGCGTCAATGTCCGCACGCCCGAGGTCATGCAGCGCGTGCAAGCCGAGGTCCAGCGGCATTATCGCAGCCCATTGGTCGAGGCCATTCGCGCTCGCGGCGGCCACCTCGAAATTGGCAACACCACCCTGCGCCTGGCGCGCGAGTTCGGCTTCTGCTACGGGGTTGAGCGAGCCATCGACCTTGCCTACGCCGCGCGCCGCGTCTTCAATGATAAGCGGGTTCTGCTCTTGGGGGAGATCATCCACAACCCCGAAGTCAACCGGCAACTCACCGCCATGGGCGTGCAGAGCATTCCCATCAGCGAACACGAGCAAACCGTGGCCACCCTAGGCCCCGAAGATGTGGTCATTGTGCCCGCCTTCGGCGCAGAGACCTCGATCATGAGCACTCTCAAAGAGAGAGGAACCCAGATTGTTGACACCACCTGCGGCGATGTCATGAGCGTCTGGAAACGCGTGCGCTCCTACGCCCGCGAGGGCTTCACCTCAATCATTCACGGCAAGGCCTCCCACGAAGAGACCCGGGCCACGGCCTCGCGCGCGCTTGGCGACGACGGCAAGGGGCATTATCTGGTGGTGCTCACCCTCGAGGATGTCGCCCGAGTCTGTGACTTCATCGTCAACGGTGGCGACACGCAAGTGTTCCTGAATCATTTCGGCGGCGTCTCAAGCCACTCCCCAGGTTTTGACCCCACCCTGCACCTCAAGCGCATCGGCGTGGCCAACCAGACAACGATGCTGAAATCCGAAACCGAGGAGATTCAACGCCGCCTGCGCACCGCCATCGAACAACGAGACGCCGGGCGAGGCGACAATTTTCAAGTCTTCGACACCATCTGCGGCGCCACCCAGGATCGGCAGGACGGTCTATTCGACCTTCTGCGCCACCCCCTCGACCTGTTGTTGGTCGTCGGCGGCTACAACAGCTCCAACACCACACACCTGGTCGAAATCGGCGAGCAACACCTGCCCACCTTCTTCATTCGCACCTCGGAGTGCCTAGGCAGCGTCACCGAGATCCTGCACTTCGATCTGCATCACAAAAGCGAGACCACCTCCTACACCGACCGCCTGGCCGATCCACAAGCCAAGGTCACTGTTGGCATCACCGCTGGTGCCTCTTGCCCCAACAACCTCATCGAAGACACCGTGCTGCGTGTCTTTGAGTTGCGTGGCATCCCTGCCGAAACTGTCCACCAAGCCTGCAAGCCCGCCTGAGCCAGAGAGAACGGCCCAGGCAAAATCCGCACGCCGCCATGCCACCGCCAACCAAGATCAAGCGCCCCTCCTCGATCACAGTCGGTGAATTCTTTACCCAGAACGAGCGTGCGCTGAAACTCAAGATCATTGGCAGCGAAGTTGGCTTCAAGCGCAAAATCCTCGAACCATCGGTCAATCGCCCCGGCTTGGCTCTCTCAGGCTTCTTTTCCTACTTTGCCTACAAGCGCGTGCAGGTGATCGGCAATTCCGAGGTTTCCTTTCTCGACTCACTGGAGCCCAAACTGCGTGCCGCGCGCTTCAGTCAACTCTGCTCGTGGGAGATCCCCTGCCTGGTGGTCGCGCGCGGTCACCGCATCGGGGACGACCTGATTCAAATCGCCAACGAGGCTGGCATCTCGGTCTTCCAGACCAGCATGCTGACCATGAAATTCCTCAATCTAGCCACCATCAAACTGGACAACGCCTTTGCGCCCACTCAGACCGTGCACGGCTGCCTGGTCGATGTGCAGGGCATTGGGGTCCTCATTCAAGGCGACAGCGGCAGTGGCAAGTCCGAGAGCGTCATCGGCCTGCTGCAGCGTGGCGCCAGTCTGGTGGCCGACGACGCCGTGCGTCTGCGCAATGTCGAAGACCGCGAAATCGTTGGCACTGCGCCTGACATGACCCGTGACATGATCGAAATTCGCGGCCTTGGCCTGCTCAATGTCGCCGCTCTTTTCGGCGTCGGCAGCGTGCGCCTGAGCAAGCGTCTCGACCTCATTGTGCAACTGGTTCATGTCAAGGAGGCTGAGGACCTTGAACGCATTGGCCGCGAAGACCGCGAAGCCGACATCCTTGGACTCAAGGTGGCCAGGGTAGAGCTGCCGGTGGCTCCCGGACGCGATGTGGCGGGACTCATTGAACTGGCGGCCCTCAACTACAAATTGCGGGCCTTTGGCTACAATAGCGCCGTGGAGTTCGACAAGCGCCTGCTAAAAAAGATGGCGGAGGACCAACTCGGCTGATAAGACAACCCCAGCCTTTGCAAATGCCATGACCCTTACCCAGGAACTCACCATTCGAAACAAAATGGGGCTGCATGCAAGACCAGCGGCACAGTTCGTCAAACGCGCCAGCAAGTACCAGTGCGAAATCTGGGTGGAGAAAGACGACGAACCCATCAACGGCAAGAGCATCATGGGCCTGATGATGCTCGCCGCTGGGCGCGGTGAAACCATTCGCCTGACCTGCGAGGGCCTGGACGCCGAGGCAGCCATGGCCGACCTCCAACAACTGATCGAAAGCGGGTTTGGCGAATCGGATTGAGTCTGTCGCTTCTCCCCCGATTCAGCACTGACCCTCAGGCGCCCTACTTCCGGTCGAAGAAACTCTCCTCCTCACGGTCACCGACCTTAAGGTAGCGGTAGTACACCTCGAGCTGCAGGGTGCAGAGCACCTGGCGATAGATCGGATTGTTGTTGTCGCCGCCCGAGGGCCAGTTGGGGCGTCCAGCCTTGAAGCTTCCATCGGGCTGCTGGGCGGCAAGAATCTGCGGCAGGAACTGCTGGTTGTAGAACTTCCAGTCATCTCCGCCTGCCTGGAAAAAGGCCTGCGTGTAGTAATACCAGCAATAGAGATTGCAGTTCTTGTTCCAGTCGAGGGGCTCAGACTCCAAAAAGCGCCTCAGGAAAGCCACCCCCTTCTTGATCGAGGCGCTGCGCCCCTTGCCCAGGGTTTGCAGGCCCAACACACCTGTGCCCGTAAGGCTCCACTGATTGTAGTGCTTGTCGCGATCAGCCACCCCGAAACCGCCGTCCTTGGTCTGCATGCGCTCGATGTAATCGCAGGTGCGATCAATGGCCCCATGAAGACCGTCAATCTTCAATCCGGTGAACTTGGCCGCCTTCAAAGCCTGATACTGCCAGCCAGCCACTGACAAATCCTCTCGCTTTGAGGTGGGGCTGCCCTCCGTAATGTTCTTGGTGTAATAGTCCCACGAGCCCTCCGCCTTGCCTGCATCCTTCTTGTTCTGGCACTTGATGATCAGCTCAACGCCCTTGACGAAGGCGTCACGCATGCCCGGCAACTCTTTGCTGCCCAGACGCGCCAGCGTGTACATTTCACCCAGCGCGTAGGTGGCGATGCCGTGCTCATAAGCGCCTGAGTTGCCCTTGAAGTCCTCGGTAATGGCGCCGTATTGGTTTTTCTTGGAGAGCTCGATAAGGTACATGATGCCCTTGAGCACATTGTCACCGTAGAAGGGCGAGTCTGGCGTCTCGCAGCGGCCCAGGAAGCAAAGCAGGACCATGCCCGTCATGGCCGCCTTGTTGCTGCTGCCCCAGGAGCCATCAGGGTTCTGCTTGCTCTTGAGCCACTCCAGCGAGTTGGACACCGCTCGTTCGCACTCCGGAGTGCCACCGCTGTCGGCCAACTTCTTGAGGCGTTCCTGCGGCGAGCAACGCGTTTTCATCGAAGGCGGCAGACTGACAAAGCCCTGCATGGAGCCCATGCCAATGCCCGTGCCAAAGCCACCGCCGGCACCAGCCTTGCCAAAGCCGCCGCTGCCCAGCGATCCGCCGCCAATCATGGAGCTGACATCAGGCACATCGAGCAGGTCTGGCGGCGCATCCGGCAGACTCACTGCCGAGTTGCTGCTGGTGCTGACGATCTTTTTCATCGGCATCGTCTTGTTGAGCGAGGTGCGCTTCTTCTGTGAGACCTTGTGCTTCATTTCCGCACTGGCCTGCGCTCCCTGCTGCGTGCCGCCACCAGGCAAAAAGTCGACCTGCTTTTGGATCAACTGCGAGCTGACCACAATCGCACCGCCCACAACAAGAATGCCGGCGTGAATGGCCAGGCTCAGCGTCAGCGAGCCGCCTCCCAGCTTCCGCCAGGCACGCACAATGGCCGGCACCGGCTTGGCTTCAAAGTGATGCTCTGCCGGCGGCTTGTACACGGTACCGTCTCCAGCGGCAATCTCCTCCACGCCAGCCGCCACCGCCACAGGCTCAGGCTCGGCAACCACCTTCACTGCGGCTGCCGCGGCACTGGGCTTGGGCGCTGCCGTCTTGGGCGCTGCAGCACTGGGCTTGGGGGTGGAAGGCTTGGCTGCCGCGGGTGCCGGCACTGCGAAACTGACCGGAGGCGAATAACTCGGTGGCGTCTCCACCCGCGCGGCCGCTGGGGGTGCGCTGGCCAAATGCAGCGTCGGCGCGTCAGCAGAAAGTGGCTGGCTCTCCACCGCCAAGGGCGGCTGCATCGGCACCCCCTGCCCCTGCTGCGGGTATCCTTGCGGATAGCCCTGCGGCATCATGCCCTGCGGCATCGG
Source organism: Prosthecobacter sp. (assembly GCA_030833205.1). Classification (GTDB taxonomy): domain Bacteria; phylum Verrucomicrobiota; class Verrucomicrobiia; order Verrucomicrobiales; family Verrucomicrobiaceae; genus Prosthecobacter. The sequence continues at coordinate 24,471 of JAURHS010000034.1, forward strand.
ATAACCTGGGGGATAACCCTGTGGCATCGGATAGCCCTGTGGATAGCCTTGCTGCGGGTAGCCAGGAGGCATCATGGCCATCGGCATCGTCGGCATCATGCCCTGCGGGTAGCCTTGTGGCATCGGGTAGCCTTGCGGATAACCTTGCTGCGGGTAGCCCTGAGGATAGCCCTGCTGCGGGTAGCCAGGAGGCATCATGCCCATGGGCATGGTAGGCATCATGCCCTGCGGCACAGCACCCTGCGGCTGGGGCGCTGCAGAGGCATCAGGCGCGGGTTGCTGGGGATGGCCTTCTGGATTGGTGGCTTGAGGGTCCATGGCGAAAAATTCGGATCTTTGGATTTAGCCAGTTCGCCGCGAACAAGGCAAGCCCTTGCGTTGTCTTTTTCGCGGGGGCAGGCCCCCGGTACATCTTGACAGCGAGGGGCGCGTGGAGTGCATTGACCTGTCGGGTTTACAGGCATGCGCGGCTTCCCCCCAGTTCAGATCTTTCTCGTGGCCTTGTGCTTCGTGTTCCTGGCCGTGCCCTTGGGGTGCCTGACCCGCAGCCCGGCCTCTGCCCCAACGGCGCAGCGAGGCACCGACTCCCCCAAGGCGGACAGCTCCGACCCCAGGCTGCCAACCCGCATTGAGCTGCGTTTTGCGCATCGCCCCAGCGTCCTGCGCTTGACTGCTGCGGGTCGGGACCTGCTCAAGGGAGTGAAACTCGACGCCTCACCCCTGATGATTGAGGCTCCGCTGGAGATTGAAGATGAGCTGATTGAGCTAGAGTTGATCGCCACTTGGCCCGAGGGCACCCCCTCCACACCCATCAGTGTTGATCTGGAGCCCAGGGGCCTGCAGTCAGTGAGCCTTACGAGGTGGTCCCAAGATGGCGGCATTGATGAACTCCTACCCTTCCGTTGGTGATCTCATGAGCAAATCACAGGCTGGCGATCATGTGTGTTGGGGAGCGGGCTGCAGCCACGAGGCCAGCCATGTGCTGGAGGTGCAGCAGCTTGAGGTCAGTTATCGCGAGGTGCTTGCGCTGGAAAACATCAATTTCCGAGCGGCCTGTGGTCGCAGCATTGCCTTGATCGGCCCAAACGGCGCCGGCAAGAGCACCCTGCTCAAGGCCCTTGCAGGCCTCCTGCCTGTGCGTCAGGGTCGCGTGCTATGGCGCGGCAAGTCGCTGCGAAGAGGCAGCCACGAGGTGGCCTATCTGCCCCAGCGGGGTGAGGTGGACTGGAACTTTCCGATCACCGTGCGCGGATTGGTGGAAATGGGTCGCTACCCCAATTTGGGCTGGTGGAGGGCCTACAGCCGCCACGACGACGACATGGTGCAAAGGGCCTTGGAGGCGATGCAGTTGCTGGACCTTCAGGATCGTCAGATCAGCGCACTCTCGGGCGGTCAGCAGCAGCGGGCGTTTCTGGCGCGGGCGCTGGCGCAAGAGGCTCATGTGCTTCTCCTGGACGAGCCGTTCACCGGCTTGGACAAACCCGCACAGGAAAATTTAAGCCGTCTGCTGCGCGACCTCTCCGCCGAGGGCCGATTGCTCATTGCCAGCCACCATGACCTGCAAACCGTCGAGGGTTTTTTCGACGAAGTGCTCATCATTCGCCGCCAACAGATTGCCCAGGGCCCAATCGCTGAAGCCTTCACCGCACAGAATCTGGCTCTGGCCTACGAGGCCCGCTGAAGCGCCGCCTTAGGGCGCCCTGAGGTGAAGACGCAGAAACTCAAAGGTGCCGCGCCCGTGAATGGTGTGGGGCCCGTCGAAGTGCTCAATCTCTGTCAGGGAACCCAGGCCCAGCTTGTCGTAAAGCTGCCGCACCTTGGCGTATTCGTAGTTCACCCACTCATCGCGCCCGACGCCGTCATCGTGCCCGCGCTCCACCATGAAGGGCCGCGGCGCAATCAGCGCCGCCATCTCCGCATAATTGAAGCTCTGCCCCAGATTCCATTCCCAAATTTCGTACTCGTGGGTGTGCACATAGCTGGATGGCATGTCGAGGCTGACGCACTTGCGGACCCACTCGTTGAAGTCACCGCTGCAGATGCTCAAACAGTAATCCGGCAGACAGGCCGGCGTTCGCATCGCGCTCTTACCGCCGTAACTGAGTCCATAAAAGCCAATGCGATCAGCGCGCACCATGGGCAGGCTCTTCAACCAGCGCAGGATTTGCTGGTGTTGTGCGTTGATCACGCTGTAAAGCGTGAGGCCCACTGGATTCAATTTGCGCTGCAGGGTACGAAAGTCATGCATCCCTCGGTAAGGGTTGTGAGGCGAGAAGGTGATGAACCCCTGCTCCGCCAACCTCAGAGCAAAGGCTTTGTAGGCAGCGTGGGCACGACTGCCTGCATCCTCATTGAGAACATCCTCAGGCAGCCCCTCCAATCCATGCTGACAAACCACCACAGGCCGCTTCTGCCCCGCATGAAGATCAGCGGGAAGACAGAGCAACCCCCAGGCAAAGACCCCATCGTACACATCCAACACCACCTCGTGAACCTCGATGCCCCTACGGGTTTCCAACAGGCGAGTGCGAGGGGCGGGGCCACGATCGGGATCAGGCAGGCGGCCGATGACCTCCTGCCACAGGCGTTGGCGCTGCTTCTCAACAAACTGGGCAAACTGCGGCGCGGACTGAAGCGGAAGCGGCTGCCAAAACTCAGCCTGTCGTCTGCGCTCTCCGATTGCCAATTGCTCCTGTGCCCAGCGCTCCATGCCCCGCACCAGGCGTTGCATCCGGCCTTCATCATTGGGCAAGGCCAGCTTGCCTTTGCCGTCAATCTCCGGCAACCGCATCGCTCCATCGCTCATGGCTGCCATGGCCGCAGCCAGCCCTGAGACCCGCGGACGCATCACCTTCAGCGATGGCGCCAGCTTCAACGCGCGATCCAGCTCCTCTTCACGCAGTCGCTCTTGCACCGGCATGACGCCGCCCGGGGCCGCGATGCGGCGAATGCCACCGTCCACGACTTGTGGCGGGCTCCAGCCCGCCCCTGTATCCGCGCCTAGACTCAAGACCCTTGGGGCCAGCAGCGCCGCAATCTGCCAATCGCCATGCCCAAGCAGCACGCCAAAGAGATTGCGGTCCAAGGGTTGGGCCCAAATCTCCTGTTGCGGGCCAAACCCACCCGAGCAGTGCACGCCACTGATTCGCTCGTCGAGCGCCGCCGCGAGGAGGGCAAGACGCCCGCCCTCACCCTCGCCGCCAAGCCAAATCCGGGAGGCTCCGCGCCGATGACACTCATCAACCCAGGAGAGCACCGCCTGCAATTCCAGGCCCATCACATGTCTGCCCTGCAAATAGGTCTGGCGATAAATCCACTCGCGATGCCCCACATCCGTGCGCACGCCAAAACGCGGATTGACGCTGTGCTCGTGTCCCCGATCCAGCAACTGGACGATCAAGACCTCGGCCCCACTGGACAGCAGGGCCTCATTGACGAGGCTCTCCGCATTGGAGCCGACATCAGGGATCAGAATCCAGCGCTGCGAGGCTGGGCCCTTGGGAGCAACCCAAAGCCCCTCAGCCCAAAGCCCGGGCAAACTCTGCCAGCGCAGCCGGCGCACCACCACATTTGGGCGTTCCAGAAGCGGACCCTGCCCTGGCCCCTCGAGCCACTGCGGCTGAGCCGGCGCGCGCTCGTCAACAACACCGAGAATCTCCCGCAGACGGGCGCGATCCGGGCTCTGGGAGCCCGCCCGCTCCTTCATCAGGCGCAGCGCCAGTCGGTCAATCCCCGCCACCATGGCCTGGGACCGCTGCGCACCACTGAGATCCATCCCCAGCGGCGAAGCACCAGGAAAGACGGCGCCTACGCAGGGCAAGGCGGCCGAAAACACAGAGAGGATGAGAAACCGGATGCTCATGACAGATGGAGGAACCCATCTGCCTACGGCCCAAAGTCCCCCAGACTTGCCAACGCTGCGACGGCAATCAGACGGGCCGTCCGCAGGCCTTGAGCAAACCACGAAGATAATCGCAGACCTGGCTCAGGGCCTCACCGTCCGCACTGGGCAGGAGGCAGCCGAGATCCTCATCCGCGGAATCCAACAGTTCGAGGGCGTAGGCAATCGCCTGATCCACCGCCGCGGAATATCCGGCAACGCCCGACAACTGGGAGGGCTCAATGGATTCGCCCTGCAGCAACATCTCCTGCAACTCTTGGCGCCGGACCTCACTGGTGGCCTGCAACAGGAAAAGCACAGGCAGGGTCAGCTTGCCGCGTTGCAAATCCGTACCCAGTGTCTTGCCAACCTTCCTTTCATCTCCCACCAGATCGAGGCAGTCATCGTAAATCTGGTAAACGGTGCCCAGTTTTAGACCGAAGCCACGCAAGGCGTCCTCGACCTCCTGAGTCACTCCATTGAGCCTTGCACCTAGCCCGGAGGCTGCCGCGAACAACGCCGCCGTCTTCATCTCGATCATCCGACGGTAGTCCGCCACGGAGAGGCTGAAATCGAAGCGGCGCTGAGTCTGGAGAATCTCGCCGCTGCAAACTTCCCGCGAAGCCTGAGCAATCTGCCGGCAGACTTGGGAGTCCTCAAAGTCGGTGGCAAGCTCCAGCGCGTAGGCGAACATGGCGTCTCCAAGCAGAACGCTCAGGGAGGGACCCCATTTTGACGCGGCAGTGGGCAGCCCGCGGCGCATTTCGGCACCATCCATGATGTCGTCGTGCACCAGGGAGGCCATGTGGACCAACTCCAACACCACGGCCAACCGGGTGTGATCCTCGGTCTTGCCACCAGTGGCCCCACCCGCAAGCATTGCCAAGGCGGGGCGAATCCGTTTGCCGCTGGCCTGGCAGAGGTAGCTCACATAGCCCTCAACCGCAGGATCAAAGGCCCTGGCCTGACGGGCGATCTCCGCCTCCACGCGCTGCAGATCCTCCCGAATCAGTTCGAAGGGAAAGACGGGGGAATCTGCGGAGATGGCCGGTGGGGGCATGATGACGACAAGCGGGGATAGCCTTGGCTCAGGCTGGGGCGCTCGTCAAATGCCGCATTGCCAATGCGCCACTCAGCGGTAACGACTCAAACCCTCCAGGTACCTACGCGCCTGAGGCGTTTGCGGCTGAGCAAAAAACGCGGAAGCCGCGCAGGATTCAATCACCTGCCCCCCGTCCACGAACAACACCCACTGCGCCACCTCGCGGGCAAAGCGGATCTCGTGGGTGGCAAGCGCAATCTGCTGCCCCGCAGAGGCCAACTCGCGAACCACCTCGAGGACCTCGGCCGTCATCACTGGATCCAAGGCCGAGGTGGGCTCATCGAGCAGCAGCAAGCTGGGGTCTGGAGCCAGCGCGCGGGCGATGGCGGCGCGCTGCTGCTG
>JAURHS010000210.1 GCA_030833205.1 Prosthecobacter sp.
CGGGGTCGCGCAGGCGCTCGGCAAGCTTGGCCGCAGCCTTGGGCATCACGATGTAGGCGGATGCGCCAGCAAAGCCAAGCGCGGCGAGGTCCAGCACCCGAACCTGGCCGGGGCGCAGCGATTGCTTCATTCGAAACAACTCGAGCATGCCGTTGGCATCAGGGATGATCACGTCCGTAAAAATCAGGTCCCACTCATTGGCCTGCCCTGAGTTCAAAAACCCCTCAATCAGGCTGAGCGAGGGCGGCGCAAAAATCGCGTCGTCCTCCAAGACCATGAAGGGCGCGCCGGTCTGGGCCTGGCGCTCAATGACCGAGCGGTGGCTGAGGTAGCAGCCTTCTTCTCCCAGTGAGAGTTTTCGGCCAGGGCCAGCATGGCGCAACCGCGGGCCCGCGTAAGCGGGATTGGCGATTGCCGTCGCCGCAAAGCGATGCAGGTTCCAGCCCGGTTTGGCCGCCTGCTTGAATGAAGCCTCAATGGCCTGGCGCCGCAGGATCGCCGTGTCCAGGTTGATGTAGAAGGCCTCCATTCAGCGCCGCCTACACCTTCCCCGCCTTGATTTTGTCGAGATAGCGTCCGATCACTGGGATATTGCCAATGTGGAAAATTTCCTGGTCGATCACCGCATGGATCTTCCCGTCGCACTCGTCAATCCAGCGTTGGCAGAAGGAATAGTCTTCACCAATGTACTGGCCGTCCACAACCAAGTAGTCAAAGAAGCCGTGGTAGGTCTTGTGCTTGTGCCACTGGTTGTAGGGGAAATGGCAGGCGTAGGTTTCGACGACCTTCAGCTTGAGCATCTTCTTCAGTGCGGCAACGCTGATCAAAAGGAGGCCCGTACCGATGCCCGCCACCTCGCAGATTCCGCCTTTGACATCCAGTTTTTTTGTGCCCTTTTTCAGCTTGACCGCGTAGGGAACTGACTCGCCAACCGCCTGACGAAGAGTCTTCTCACCCTTGGGAACGGCCTCGTGAAAAGGGATTGTCCGAAACGGATACGCGCAGCCAATCACATCAACGTTGGCCTCCACCAACTTTTGGACAGCGCTGGCATGGAAGCCCATGTCGGTGTCGATGAAGAGCAGGTGGGTGTAGCCCCCGTCCATCAACGCCTTGCTGGCCATGACGCTGCGCATCACGTGCAACAGGGTCGCCGGCTCGATCATCAGCTCCCACTCCATGCCAGCCTTGCTGAGGTAGGCGGTTGTTGCCATGACCGACTTCATGTACTCCACCCGCACCGCTCCGTCGTAGGTGGGTGAGGCAATCAAAATTTTCATGCGGCGCTCCTGTCTGCGTAACGGGTCTTAACGGTCATTTGGCCCACGTGCTCGATGGGGTGCACCACGCTGGCGTAGATTTCGCCTTGGCATTGCTTCACCCAGCGGTGGCAAAAAGAGAAGTCTTCTCCAAGCTCACGGTCCTCGAGTTCCACTTTGTTGAAAGGGGTAATAAAAGACGTGAAGCGGTCGGCAAAGCCCAGCTTTTTGAAGCGCTTTTCGTCGACGATCTCCGGCAGCTTGCTCACCATCACATCCAGGCAGCGGCGAGAGATCAACAGCACGCCGGTACCACAGTGCTCCATTTGCACAAAGGGCTTGTCTCTCACACTCACCGCCGGGAAGTTGCCAATAAAGTCACAGGCGCGTGCATAGGCACCGGGGAAGCCCTGGTCATGCTGGCTATGCAAGCGGTCCAAGGCGATGGCTCGCTTGGGGTACACCGCCCCCACCACGTCTTTTCCCAGGGCCAGCATGGCCTCTAGCAGGTCAGGCTCAAAGCCCATGTCGTCGTCCCAAAACAAGATGTGGGTGCAATCAGGCTTGTTGAAGTAGAAGTTGGAGATGAGGTAGTTGCGCGCCACCACAATGTCGGCGCAATCAATGTCGGAAAACGAGAACCGCAGGTTGCGCAGCGTTGAGTGCGTCAGCAGCTTGTACAAGGTCCTCACATACGCCCCCGAGTACTGCGACCCATAGCTCGGCGTAGCGATATTCAACTTGGCCCCCAGTTCGGTCCGCGAGGCGGGAGTTATGGTGAGGCTGAGGTTCTGGTTTGCTGGCGGCGAATTCATTGGAACTTGTTCAAGTTGATTACTGCTAGCTCGACTATAGTCTTCTCAGCTTATCTGCCCGCATGACTACAAGCGCCGCCCCAGCCTCTTGGAACGCCCCCGCCCACACCCTGTGGGCGCGCGGTGATCACAATGCCGCCATTCAGGCCCTGCTCGAAGAAATCAACCGCCACGGCCCCAAGAAACCCGCGCCGTTGGTGAAGCAACTTTCGTACTACGCATTCCTCATGGGCAACCCCGCCGCGGCCGCCGGGTTTCTAGAGGCCACCTGCCCTTTTTATCCGGACGACTTTGAACTGCTGCTGAATCTGGCGGTGTGCCTCTCGCGCTCGGGCAAACATGGCCAGGCCATTGGGCACCTGGAAAAACTGCGCACCATGAACCCGGCGTCCGTGGTGGTGTGGGACAGCCTGGCTTCCTGCTGCCATGCAGTGGGCCGCAACGCAGAGGCGGCCCAGGCCGGCACGCAGGCCCTGGTGCTCAAA
>JAURHS010000019.1 GCA_030833205.1 Prosthecobacter sp.
CTGGTGTGGGCCAAGTCGAGATACTCTGCGGCACTGAACATGAGGCGGATGGCTTAGACCGTGAGAACTTCCTTCTCCTTGGACGCCATGTGCCCCTCGATCTCTACGATCTTTTTATCGGTGAGGTTCTGCACTTCCTTCTCGAGGCGATGCTGGTCATCCTCGGTGATGTGGCCGTCCTTTTGACCCTTCTTGATCGCCTCCAGGGCGTCGCGCCGAGCGCTGCGCACGCGAACCTTTGCCTCTTCGCCCATCTGCTTGATGAGCTTGACCATCTGCTCGCGCCGTTCGTGCGAGAGGGCAGGGATGGGAAGGCGGATGACCTTGCCTTCAACACTGCCGTTGAGTCCGAGACGGGATTCACGGATGGCGCGGTCAATGTCTCCAAGCGTCGAGGAGTCAAAGGGCTCGATGCGAATGAGACGAGCGTCTGGGGTGGTGATCATGGCCAGTTGCTTGAGCTTCATGTGTGAGCCGTAGCTGAGCACATGGACATCAAGACCCTCGACGAGGGCAGGTGAGGCTTTTCCGGTGCGCACGGCTGCGAATTCATGAACGGCGTATTCCACCGCCTTGGTCATGGCGTCTTCGCACTCGAGCATGGTCATTTCAGGGTCCATAGGATGGGGGGAAGGTTGAGGTATTGGCAGCGGGTGTCGGCAAAGTCCAGCGTTGAATTTCGTGGTCTAGTCCTCAGCGGATCCAGCCGAAGTGGCGGGTCAGTGGCCAGTAGCAGGCGAGGCCTGGCCCAACCAGATTGCGCTCGGGGACCGGGCCCCAGGCTCTCGAGTCGCTGCTGTTGTAGCTGTTGTCGCCCATTGCGAAATAGTCTCCCGGGCGCAGGTGGATCTTGTTGATGTTGCCGCCGATCATTTCCGCGAAGCCGTACCCTCGGTAGCCAGCGACTGGCTTGTCGCGTTCACCGGAGGCCACTCTTGAAATGCCGGGCTCAGCGGCTGGTTTGCCATTGATCAGCAACTTGGGCGAGTCCACCTCGAGCAGATCGCCTGGCAGGCCAGTGAGGCGCTTGATGTAGTACTGCGCTCCCTGCTCCTCGGGGACCTGAATGCCAGCAATGTGCTTGGTGGTGAAGACAAAGACCTCGCCGCGCACTGGCCGCCTGAAGTGGTAGCTGAACTTGTCCACCAGCACATGGTCGCCATTGCGCACGATTCCGCTGGCAAGGAGCTGGCCCTTGCGGATGTGCTCGCCTCCGCGCAACCCGTAGACCATTCGACGGTCTGGTGTGTCGTTGCCTGCTTCCACGGGTTGGCTGTGAATGCGCTTGACCAGTTGCAGTTCATCCAGCAATTGGCGCTGCGGCGCATTGATGCGAAGACTGTGACCATCGCGGAAGTGCAGCTTGCAGTAGGGCATGAAAATCAGGAACCGGTGCTCCGTGATGGGTTGGCGATCGTCGAGGTAGCCCGTGTGATCAGAGACGGCATGGATGTAGCGTGTGCCGGTAAACCAAGAGGCAAGGTGCCCTAAAAAGCCTGGGCTAGGGTCGCTGGTGGTTGCCTCGGCCGTGATCCCGTTGAGGGTGGGCTGCATCGAGCCGGTGGGAATCTGGAAGGGCTGCACCAAGAAGGCGCGGATGCCCAACACGATGACCAGGGCAACCCACAGCATCTCCACATTCTCAGCGAGCACGCCTTGAGCCTGACCGGGGAGAGCGCCTCCACAATAATCGTTGAGGCTTTGACTCAGGGACTCCACCTCAGGACGCCGCCGCTGCTTGATGGCGGTGATCAGCGCAGAGCGCTGGCTGGCAATATGCTCCAGCTGCCCGGCAGAGAGCAGGTCGCGTTTGAAGTTCACGAAACGGTCCAGTCCCTTGAGAAGGAGTTTGGCCTGTTTGCAGTAGCGGGGCGTCAGCAGAACCATGGATAGCACTTTACGGTGACACGGGAGGGCCCCGGCGGGCAAGTGGCATTTCCGCAAGATGAGCCGCCAAAGGAATTGACCCTGAGGGTGAAATTGGCCACCATACCCCCCTGTTTTGGCGCAATGTCTATCGGAGTGGTCGCGTTTCCACTCCGTCTGTTCTTGCATCGGGCAGCATTCACCGAATCCAACCCCTCCCATCATGAGCCTCAATCTCATCTCCCGTCGTCACTTCCTCGGCCGCTCCTCCGGCCTGGCCGCCAGCGCTTTGGTCGGTCCAAATCTTTTGCTTCGCGGCCAGAATGGCGCTGGCAAGCGCCTGCGCATCGCCACCATCGGCGCCAATGGCAAGGGGCAGTCCGACACCCAGGGAGTCACGCTGGACCACGATATCGTCGCCTTGGTGGATGTGGACAGCAAGCGGCTCGAAGCCGCGGCCAAACACCGTGAGAAGCATCATCTGGACAGCGGCAAGGCAACCGGTCAGGCGCCCAAGCTCTACTCTGACTTCCGCAAGATGTTTGATGAGATGGCCAACGAGATTGATGCCGTGATCGTCTCCACCCCAGACCACACCCATTATGTGGCCGCGATGCATGCCATCAAGCATGGCAAGCATGTCTGTGTGCAGAAGCCTCTCTGCAACTACATCGGCGAGGTTCGCGACCTGCATCAGGCTGCCAACAAGGCCGGGTTGACCACGCAGATGGGCAACCAGGGACGCACCCAGGAAGGACAGCGCCTGGCCAAGGAGTGGATTGAGCAGGGCGCCATCGGTACCCTCAAGGAGATTCGTTTGTGGACCAATCGCCCGATCTGGCCCCAAGGCCCCAAGGCCAAGCGCGCCGCGCAGGCTCCCTCCGAGCTCAACTGGGATCTCTGGCTCTCCAGTGAGCCCAGCGAGCCCTACTTTGAGTTCGATCTTCCGCCCGCAGCCGAAGGCAGCAAGGGCAAGGGCAATCGCTTCGGCAACAGCGTGCATCCCTTTGCGTGGCGCGGTTGGTGGCAGTTTGGCAGCGGCGCTCTTGGCGACATGGGCTGTCACATCATGGACGCCAGCTTTGCGATTCTTGGTCAGTTGATCCCTGAGCGCATTGACGCAACCTCAAGCCCAATCAGTGAGTTCTGCGCACCGGTGTGGAGTGAGCTGGTGTACCACATGCCTGCCGGCAGGCATCCGGCGCTGAAGGTCAGCTGGCACGATGGCAGCAAGGATGGCAAGCCCAACAAGCCTGAGATCTCCCCTCACATGACCAGTGAACTCGCCCGTCGCGCCTTCGACAAGGCCAGCAGCGGCATGATGTTTATCGGCACCGAGGGCACCGTGTTTGAGGGTGAGGCCTATTGCTCCAGCCCAGTGATCTACAACGAGGAGCGCTACACCCAGGTGCGCCTCGACATGAAGGCCGGCAAGATCAAGAAGACCGAGACCCGCTCGGTGATGCCCAACAACCCTCAGGGTGAGTGGGCCCATCATGTGGTCAATGGTGGCAAGCCCAGCTCAAACTTCGATTACAGCTGCCCGCTGACCGAGTTTGTGCTGCTTGGCAATCTCGCGGTTCGCGCCCAGCAGAGCGTGCAGTGGGACAAGCAGGGCATGAAGGTCAGCAACAGTGAGTCGGCCAATCAGTTCGTCTCCCGCCCATCCTACCGCGACGGTTGGAAGGCGTAAGCCAAGGCGGTCATCCCCAAGACGGTCAGTCGCTTGGCGGCCCGGTTTTCCTGAAAAGGGGGCCGGGCCGCTTTGTTGCCAGCCCCCAGGGGAGGCCATGCCGGGGGAGTTTCGCTGCCGAGGCGCAATCTTCACTTTTCAAGCCGCCAATGGGGGGCATACTCCGCAGCTCCCCGATCTGACATGGAACGACGCTCCAAATCCCCCGCTTGGTCCATTGAGGACAGCGCCAAAATCTACGGCATCCGCGAGTGGGGCCACACCTTCTTCGACATCTCCGCAAAGGGGGAGGTCGTGGTGCGCCTGAAAGACGGCAAGAAGACCAAACCCGTGTCCCTGCCGCAGATCGTGCGCGGCCTGCGCGACCGCGGCACGCAGCTTCCATTGTTGATTCGCTTTGGTGATCTGCTGCGCTGGCGCATTGACGAGCTCAACGAAGGGTTTGTCAACGCCATCGCCGAGGCCAAGTACCAGGGGGTTTACCGCGGGGTCTATCCCATCAAGGTCAATCAGCAGCAGGAAGTCATCGAGGAGATCACACGCTATGGCCGCAAGTACCATTACGGTCTTGAGGCAGGCAGCAAGCCTGAGTTGATTGCGGCTCTGGCCTACATGCACGATCCGCAGGCCTACATTGTCTGCAATGGCTACAAGGACGAGGAGTTCATTGATCTGGCGCTCAACGCGCAGAAGATGGGCCTGCAGGTCATTTTGGTGCTGGAGATGCCCTCGGAGCTCGAGCTTATCTTGGAGCGCAGTCGCCGCATGGGGGTGCGCCCCACGCTTGGGGTCCGCTTCCGTTTGAGCACGGAGAGCGCCGGTCACTGGAGCGGCTCGGGAGGCGATGCCAGCGTGTTTGGCCTGAATATCTCCCAGCTCATGCGCGTGGTCGATGAGCTGAGAGAGCACGGCATGCTCGATTGCCTGCGCATGCTGCATTACCATCAAGGCAGCCAGATTCCCAACATTCGTGCGATTCGGCAGGCCGTGACAGAGGCCACTCGAGTCTACTGTGGGCTGGTGCACGAGGGCGCGCGCATGGGCCTGTTGGATCTCGGCGGCGGCCTGGCCATCAGCTATGATGGCTTCAAGGGGGCAACCAGCGCCTCGAGCAACTATGGCACCAAGGAATATTGCGCTGATGTCATCGAAGCCATCACCGAGGTCACGGCTGAAGCTGGCGTGCCGCACCCTGACATCATCACCGAGTCGGGTCGCGCCATCGTGGCCTATTACAGCGTGCTGGTGATCAATATTTTGGATGTCAATCGTTTCGAGCCCGCCCAGGGCCGTGGGGAGTTGAGTCGCGATGCTCCCGCCCTGGTGCGCAACCTGCACGACCTGCTGCAGGAGCCCAAGCGCAATGGTGGTCGCATCTCCCGCGAGCGCGTTCAGGAAGTCTACAACGACGCGGTCTACTACCGCGACAAACTGCGCAGCGAGTTCAACTACGGCAAGGTCAGTCTGCGCGAGCGGTCACAGGGCGAGGAAATGTACTGGGAGATCATGACCTGGCTCTCAGGCAAAGTTCAGTCCCTTGGCATGGACCACAGCGAGATGGATCGCCTCTCGGCAGTGCTGACGGATTATTACTACGGCAACTTCTCGGTTTTCCAAAGCCTTCCAGACCTTTGGGCCATTGACCAGATCTTCCCGGTGATGCCAATCCATCGTCTTGGTGAAAAGCCGACGCGCCGCGCGGTGCTCTCTGACATCACCTGTGACAGCGATGGCAAGATTGCGCGCTTTGCCCACAGCGAGGAGATCAGCGGTTCACTGCCGCTGCATGATCCTGAGCTCGGCAAGGGCGGTGATTACATGCTGGGCATCTTCCTCGTGGGTGCCTATCAGGAGACCCTTGGCGATCTTCACAACCTGCTCGGAGACACCAATGTGGTGTCGGTCAGCATCGAGAACGGCAAGCTGAAGTACCGCCGTGAGCAGGAGGGTGACAGCGTCTCCGAGGTGTTGAGCTACTGTGAGTACAATCCCAAGGAGTTGGCGGATCGGTTCCGTGCGCTGGCGGAGAGTGCCGTGGTGTCGCGTCGGATCACGCCCTCCGAGCGCAAGCAGATCATGCAGGCCTTTGAAGAGGGCCTCCGTGGTTACACCTACTTCGAGAGTTGAGGCTCTCAGCCCAAAAAGGCGCTGGCGTTTTGATGCGCCAGGGCCTGATGGTCCAGCCCCGGCAGGCCAGCCTCCTGCAGCTTGAGCGGCAGCGCTGCGGCATAGAAGAAGGGGGCGTAGCTGCCTAGGCAGAGGCGGTCTTTTGGCCAGTGGCCCAGCAGACCTGCCAGGCCGGCTGCCCCCTCGATCATGGCGCTATCCAGCCAGAGGTTGCGACATCCCCTGAGCTGCACTTGGGCTTCTGTGGCATTGATGTTGAGCAACATCAGGCGCAGTTGGGGAAGGCGTTCGCAGATCGTTGGAACCTCCCGCAGTGAGAGTGGGGGCAGGGGGCGATCCTGGCGTTGCGTGCGCGCATCCTCAAACTTGGCAACGACCTGCACCGGCAGGCTGCGCTGACTGCACAGGGTGAGCAGCTCCCCGAGTGCCGGGTGTTTCCAGTCATAACCATGCAGGGATGGGCAAAGACGCAGCAGGGCCTTGCTCCGCGCCGTTGCCGCCAGCGCGGCTTCAAGATCACGGCGCCATGTCTGTTGAGAGAGGTCCAAGCTTTGCGCCGCGACTGAGCCCGGTAAGTCTGCGCAGCGCTGCCTGAGTTCCGCATTGAGAGCCTGGTGATTTGCCTCGCTGGAGAAGGCCCCAAAGTGACCCACCCAACCCTGCTTGAGTCCAAGGGCAGCCCATGAGCTGGGCGTGAATTGAGGCAAGTCGCGCCTTGGGTGATCCCCGATGTAGAGCTGGCAGTCCACGAGCGTCGCGGCAGGGGAGGCCAACTCCTCGCCGTGCACTCGGGCAAGGGCAATGGCGCTTGAACTAAGGAGGAGGGTTCGACGCTTCATAAGGCCATGCCTTTGGCTCTGAGAATGGGCGAGAGCAGGCGGCGAAGGTTGCCGCTGAGGATCAGTTCCTTGTCAGCGTTGCTCAGATCAGCGCCGTGAACCTTGGCCAGTTGGGAGGCAAAACTGCGGCCTCCGCAGTCGCTGCCGTAGAGCACGCGCCCTGGCCCCAGCAGGCGGCAGGCCGTTTCCGTGATGCCCCAAGTCGGATCGCTGCCGGCCAGGTCGGCGTGCAGGTTGGGTTGGTCCTTGATCGCTTGCAGGCCGAGTTCCCAGTTGCCGCCGCTATGTCCGCAGATCATCGGCACTGCAGGGAAGCGTTTTGCCAGGGCGACCAAGTCAGCCGGCGTGCTTTCCCCGGGCTCATTGCCGCCGGTCTTGATCCAGGTGTGCTGAAAAATCAGGGCCTTGAGGTCTGCGGCGCGATGAATGAGGGGATCAATCTTGGGGTCATGGCAGCGCTTGGCGACCCAGAGCTTGACTCCCACCATCGGACCGACGGCCACACAGCGTTCCAGCTCGGCGAGGCTTGCTTCGATGTGTTCTGCGCTGGTGTAGACAAAGCCAAGGAGCCGATCGGGGTGGGCCTTTAGCGCGCGCAAGACCTCGTCGTTTTGTTGGCGCAGCTCCTGGGGGCTTGGGTTCTTGGCCCACCGCATTCCCATGTATAGGCAAAGCCGCTCAATGCCCATGCGATCGGCAATTCGCAGCAGGGCACCAGCCCGCTCTTCCGGGCTGAGACCCGGCACTCCACTGAGATGACAATGCAGGTCCCAAATGCGCACCTGCCATTAACGCGATTCAGGCGCCGCCTTTTCCAAAACAGGTGGTGGGGCCTTTTCCCGCTGTCCCGCTGGCAACCACAGAGGCTCCTCGGTCGCTGACTTGCCCTTGCTGCTGCGGCCCCCGCCAAAGATGTCACCGGCGTCCTTAAGCGTGACAAAAATCATGAAGCCAAACAGCATCAGCACGAAGAGCAATTGCACGGCCTCGAGCACCCGCATCGGGAGCGGTTTGCGGCGCACGGCCTCAGCGATGGCCAGCACGATGTGTCCGCCGTCAAGCACGGGGAAGGGAAGCAAGTTCATCAGGGCGAGATTGATGTTGAGCACCACACTGAACCAGAGCACCTGCAAAAGGGCCGCGGGGTCCTGCAGCAGATTGTAGTAGACGCGGCTGATGCCCAGCGGCCCGCTCATGTGAGCCGGGCTGATGTCTGAGCGCGGGGAGAAAAGCTTTTGCACCATGCCTACCAGAGCCCTGACGGAATCACTGACCTGCTCAAAGACGCCAGGGTGGGCGAGTTGACGGCGGCCCGTGGCGTGCCACTCAATGCCAAGCAAGGGTTGCGGGTAGGTGCTGGGATTGCCCTCTGGCACCCGTGGCTTGAGTGAGATGCGCTGGTACTTGTCCGGACCGGAGCGAATCTCAATGGACAGCGTCGCACCTTGACTCGCACGAACCATCTCTCCGAGTTGGGCCCGATGCCATAGGGGGCGGTTGTCCACGGAGAGCAACTCGTCTCCAGGCTTCAGACCAGCGTCGGCCGCAGGGCTATGCGGGTAGACCCGGCCGACCATTGGAGTCTCGCGGCCCATGATTCCCACCTCGCGCAGCGGTGGACGCTCCAGGAGTCCCGTGAAAAAACGGCCAATGGCACTCCATGCGCTCCCCTTGATGGGAGGCTGGGGACTTGGATCCTCAAGGGCTGGGGTGACGGCAATGGGAGCGAGGACCTTGCCCTGGCGCTCGACCTCGAACTGGATCTGCTTCCCTTCGCTGGCGACGATGTTCCAGCGAATGCTGTCGGTGCTCATGCCCTCGAATCGGTTGACGGGATGGCCGTCAATGCGCAGCACCTTATCACCCGGTGCCAAGCCTGCCTTCTCGGCTGGGCTCCCTGCGGCGACATAGCCAATCGAGGTGGTGACAAAGGGTTCGGACTGAGGTTTCCCCAGCCAACTCACCGCAAGGGCAAAGCTGCAGGCCAGAAGAAAGCTGAACAGAGGGCCCGCAAACGCCACAATGATTTTGTCCATGGCCGTGATCGGCGGCAAGGCCTCACGGTCGCTGCCCGCGCCCTCAATGGCCTCCATGGGCGCCATTTGAGGGAGCTTGACGAATCCGCCTGCGGGAATGCAACCCAGGCCATACTCCACCCCATTGACCGTCTTTTTCCAGAGTGGCTTGCCAAACCACACATAGAAGGCGTCCACCTTGAGCCCCCGCCAGCGGGCGGCAAGAAAGTGGCCCAATTCATGGACCACAATCATCAGGTTGAATACCATCAGGACTTCAAAGACCAAAACAATGAAGTGCAGGGCCTCGCCGATGGGGCCTAGGAAACGGAGCCAATTCATGAAGTGCCCATTGTAGCCTTGTGCCCGCGGGCGGCAACCCCGGACATGGCAATTATGGCAGCCCCTATGGCGATCAGGCTTGCCCTGTGGGCACAGGTTCTGGCACACTTTGTGGCTCGGTGGTGTTAGCCCTGCGATTCGACCATGTTTGTCTTGCTTGTTGAGGATGACCCGGAACTGGGTCGGCAGCTCTCCTCCTGGATCAAGGGGGAGGGACACCGGTTGCATTGGCTTCGTTCAGGCACCGAGGCGTTGCAGTGGTTTGCGGATCAGCGATGTGACGCTGCCATTCTGGATGTTGGGCTTCCTGATCTCGACGGTTTTGCGGTTGTCGAGGGAATCCGTCGCAGTGGGGTCGAGGTGCCGGTGCTCTTTCTGACGGCCAGGGCTGAGATCGCGGATCGCGTTCGTGGTCTTGCCGCCGGGGGCGATGACTATCTCACCAAGCCCTTTGCCTTTGAGGAGTTGATGGCAAGGCTGGAGGCCCTTGTTCGGCGCTCTCAAAGCAAGCAGCCTGGTGTGCGTCGCCTGGGTAACAGCACACTGGATCCGCTGCGGCGGCGGGTGATCTGCAGTCGTGAGGCCGTGGAGTTGCAGCCCCGCGAGTGGTCACTGCTTGAGGTCCTCATGCGCCACGAGGGCCGCATCGTGCCAAAGCCCTACTTGCTGGAGCAGGTCTGGGACATCCGCTTTGATCCCGGGACCAATGTGGTGGATGCGATGATCTGCCGCCTGAGGCGCAAGCTGGAGGTCTGTGGGAGCAACATCAAAATCGAAACCGTCCGCGGCAAGGGCTATGCCATTGAACAAACCCATCCGTGAGTGGTTGCCCTCCGCCTGGCGCCTGGGCCTGCTGCTGATGCTTGTGGCTTGGGCGGGTTGCGGTGCTCTTGGCGCTGCGGGACTGCCCGCAGAGTGGCTGTGGCGCGTGGCCTCTCTTTGTGCACTATTGATGGGGATTGCCGTGGTCTGGTATTGGCGGGTGGTGTTGGCGCCGATCAACGGCTTCACCGCTAGTGCCAAACGGCTGCACTCTCCCGAGGGCAATTCCCGCCTGCGTGCCCCTAGAGCCATCCCTGAATTGCGCAATCTTGCCAGTGTGGTCAATGCGGGGCTGGATCAGGTGTTGGCCCTGACCAGAGAGCTGCAAAGCACCAATGATGAATTGGCGCACGAGCTGCGCACGCCCCTGGCCAGGGTGCGCGGGAATCTGGAGATGATGCTGGACAAATCCGACAATCCACAGGCCAAGGATGCGGCGGCGCGCAGCCTCGAGGAAGTGGACCGCGCCACTCAGTTGGTGCAGAGCATCCTCACCATTCGCGGGGGAGATCATGGGGCCCTGCGCTTGTTTCGGCAGGCCACGGCCATCCACCAGTTGCTGGCCACACTGGTGGAGTTGTACAGCCCAGCGGCAGAAGACCGCGGCCTGAGTCTGAAGATTCAGGATGGCCTGGATATGGTCTGGCAATTGGATCGCAGTCTCATCATGCAGGCCATTTCCAATCTGCTCGACAACGCGCTGGCCTACACCCCGCGTGCGGGCAAGATCACACTTCGCTGGCAGGCCGAGGGCACCTCACTGGTGATTTTCGTCGAGGACACTGGCAGTGGGGTGCGCCCCGAGGAGATGGAGTGGATCTGGGAGCGTTATCATCGCGGCAGCTCAAGCGTGATTCGGCACCCTGGCATCGGACTTGGGCTGAGCCTCGTGCGGGCCATTGCCCACGCGCACGGGGGGTCGGCTGGGGTCACCAACCGTGTGACGGGCGGTGCGAGTTTTTGGATCAAGCTGCCGCAGCCCTAAGCCCTGTTTTTTTTTACTCGCTAGGGTTGCAGGTTGGCCGGCTGTTGCTTAGACCTACCCCGACATGGACGCTTTTTTGCCTTGGGTCTCTGGGATCAGTTTGTTGAAGCCCTGCCGGTGGTCGCCGCCTTGGTGGTCATCGAGGGCCTGTTGTCAGTGGACAACGCCTTGGCAATTGCGGCGATGGCCTCCCATCTTCAGGATGCTGAGCGCCGTCGCGCCATGAACATCGGCTACATCGGTGCCTATGCCTTCCGGATTTTGGCGCTGCTGTTTGCCTCGGTGATCATTCACAACCACAGCATCATGTTCGTGGGAGCCTTGTACTTGGTGTGGCTGATGTGCGCCCACTTCAGCAGTCAGCGCGGGGCGGCGCCCGAAGAAGGAGAGGCGGTCAATGTGCACCAGCGCACCTTCGGTGGCACCATTGTGATGATCTCGTTGATGGATCTGAGTCTGAGTGTGGACAATGTGGTCGCGGCGGTGGCGCTCAGTCCCAAGGATCTCTGGCCGGTTTATGTGGGGGTTACCATCGGCATCATCGCCTTGCGACTCGTGGCGGATGTGGCCCTGAAAATGATTCAGCGCTATCCCGTGCTTGAGCACACGGCCTTCATCCTGGTTGGCTATGTGGGTCTGTTGCTTCTGGCCGAGTTGCAGTTCCATGAGCTCTTCGAGGGTCTTGGACCCACGAAACTCAAGCTCATCAAGTTTGCGGGCATTGTCCTACTCATCGGGCTGACCCTTCTCTGGAGCAGCAAGGCCTGGGTGCGCAGCCTTCTCAATCCGGTTCTTCGACTGCTGTTGCTGCCGATGGAGCTGTTTGCCCTGCTGGTCGGTGCCGTGATCACTCTCCTGACTTGGCCCTTCAAGCGCGTGGCTTCGAGCCTGCGCCGCTAACGCCACCAATTCGGCAGGTCAGGCATGGTCTGTTTGAGAATGGCGCGGATGGCCAGGCGCTCGGCGGCTGGCAGGTGCGCGCCTTGAACGGCGGGCTGCTGGGGTCGCAATCCCTCGGCCATTCGGTAGTAGACCGCGTCCTTGAAAAGCTTGGGCAGCTCAAGCCAGGATTCCGTGTGCAGCATGAAGCTGGCGCGGTGCTTGAAAATGGATTTGCGCAGGTCCAGATCGCGCAGGGAGCGACCATCGCTTGCGGCCTTGCGACGGGCCAGGAAATCCTGGCGGTAGATGCTGTCACCGACCACTCCCTCCGTAGGCAGGGCAGCCTCATCGGCAAACAGGATGTAGCGCGCCATGGCAAGGGCCAAGGCCTCGAATTGGGGCTTGGCTGAGGCGGGCAGGCGACCGCCCCCGTCATGGAGCCATTGGCGCACCTGGTACGCGGCCTGGAAGGCTCGGTTCTCAAAGCCGAGTTGGTGCTCGTGGATCAGATGTGGCAGGATGTCGCTGGTGGGCAGCAAGTGCTTGTTGATGTCCCACTGCTCGCCGGGTTTGGCGCTTTGAACCTCCCATTTGCCGCTGTCCTGCGGCAGACCAACGAGGTTGGCGTGGTGCTCGCGCAGATGGTGGTCACCAGTGAGGTGCCAGCCTCCAAAGCGGTTTTTCAACGGAATTTGATGGCCCTGCTCGTCGCGGCGGTAGGTCTCAAGACTGGCGCCGCTGGGCATCGGCAACAGGGACTCGGCGATCAACCCCGGGATGCGTCCGGTGGCATGGCCCGCGTGGCAGTTGAAGCATTTGGTGGAGCGGGTCACTGCCGGGGGCGCGCCTCCAATGTCCAACCCTTCAAAGAGGTGGAAGATGGCGCCATGGGTGGGGTCCATGCTGATGACCTCCAACTTGCCGCCAGGCACATAACCCAAGTAGGTGTCCTCGTTGAAATAGAGGGCTCGTGGATTGCGCGGGTTGATGATCTCGCTCTGCAGCGAGCTGGCTGAAAAGACCAAGAGCTGCGAGGACTGGGGGATCTCCAGGGCGGCCAGCATGCTTCGCAGGTGGGCGTGGGGGCTTGTGGTGTCGATCTTCACCTCACCGGCGGCCATGGTCTTGAGCAACCGAGTCATGCGGTCGCGGGGCTGATGCTCGAGGTAGGAGTGCGGCGGTTCCCGAAAGTTGAGGGCAACTGTGCCCTGGCTCTCTGCTGCCCCCACCTGGCCTGCGCAGGGCAAAAGTGCCAGCAGGGTCAGAATCAGAGTGGGGCGGGGATGGGGCACGCAGTATATACGACGGCGAAGTGGGGGTGGTTTTCGAGGGTTTTGGGGCCAAGTGCTGCCAAAAAATTGGAAAAAAAAGGCTGGGCTTGCCCTTGATTCCCCGGCCCTAGGGTAGCACCTTTGCCGCTTCCCCCCATTTTTCCATGAGCGATCTGTCCCTGCAGGCTCAAAAGGCCGCCGTTCTCCTCGAGGCTCTGCCCTTCATGCAGTCCTTTCGCGGCAGCACCTTTCTGATCAAGGTCGGCGGCAGCGCAATGGAGGAACCGGCGGTGGTCGAGCAGTTCCTCCGCGATGTGGTGTTTCTGGAGGCGGTGGGAATCAACCCCGTGATTGTACACGGTGGCGGCAAGGCCATCTCCAAGGCCATGCAGGAGAGTGGTCTGGAGGCTCGCTTCATCAACGGCATGCGCGTCACCGACGAGGAGACGATCAAGATTGTCGAGGAGACCTTGGCGCGGGTGATCAATCCCGGCATTGTGCAGAACATCAACCAGCGCGGCGGCAAGGCTGTGGGCATTCCCGGAACCGAGGTGTTTGGCGGCAGGCGCATGGTTGGTGATTTGGGTTGGGTGGGCGAGGTGGAACATTGCCGCACGGGTTTGGTGCGGGCGGCGGTAGCCGGTGAGTTTGTGCCCGTGGTGTCTCCGGTGGCCCGCGACATCGCCACCGGCAAGACCCTCAATGTCAATGCCGATCTGGCAGCTTGTGCCTTGGCCACCGAGTTGAAGGCCGCAAAGCTGATTTTCCTCAGTGATGTGCGCGGCGTGATGCGCGATCCAAAGGACGATAGCACCCTGATCTCCACGCTCGATGAGGCTGCAATCTCAGACCTCAAGGCTCAGGGCGTGATTTCCGGCGGCATGATTCCCAAGGTGGACTCCTCGCTGGCCTCCCTGCGCGGCGGCGTCGGCAAGGTGCATCTCATTGATGGGCGCATTCCCCATGCCCTGATTCTGGAAATCTTCACCCGCAGTGGCATCGGCACTGAGATCCACCTTTGAGCATCATGCAAGGCCCCGAACATCATCAGTGGGTCAAGGACTTCGTTCTTGGCAATTATGGTCGCTACGACTTTTGGCCGGTTCGTGGCGAGGGTGCGCAGGTCTGGGATGAACAGGGCAGGCGTTGTCTGGACTTCGCTGGGGGCGTTGCGGTATGCCCGTTGGGACACTGTCCGCCGGCCGTGGTTGAGGCCATCAGTCAACAGGCAGCCACGCTCATTCATGTTTCCAATTGGTACAGCATCGGGCTGCAGGGTGAGCTGGCCAGGCTCATCGTGCAGGACCTGGTGCAGATCCCAGGCAAGTGTTTCTTCAGCAACAGCGGCGCGGAAGCCAACGAGGGGCTGATCAAGTTGGCGCGACGGCATGGCCAAAACACGGGCGGGCGCTATGAGATCATCAGCTTCACGGGCTCCTTTCATGGTCGCACCTTCGGGGCAATGACCGCCACCGCTCAGGAGAAGATTCACGGCGGCTTTGGGCCCCTGCCGCCAGGCTTCGTGTACTGCCCCTTCAACGATGTGGCGGCATTGGAGGCTGCCATCACCCCCAACACGGCTGCCATTTTGCTTGAGCCCATCCAGGGCGAGAGCGGCGTCAATCCTGCCACTCCGGAGTTTTTGCGTGCCGCGCAGGCGCTTTGCCGCAGGCACAATCTCTTGCTTCTGCTCGATGAGGTGCAGTGCGGCTTCGGCCGCGCGGGTGAGATGATGGGCTGGCGGGCGATCCTCCCGGGCGATGAAATCCAACCTGACGCGATCAGTTGGGCGAAGGCCATCGGTAGTGGCTATCCGCTCGGCGCCTTTTGGGTCAATGACCGCAATGGGTTGCCGGCCCTACTAGGGCCTGGCACCCACGGCAGCACTTATGGAGGATCGCCGCTGGCCTGTGCTGCGGCCTTGGCAACCCTGCGCGAGATCGCAAGGCAGGATTGTTGCGGCAATGCGGTCAGGCAGGGGGCATTCATCGCGGAGGCTGTGCGATCCTGGAAGCATCCGCTGATCTCTGAGTTGAGGCAATTTGGTTTGTTCATTGGCTTCGAACTCAACGAGCAGGCCCTGCAACCGCTCTGCCATGGCAAGGCCGCGAGCATCATGCTGGCTGGTGAGTTGCTGCAGCGCGGTTTATTGGTCACACCTGCCGGGCCGAAGGTCGTGCGCTGGCTTTCCCCACTCAACATCAGCCGCGAGCAAGCGCAGGAGGCCTTGGACATCATGCGCGCCCAACTCGACGCGCTGCAATCCCAACTGCAAGCATCATGAAGCACTTTCTCTCCCTGGAACACAGTGACGCCGCCACCCTTGAGTCCATCCTCAAGCAAGCCGCCTTGTTCAAGCAGCAGCGCAGCCGCTGCCCGCAGGTGTTGGCCGGACAGCATTGGGCCTTGATCTTCGCCAAGTCCTCCACCCGCACCCGCGTCAGCTTTGAGGTGGGCATCAGTGAGCTTGGCGGGCGCGTCATGTTTCTCTCCAGTGCCGACATTCAGCTGGGGCGCGGTGAGCCCATCGAGGACACGGCCCGCGTGCTTGGCCGCATGGTGCATGGCGCGGTGATCCGCACCTTTGCGCAGCGCGATGTCGAGGTGTTTGCTGCCCAGTCCGGTATTCCCACCATCAACGCCCTGACCGACGATGAGCATCCCTGTCAGATTGTGGCGGACCTGCAGACCATCGCTGAGCGCCTTGGCAGCTGGCAGGGCAAGCGCGTCGCCTTTCTTGGCGATGGCGACTGCAATGTCGCTCGTTCATGGATCTGGGCCAGCGCGCACCTTGGCTTCGAGCTCAGCATTGGCGCGCCCCCTGCCTTCGCCCCCGCGGCCGACTTCATGCAACGGCTGCCCACCGGTACAGTGAAGATCAGCCATGATCCTCGCGAGGCGGTGGCTGGTGCCGATGTGGTCTACACCGATGTGTGGGTGAGCATGGGCAAGGAAGCGGAAAGCCAGGAGCGTCTCGAGGCGCTTGCGCCTTGGCAGGTGAATGCCGCCTTGATGCAGAACGCAAAGCCTGCTGCGCTGGTGATGCATTGTTTGCCGGCCTATCGCGGCAAGGAGATCAGTGCCGAGGTCCTTGAGGCCCACGCACCAGTGATTTTTGAGCAGGCGGAAAATCGTCTGCATGCGCAGAAGGCCATCATGGCCCATTGCGTCTCCTGAGCGCAGGATCAGAGCAGGGCCTTGACCGGTCCGAAGCTGCGGCGGTGCAGAGGGCAGGGGCCCAGTCGCCGCAGAGCCTCAAGGTGCATGGCAGTCGGGTAGCCTTTGTGAATCTCGAAGCCGTAGCCTGGGTGGGTTTGGGCCAGTTCGAGCATCAGGCGGTCGCGCCTGACCTTGGCAATGATGCTGGCAGCGGCAATGCTGAAGCTCAGTGCGTCGCCCCCCACCAAGGCCACTTGGGGCAGGGGAAAGTCCCGCACGGGCTTGCCGTCAATGAGAACGCAATCCGGCCTCGGGCTGATGGCCATGGCGCAGCGCCGCATTCCCTGCCAAGTGGCCTGCAGGATGTTGAGTTGATCAATCTCTTGGGCGCTGATGAGCTCAGCGTGCCAGTGCACATCTGGCCGCTGGGTGAGCTCCTCGTAGAGCCGCTCCCGTTTTTTCTCGCTCAGGGCCTTGCTGTCGTTGAGCAGGGGATGATGAAAATCTGGGGGGAGGATCACCGCAGCCACGGACAGGGGGCCGGCCAGAGGGCCGCGACCAGCCTCATCAATGCCGGCCACAATGGGCATGCCAGCCTGGCGGGCCTTGGTTTCGTGATCCAGAGTGGGCATGGCGGCATTCTGGGGGCAGGCGGGCTTTGTGGCAAGCGCCTGCCTTGGGCATGGCAGGTCTGTTTTTTTTCACAAAGCCTTGTGGCCAAGTCCCGGCCATCATGCACAATCAGGCCCATGAGACTCTCTCTTCTTTTGGCAGCTCTTGGCCTGTTGGCGACAGCGGCGGCGCTTCAGGCTCAAACCAAGCTGGTGGTCATGATTGCCGGCAAACCCTCGCATGGCCCGGGGCAGCATGAGCACAACGCAGGCATCACTCTGTTGGAGAAGTGCCTCAAGCAAGGTGCGGACTCCAGTGTCAAGGTGGTCAAGCACCTCAATGGTCAGTGGCCTGATGAGGCCCTGTTGGATCAAGCCTCCTGCGTGGTGATTTACTCCGATGGCGGTCGTGGTCATCCCGCGTTGCAGGAGGGCCGGTTGGCGCAGCTGGACAAGCAGATGAAGCGCGGCTGCGGTTTTGTCGCCATTCACTACGCGGTTGAGCCCACCAAGGAGCTTGGGCAGAACGAGTTCATGGATTGGATGGGCGGCTGCTTTGAGATTGACTGGAGTGTGAATCCACACTGGCAGGCCGACTTCAAGGCGCTGCCTGCTCACCCCATCAGTCAGGGGGTCAAGCCGTTCTCAACCCTCGACGAGTGGTACTTTCACATGCGCTTCCGTGGTGGCATGCAGGGAGTGACACCCCTCCTCCAGGCTCAGGCCCCAGAGTCCACGATGGGCCGGCCCGACGGCGCACACAGTGGCAATCCCTTTGTGCGCAAGGCTGTGGCCGCTGGCGAGCCTCAGATCGTGGCTTGGGCGGCGGAGCGCGCTGGTGGCGGCAGGGGTTTTGGTTTCACTGGCGGGCACTTTCACAAAGGCTGGGGCCACCCGGATCAGCGCCGCCTGGTGCTCAACGCCATCCTCTGGTGCGCGAATGCTGAGGTGCCCAAGGGTGGGGTGTCCTCCACCATCAGCGAGGCGGACCTCGCGGCCAATCTCGATCCCAAGCCCGGGCAGGGCTTGCCTGAGAAGCCCAGGCGGGCGAAGTAGCCCCAAGGAGCCAGCCTCATGAGTCAGAGCGCCCTTGAGCCCCTACCTCTTCCCGAGGCTTGGCAGGGGGTGGTCGCCGGCTTCACGAGACGGCTGGAGTCTTGGCAGGGGGGAGGCGGGGCGTCGCTTGGCTCTTCCCATTGGGCTGCCTTGATGCAGCAGGCGCCCTCTCTCGCAGGCGTTCCGGGGCTGTGGGCGCAGTACGCGCAGGCCGTGCAGGAGATGGGATTCATGCCTGATCAGTTGGTGCTTGGCCAACAGGTTCACGGCAATGAGGTGGTTCGGGTCACTGGACCCTCTGCGTCCATGCACCTGGCCTGCGATGGGCTCATCAGCAATCGCAGCGATGTGTTGCTCGGGGTCTATGTTGCGGACTGT
Source organism: Prosthecobacter sp. (assembly GCA_030833205.1). GTDB lineage: Bacteria > Verrucomicrobiota > Verrucomicrobiia > Verrucomicrobiales > Verrucomicrobiaceae > Prosthecobacter. The sequence goes on from JAURHS010000019.1 coordinate 18,047, forward strand.
GCCCCAGTACTCCTGCATGATGAGAGCGTTGGTGCGGTGGGCTTGCTGCACTCCGGGCGCAAGGGCACTGAGGCCGGCATTGTGCGCGTGGCCATCGGGAAGATGGTTCGTGAGTTGGGGGCCAATCGCCAACGGCTTCGCTGTTGGATCGGACCCTGCATCAGTGCCCGGCACTTTGAGTTGGATCTGCCCGCCCTGATCGCTGCGGATTGCCAGCGAGAGGGGCTTGCCCGTGACAGGGTCAGCGCCAGTGGCCTGTGCACCGCGAGCCTGCAGGAGCGGTTTTATTCTTATCGGCGGGAAAAGGGCAGCACTGGCAGGCACCTGTTCCTGCTGGCTCCAAGGCCACAACGGGATGCGGGCTTGCTGCAGGGCCTGGAGCGTGCATGATGAAACGCACTTCGGCATGAACACAAGCCCCTCGACTTGGATTTCTCGGCAATGTCCCGCCAAGATCAATCTGAGTCTGCGCATTCTTGGCAAGCGACCCGATGGTTTCCACGACTTGGAGACCCGGATGGTGAAGGTTGCCCTGAGTGATGAACTCAAATTGCGCTGCCTTGGGCAGGGCTCGGGACAAGTGCAGTGCTGTTGCAGTGATGCCAGTCTGCCGGTGGATGCCGGCAATCTTGCGGTTCGGGCGCTTCTGTTGATGAATCAGGAATTGGGTCAGGCACTGGATTGGGAACTTGAGCTGCACAAGCGCATCCCTCACGGCGCGGGCCTTGGCGGTGGCAGCAGCAATGCGGCTGCGGCGCTGCGGGCAGGCAACGAGGTGTTGGGCCAGCCCTTGCGCAGGCAAAGGCTCATGGAGTTGGCGGCTCAACTCGGTAGTGATGTGCCTTTTTTTGTGCTCGACGAAAACGCTGCCGAGGCCCGGGGCCGCGGTGAAATCCTGACTCCCATCAGTTTTCCTTGGTCCCTGCCTCTGCTGCTGATCAAGCCGCCCTTTGGGGTGTCAACGCCTTGGGCCTATCAGCACTGGGCACAGTCATTGCCTTGGCCACAACACCCCAGGGCCGCTGAGCCTCAGGCCTGGGGCTCAGCCGTCAACGACCTGGAAAATCCGGTCTTTGCCAAGCACCGTTTGCTGCCTGCGCTCAAGGCCATGCTGCTGGATCGCCCTGAGGTGGCCACGGCCATGATGTCGGGCTCGGGCTCAACCATGATCGCTGTGTTGCGCGAGGGCCTGGGCGAGGCGCTTTCACTGCGTGCGGCAGTGCAGGAGTTTTGTGGGCCGCAGACACAGGTGGAGCTTTGTGGCTCTTTGCAAGAGCGCTGATAACTGCCCAGGCCTTGGTTCGTTGTGGCTGGCATGGTTTCATGTCGTTTTCCGGGCCTTGCTCTGTTGGGCTTTCTTGTTTTCGCCTCGAGTCTCAGCGCGGCCGCATCCCTTGAGGGTTCCAGGCCCAACATCATCTTTCTGATCACGGATGATCAGGGGTATGGTGACCTTTCGTCGCACGGCAATCCCGTTCTCAAGACGCCGCACTTCGATGCCTTGAGGGCACGCAGCCTGCGCTTCACGGATTTCATGGTCAGTCCCACCTGCGCCCCGACGCGCAGTGCCATTCAGAGTGGCAGGCACGAATTCAAAAATGGCGTCACGCACACGATCTTGGAGCGGGAGCGCATGTCGTTGAAAACGGTGACGATTGCGCAGGTGCTGCAGAAGGCGGGCTACCACAATGGGATCTTTGGCAAGTGGCATCTTGGCGATGAAGAGGCCTATCGGCCCTTGGCTCGCGGTTTTGAGCGGCAATTCATTCACGGCGGGGGCGGGATCGGGCAGACCTATCCTGGCAGCTGCGGCGATGCACCGAACAACAAGTACTTTGATCCGGTGATCCTCGACAATGAGCGCATGGTCAGGACGAAGGGCTATTGCACGGATGTCTTTTTTGCCGAGGCCATGAAGTGGATCGGGCAGGTTCACTCCAAGGGTCCATTCTATTGTCATCTCGCCACCAATGCGCCGCATGGTCCCTACATCGCAAGGCCTGAGGACCGCAGGCTTTATGAGGGAAGGGGGCTTGGCGAGGACACGGAGAATTTCTTCGGCATGCTGCACAACATCGATCAAAACCTCGGCAGGTTGGTGGAACACCTCAGAGCCCTGGGCATCGAGAAAAATACCCTGCTGGTGTTCATCAACGACAACGGCGGCACAGCCGGGGTGAAGGTGTTCAATGCTGGCATGCGCGGTGCCAAGGGCAGCCCTTGGATTGGGGGGACCCGCGCCTGCTCCTTCTGGTGTTGGCCGGATCGGATTGCGCCGGCTGATTGCGGCGCTCTGACCGCGCATGTTGATGTGTTTCGCACCTGGGCGGGGCTTGCCGGGGCTGAGCTCGATGAGAGGGTGCAGGCCCAAGTCGAGGGTCGCAGTCTTCTGCCTCTGCTGGTTGACCCCAAGGCGGCATGGGAGGACCGGGAGATTTTCACCCATGTTGGACGGTGGCCAAAGGGCCAGGACTGGCGCGCCTTTGCCGCTAGAAATTCCAGTGTCCGCACTCAGCGCTGGCAGCTGGTCAGCGAGGCCTCCGTTGCGCGGCCAAAGGCCAAAACCAAGGCCAAGAACGGTGGCGTGCCATCTGCGTCGAAGGGTTGGCAATTGTTTGATCTTCAGGCCGATCCGGGGCAGCAGCGCGAGGTGTCTGCAGAGCATCCTGAGGTCGTCGCGAGATTGCGGGCCAGCTTCGATCGCTGGTGGGCCTCTTTGGCAGGCTCGGTGGAGGAGAACGAGGCTGTGGTAGGCCCGGCACTCAACCCGTTTGCTGAGCTGTATTGGAAGCAGTTTGGCGGTGGGCCAAGTCAGGAGGATCGCAGGCGGATGGATGGCAAGCGGGCCTTTGATTTTGAGGGGGCAAGGGCCCCGAAGAATTGATGCCAAGGCAGGTTGTCAGGGCCGCCGCCATTGGTTAGGGTATGGCCTTGTCATCCATGTCAGAGGAGCCTCTTCACCGACAGCCCTCGGAGCCGCCTTCGGCCCCGCCGGAAGGCGCGCACAGCATGGAGGGGCTTCCGCCTGCTCCGCTGTCTCCAGGCGGGTTGCAATCGAGGGACCCTCAAAAAGGACCGCCCTCCCATCGCGATGACATCCTCATTGCCGATTACACGCTGATTCGGCGCATTGGCTCCGGCGCCTACGGTGAAGTGTGGCTGGCACAGAGCGTCACCGGTGCTTATCGAGCCGTGAAGATTGTTTGGCGCGAGGACTTTGAGCTGACCCGCACCTTTCATCGCGAGTTTCTGGGCATTCAACAATTCGAACCGATTTCGCGTGGGCATCCCTGCCTGGTTCATATCCTGCATGTGGGCTGGAATGAGAAGCGCGGATTTTACTACTGTGTGATGGAGTTGGCGGATGATGCCGTGGCTGGCGCCAACTTTGGCGACATGCGCACCTATGTTCCGCGGACGCTGGGCACGGACATGAAGCGCCACGGCCGTCTTGATCTGGTGTTTTGTCGCGATGCCGGAGTGTATCTGGCAGATGCTTTGCATTACATGCACAATCGCGGTCTGACACATCGCGACATCAAGCCCTCGAACATCATTTTTGTCGGCGGGGTTTGTAAGCTTGCGGACATTGGCCTGGTGGCCGCCTTGGGGGAGCGGACCTTCGTCGGCACTGAGGGCTTTGTGCCGCCCGAGGGCCCAGGCACCCCACAGGCTGACCTCTACAGCCTCGGCAAGGTGCTTTACGAGATGAGCAGCGGCAAGGACCGCATGGAGTTTCCTGAGGTGCCCTCTGATCTCAACGATGAGGAGTGGTTGTTTTGGACTGAGCTCAATCGGGTGATCTGCAAGGCCTGTGCGCCGGATCTCAAGGAGAGGTTTGCGACTGCGGCGGAGTTTGCCGAGGCGCTTCAGAAGGTTGGGGGGACAAGGCAGGAAAGCTTTTGGCGGCAGTTTTGCCGAGCCGCAGTGTACCTTCTCTTTGGCTCTTTGCTGCTTGGCTCACTGTTGAGTGCCTCGCGGGTCCAGAGGGACTGGTCCTACGAGCTTCCCCTGCCGCGAAAGCCCGCTCCCGCGCCTGTTCAGCCGCTGCCCGGCAAGCCTTGGCGTAATGTAGACGGGCAGTGGTTCAGCTTTGTCAAAGAGCGTCACCTCGCAGATGTTCCTGTGGAGATGGGCTCCTTTCGGGCTTTTCTCGAGGCAACACTCCGCGCGGCAGCCTTTGATGTGGTGCCCTTTGTTGCCACAGACAAAAAGGCCTACAATTGCGTGCTGATTCCGCCTTCCGATGCGGATGCCTACTGCGCTTGGATGACGAGTCGGGATCGCAGCGCGGGCAGACTGGATCAAGACTCGGAGTATGTGTGGCGACGGTTTCCCCCTGCAATGCCCAAGGGCTCCAACTCCACCGGAGACCGCATCGCGATTCGCACTGAAATCGCTCGAGTCGCTTACGGGCATGTTGTTCTGGATTCGACCCCACCAGGCGCAGAGGTCTTGTCGCAGGGGCAGGTTCTTGGCCACACGCCGCTAAAATTGGCCAAGGTGCGCGCCTCGTCGTTTCGCTTCGAGGTCACCATGCCCGGCTACCGTGAGGAGTTGATCTCAGGATCGCTCAGGGAGGGTCAGTCACTGGAGTTCAACCTGAGACTTCGTGCGACCGGCGCTGTGGTTTTCGAGAAGCCCTGGGTCAACAGCCTTGGCCTGAAGCTGGTGCCCTTGGGCAAGGCAATGCTTGCCGCAACGGAGACCCGGCGGGGCGATTACCACCAATTTCTGTTGTCCACCGGAGGGAAGCCGCCCGCTGGGGTCGAGATGGAGAAGTCGTCGAGCCTGCCCATGGTTGCGGTCTCGCGGGTCGAGGCAGAGGCTTTTTGCAGATGGCTGACAGAGCGCGAGCGGGCCAAGGGCTTGTTGGAGCCCAATCAGTCATATCGCCTGCCCAGCGACGACGAATGGAGCATGGCGGTCTATCTTCCGCGTGAGTTGGGGCAGTCCGCGAAGGCGCGCAGCGGGGCAATCGGCGGTTTTTACCCTTGGGGGTTTACCCCTTTGCCTCCTGCAAAAACGGGCAATTTTGCCGATCGTACCTATGCCCAGAAGGGAAACCGAAGCATCGCGGGGTACCATGACGCGTATGCTGGGCCTGCTCCAGTTGGTAGCTTTAGTCCGGACCCAAGGACAGGTGTCCACGATCTCTCTGGCAATGTGTGGGAGTGGGTCGCGGACCCCTATGAGGCCAGTCCATCGCTGGGGGTGGTTCGCGGCGGTGCTTTCACCACCTCGGAGCCGAGGGAGTTGCTTGCCTCGTATCGTCGCCCCCTGCCGCAGGCATCACGCGAGGCTGATGTTGGTTTTCGGATCTTGCTCGCCCATGATGGAGAGGCGGCGCGGCGCGACGATCCTTGATTGGTTTGGAGCTTGTGATTGCCGTGAAATTCTGATTCAACCCCTTCGTTAACGCACCATGGCCACCCGCTGCTTTTCTCTCTTGTTGTTCGTACTGACGCTGTGCGTGGTTTCCGCTCAACCCGCGACGGAACCAAAGGGATTGGGTTTGCGATCCGGCGACCGGGTCATCTTCATCGGCGACTCGATCACTCATCAGTGCCAGTACACCCAGTATGTCGAAGACTTCTACTACACGCGCTATCCCGGGCAGCGCATCGCCTTTCGCAATGCAGGAGTCAGCGGCGACAAGGCCGCTGATGTGTTGGCAAGGTTTGACGACGACATCGCCAGCTTCAAGCCAACCGTGGCCACTCTGCTCATCGGAATGAACGACGGTGTGTATCAGGACTTCAATCCTGAGTTGATGGCCGCCTACATCAGCGACATGACCAAGCTCATTGAACGGTTAGAGGCCCTGAAGGTACGCCTGTTTTTGATGAGCCCAACCATGTTCGATCACCAGGCCTTCGAGCGCATGGTGGCCAAGGACCCCGCGCGCGGTAAGGGCAAGAATCCTGCCAATTACAACGCCGTTCTTGCCTACATGGGCAAGTGGGTGCAGGAGCAGGCCAGACAGCGTGGGCATGGCTTCATTGACCTATTCGGCCCGTTGAATCGGCTTACGGTTGAGCAACGCAGGCATGATGCGGAGTTCACGCTGATTGATGATGCCATTCATCCCCGTGGCGACGGGAGTTTCGTGATGGCCTATGAAATGATCGCCGCCTTCGAGGAGCCCGGCTCGGTGTGGAGCGTCGGCGCCTCGGTGAGGGACAAGGGCTGGGCGGTGCACAGCGCGGCCTCGAATTTCATCAGCAAGGTGGAGGGCCAGCCCGGCCATGATCTGTCCTTTCATTTGCGCCCTGCCTGCCTGCCGTGGGCCGTGTTGGAGGAGTCCAAGCTCGGCGCCCAGTTGACGGCGGCTGGTCACCGCAAGAGCAGTGAGGTGCTCACCATCACGGGTTTGGCCCCTGGCAGGTACGAGGTTTTGGAGAATGGCCGCAGGCTTGGGGTTTGGGATCACATCGTCCTTGGTCGCAAGATTGAGCTGCAGGCCAACCCCGAGTCGGCAACCCTGGCGCAGGCCCAGCAAGTCATCCTCCTCAACAAGCAGCGCAACGATGAGGCCATTCGTCCTCTGCGCAATCTTTATGGTCAGCGCAAGGGCAGGCTGCGCGGCGAGCCCAAGGCCTTTGAGGCCTGGTGGAACGGAGAGGGCAAGGCCAAGGAGGCCGAATTGTTGCGCAAGGCGGCGGAGATCGAGGACGCCATTTACAAGGCCAATCAACCCCTGGAAGTCGAGATCCAGATCCGGCCTGCTCCCAAGCCTGCTGCCGCTAAGAAGACAGCGGCTAAGGCTGCCGCTGGCAAGTAGGCGGACAAGTCGGCGAGGCCTGCCTGACCCCTGAGACATGGGCCAGGTTTATTTGGTCGCGGTCTGGGGAAGGAATTGCACGGCATCGATGATGACATGGCCCTTGGTCTGGCCGTTGCTGATCTCGACGCTGCCCGCGCGCCCGGCTTTGAACTCAAAGCTGCCGAGCACCCTGAGGTTGAATTTTCCAGCGGGTTTTTCCTGCTGATTGATGCGGTAGCTGCTGCTGCCTCCGGCATGCCGCACGGTGACCTCAACTTCCTGGGCGCGATTGGCGAGGGCGCCATAACTCAGGGCCACCTGATAGCGTCCCGCCTTGGGCAAGTCGGGCGTGAAGGTTGCCCGCTGCATGCCCTTGCCAGCATCCCCGTCGTGGCGATAGCCAATCCCGAAGAAGCCGGCCGTGGTGTGGCCCTGAGCATCGAATCCCTCGCGCTGGGCTTCCTCGTCATCAACGACGATTCCGCCCGCCTGTTCCTTGGTGAACGATGCTGCTGCCGGGGCCTCCGGGCTTTCAAAATCCAGGACCTGCTTGTCGCGCAGCAGGCGCTGTTTTAGCGCCTCATAGGGGACTTGGGCCACATCGCAGTTCATTTCGATGGCCAGAGCGGCTGCGGTGGCCGCACTTTGCCCGAGAACCATGAAGACGGGCTCCATTCGAATGCTGCCATAGGCGATGTGGCTTGAGCTCAGGCAGACGGGCACGAGCAGATTGCGGCACTGCTCCGGCTTGGGATAAATGCTGCGGTAGCTGATGGGGTAGGGGCGGCTGCCGATCTGCACATCACCCTCGTTGCGCACCCGGCCTTCCTTGGTCACATAGCGCTGCACATGGTGGCTGTCCATGTTGTAGGCTCCCATGCCGACGCTGTCCCCAACAACCTCCTGGCGGCGACAATTCCGTTCGCTCATCACATAGGAGGAAACCATGCGGCGCGCTTCGCGGACATAGAGTTGCCGTGGCCAATTGTCGTTGTCCTTAAACTCATCGCGGGCAAGGCCCAGGTTCTGGAAGGCTTTGCGGATGGCCTCAGGAACGCGGGGGTGATGGGCATAGGTCCACATCAGACCCTTCTGCCAGGACTCATGGGCCTTGATGAGGCGCTCGCGCTCCTGGTGATTGGCCTCAGGATAGGTCCAGCTCATGCCGATGAAGTCGGTGCTGATGGCAAAGTTGTTGTTGGTGTCCGTCTTGCGATTTGGCATCCAGGTCGGGGCCCAGGAGAAGCGGGGGTCGCCAGCCTCGACATTGCGCAAGGCAAGTTCGTAGAGCTGCTCGTCATAATCGGCGGGTTTCTCCCATGGGCGTCGGTTTTCAGGTACATCCGTTGTGCACATGCGGAAGTTGTAGGCCTGCACCTTGTGATCCCCGGAGAATTCCATCCCAGCGTTTGGTTCAATGCCTGGCAGGAGACCGCTTTTCTGCTCGCCCTTGATGACATAGGGATCGACCTCCTTGATGAACTGGTGGTGGATGGCGCGCGCGGTCTGTACGCCATTGAGGGTTTCGTCATAGACGCTGTTGGCTTCTCGGCCCACATGATAGCTCACTCCCGCCTTGGCCATCAGATCGCCTTCGTAGCTGCAATCCACGAAGACGCGACCAACGATGAGGGTCCCGCTCTCCATCCGAATTCTTGCGATGCGATGATCGGCGAGGATCACGCCCTGCTTAAGGTCAAGTCGTTCGCGGTGCAGGATGCGCAGTTTGCCCTTGGTTTCCTTGAGCATCTCCTCATACACCGCTGAGGCCACATGGGGTTCGAAGGTCCACATGCTGTCTTCCTTGGAGCTGGCCAGCCCATGGGGGCGGCGGGCAAAGTACTGCTCACGGGTTTCCCTCTGCCAACGCTCAGGGCGATCGTAGTAGGCAGCGATGTGCTGATAAAACTCGCGCGAGACTCCCCCAATGGCGCGCTTGTTGCCGATGTCGGTGGCGCCAAGGCCGCCGGTAGTCAATCCGCCAAGATAGGCCGTCGGCTCGATGAGAATGGCAGTGTGGCCCTGGCGAACCGCAGCGATGCCTGCGGCAATTCCCGCGCTGGTGCCCCCGTAGATGACGACATCGGCCTCCAAGGTTTGGGCGGGCTGGGCTGCATGGACGGTGGGCGAATCCATGACGAGGGCAAGCAAGGCCTGGGTGGCCAGCAACAAGCAGCGGGAGGGAATGCACATCGTTGTAGTGTAGCTGCAGTGTTTCTTTCAGGCAGCAAAAACCGCAAAAAACCCGATGGATGCACGGGTTTCTTGAGGGCGCATGGGCACAAAAAACCCGGCAGGCTCTGGGCTTGCCGGGTTTTGTCGGATCGAGGGAGGGTTAGACAGCGCGGCGCTTGCGGCGGATGTGCAGCTGTGCCGTGCAACGCTGGATGCTGGCCATGACGGCTGCAACCTCCTCTTGTTGCTCGCCGGGTTTGAGGCCGTCGAGAGTCTGCTTGGCACGCTCCAAGGCCTGCTCGATGGCGGCCTCGTCAATGCTCTCCACATCAACAGCCATGTCGGTGAGGATGCGGGCGTAGGCACCCGTAATCTCCACCAAACCCTCGCCAACAACGAGGTTGGTGGTGCTGCCTGCATTGTGCAGGCGCAGCTCACCGTAGTTCATGGTGGTGATCAGGGGGGCGTGCATTGGCAACACGCCGATTTCACCCTGCACTCCGGGCAGCTCAACGCTGTCCACCGAGCCACGGAAGATGCTGGCCTCAGGTGTGACGATTTCCAGATTCAGGGGCATGGCGGCAACGAGGGGAGGACGGTCTTACTTCTTGGCCACAGTGTCGATGCCACCCTTCATGTAGAAGTTGGCTTCGGGCACATCGTCGTGCTTGCCATCAAGGATTTCCGCGAAGCCGCGCACGGTTTCCTTCACGGGCACATACTGACCGGGGGTGCCGGTGAAGATTTCCGCCACATGGAAGGGCTGGCTGAGGAAGCGCTGAAGCTTGCGAGCGCGGTAGACAATGAGCTTGTCGTCGTCGGAGAGCTCGTCCATGCCCAAGATGGCGATGATGTCTTGCAGGTCCTTGTAGCGCTGCAGCACGCGCTGCACGCCGCGGGCGACACGGTAGTGCTCCTCTCCAACGATCTCGGGGGCAAGAGCCTTGGAGACAGAGGCGAGAGGGTCCACCGCAGGGTAAATGCCAAGCTCGGCAAGGGAACGCTCGAGCACGACGGTGGAGTCCAAGTGAGCGAAGGTGTTTGCCGGTGCGGGGTCGGTCAAGTCGTCGGCAGGCACATACACCGCCTGGAAGGAGGTGATCGAACCAGACTTGGTGGAGGTGATGCGCTCCTGCATGGCTCCCATTTCCGCGGCAAGCGTGGGCTGGTAGCCCACGGCAGAGGGGGTACGGCCAAGCAAGGCGGAGACCTCAGAGCCGGCCTGGGAGAAGCGGAACACATTGTCGACGAAGAGCAACACATCCTGATTCTTCTCGTCGCGGAAGTACTCGGCCATCGAGAGTGCCGAGAGGGCGACGCGCAGACGGGCGCCGGGGGGCTCGTTCATCTGGCCGTAGACCAGCGCCACCTTTGAGCCAGGCTCGCAAATGTAACCGCCTTGCGCGTTGCGCTTGATCTCGTGACCGTCCTTCTGGACTTTGATCACATCGGACTCGATCATTTCGTGGTAAAGGTCATTGCCTTCACGAGTACGCTCACCCACACCAGCAAACACGGAGTAGCCACCGTGGCCCTTGGCGATGTTGTTGATGAGCTCCATGATGACGACGGTCTTGCCCACGCCGGCACCACCGAAGGCGCCAACCTTGCCGCCCTTCGTGAAGGGACAGATGAGGTCAATGACCTTAATGCCAGTCTCAAGGATGGTGGCAGAGGGGTCCTGATCCACCAAGGATGGGGCAGGGCGGTGGATGGGATAGCGCTTCTGGGTGGGAGGAGCGGGTTGGTCATCAATGGCCTCGCCTGTCACATTGAAAATGCGACCGAGCACTTCCTCGCCAACGGGCACGGTGATCGGCGCACCAGTGTCGAGAACGCTCATGCCGCGCTTGAGGCCTTCGGTGGAGGACATGGCCACGGAACGGACCCATCCGTCTCCAAGGTGTTGCTGGACCTCACAGGTCAGACGCGACTGCTTGCCGCCAAGCTCGAAGGAAATCTCGAGGGCGTTGTAGATTTGGGGCAGCGTGCCGCTGGCGGAGAAATCCACATCCACGACGGGACCGATGACTTGAACGATTTTGCCTGTATTGCTCATGATGAAAAAAGACGGTTGAGAGTGAGTGTCGTGTTTTATTCGAGGGCCATCTTGGCCGTGGTGATTTCCAGAAGTTCGTTGGTGATCGCGGCTTGGCGCACCTTGTTGTACTCGAGGGTGAGGTCCTTGAGGATTTGCTTGGCGTTGTCGGTGGCGTTCTTCATGGCCACCATGCGGCTGCTGTGTTCCGAGGCGCGGGCCTCAAGAACCATCTGATAAAGCGTGCCGTTGACATACTGAGGCAGGACGGTTTCAAAAACGGCTGCAGCCGCGGGCTCGAAGGTGTACTGAGGCAACTCAGAAGCAACCACCTCGCGCGCCTTCTCATCGAAGTTGCGCTTGCCACCCAGGGTGACGGGGTTGACCGGCAGCAACTGCTCAACGGTCGGCACCTGGCTGACGGTGTTGATGAAGTTGTTGAAGGCGATCAGGACCTTCTGGTAGTCGCCAGTGAGGTATTTCTCCTGGAGGAAACGGCCGACGGCGCGCACTTCGGCAAAGCGGGCGGGATCGCGAATGGGGAAGTCGGCAAGGAGGTTCCTGCGCAGACGGCTGAGGGCCTGGGTCGCCTTGCGGCCGATGGTGACAAAGTCAACCTCGTCGCCCAGCTTGGATTGGATGACCTTCTTGAGCAGGTTGGTGTTCAGCGCGCCGCACAGGCCCTTGTCGGTGGCGATGACCACAACGAGGGTGCGGTCCCCCTTGCCGGCAGAGAAGTACGGATGCACCCCCTCCTCGGCACTCTCCTTGAGACTGACGAGGATTTTGTTCAGCAGCTCGGCGTAGGAGCGGCCGTTTGCGGCCTGATCCTGGGCTTTCTTCATCTTGGCCGCGGCAACAAGCTGCATGGCCTTGGTGATTTGGGCCGTGTTCTTGACCGACTTGATGCGGCGGCGGATGTCGCGGGTGGAGGGCATGGGAGGCGGGGCTTCCGGCGAATGGACTCAGGGTTGAGGGATCACTTCCAAGCGGACTTGAAGTCCTCAAGGGCTGCCTTGATGTCGGCCTCGACATTGTCCAAAGCCTTCTCGTTGCCGAGCTTCTCGATCAGACTGGCCTTGCGCTCTTCGAGGAAGCTCTCGAGCTTGGCTTGGAACTCCTTGACGCGGTCAACGCTGACGCTGTCGAAGTAGCCCTTCTGCATCGCGTAGAGACTGATCACCATGATGGGCAGGCTCTTGGGCTGGTACTGCTGCTGCTTGAAGAGCTCAACGATGCGCTGACCGCGATCAAGCTTGGCCTTGGTGGCGGCATCGAGGTCCGATCCAAACTGGGCGAAGGCTGCCAACTCACGGAACTGAGCGAGGTCCAGCTTGGTGGTCCCTGAAACCTTCTTGATGGCCTTGGTTTGAGCCGCACTGCCGACGCGGGAGACCGAGAGACCCACGGAGATCGCCGGACGAATGCCCTGGTAGAACAGATCAGTCTCAAGGAAGATTTGTCCGTCCGTGATGGAGATCACATTGGTGGGGATGTAGGCGGACACATCGCCGGCCTGGGTCTCAATGATCGGCAGAGCCGTCAGCGAGCCGCCGCCGTAGTTTTCATTGACGCGGGCGCTGCGCTCAAGGAGGCGGGAGTGCAGGTAGAACACATCACCGGGATAGGCTTCGCGGCCTGAGGGGCGCTTGAGCACCAGCGAGACCTGGCGGTAGGCAACAGCCTGCTTGGAGAGGTCATCGAACACGATCAGCGCGTCCATGCCCTGATCCATGAACCACTCGCCAATGGCGCAACCGGTGTAGGGGGCAAGGTATTGGTTCACTGCGCTGTCAGAGGCGGAGGCATTGACGATCACGGTGTAATCCATGGCTCCGGCGTCCTCGAGTGTCTTCACCACACGAGCCACATTGGACTGCTTCTGGCCGATGGCGACATAGATGCAGTAGAGAGGCTTGTGGCCCTGGAGCTTGCCCTGCTCTGCAGCGCGATTTTGCTTGGCCTGCGAGATGATGGTGTCCACTGCAATGGTGGTCTTGCCGGTGGCGCGGTCGCCGATGATGAGCTCGCGTTGGCCACGGCCGATGGGAATCATGGCGTCGATGGACATGATGCCCGTTTGCACCGGAACGGAGACGGACTTGCGGGTGATGATGCCAGGGGCGATTTTCTCAACAGGGTACTGGGCATCGGCCTTGATGTCGCCCTTGCCGTCAACCGGCAGGCCGAGGGTATTGACGACGCGTCCAAGCAAACCCTTGCCCACTGGCACGGAAAGCAGCTTGCCTGTGGTGCGCACCTCGGTGCCAGCCTTGATGTGCTCGCCGCTTCCCAAAAGCACGCAACCGACTTCGGTTTCTTCGAGGTTGAGGGCCAGGCCGTAGAGGCCTCCGGGGAACTCAATCATCTCGTTGAGCATCACGTCACTGAGGCCTTCGATTTTGGCGGCACCGTCACCGATCTCGCGCACGATACCGACATTGGACTTGTTGACTGCCGTCTTGAGGTTGGCGATTTGGGATTCGATCTCCTGGAGGATGTTGCTCATAAGAAGGGTTTTGGAAGGAACTTAAGGTTGAAGGGGGCTTGGATGGGTTCAGGCAAGGGCGGCGGCCAATTGGTCGAGGCGGGCCCTGACGCTGCCGTCCCAGACATCCGATCCGACTTGAATGCGCATGCCGCCAAGCAGGTCTGGGTTCACGCTGTACTCAAGGCTGAGGCTGCGGCCGTACTGTTTGCTGAGGCTGTTGGCCAGGGTTTGACGCTGGGCCTCGTCAAGGGGGCTGGCGCTCTCAACATTGGCGCGCCCGTTTTTGATTTCGGCTGCGATCAGGTTGGAGAGATTGCTGAGGATGGCGAGAGCACCGCGTGGCTTGCTCTGGGCGATGTGCGCCACCACGGCTCGCACGCGGGACTCGTCGAGGCTGCCGTTGTTGAGGCAGACGCGGAAGAGTTGGCGCGAAGTGCGGCGGGCTTCCTTGCTGATTTTCATGGTGGCCTTGGTGTCGGGGCTTGGGCTTAGATCTTGGCCGCGGTTTCCTGATTGATGCGGGACTGGTCTTCGCTCGTGAGGACCTTGCCAGTCACCTTGCTGGTGGCGTCGGCAACGAGGCGTCCGAACTCGCGCTTGAGTTGGGCAAGAATCTGTTCCTGCTCGCGCTGTGCGGCCTCCCGGGCCTTGGCAACGATTTGATTGGCCTCATGAACGGCGTCCTGTTGACGCTTTTCAGCGAGGGCCTTGGCGCTGTCGCCAGCCTCCTGGATGAGACGCGCAGCGTCTTGGTTGGCCTTGTCGAGGACGGCCTGAGCGTTTTGTTGGGCCTGCTCGAGATCGCGGGCGATTTTCTCAAGTTTGGCCTCGCCATCTGCAATGCGGGCGCGGCGTTGCTCAAGCATGCCGAGGATGGGGCCGAAGGCGAACTTGTTGAGGATGAAATAAACCGCCAAAAAGATCAGGACCTGGGCGAGAAACTTGTCGGTGGCCAAGCCGAACTTGGAAACGATCTCCGCAGCTGGGTTGGCGGCAAGCAGTGGCGCGGCAAAAGCCTGAAGTGGCGCGGTGGGAATCATGACGGAGAGAGGGCAGCGGGGGCGATGACTGAATACGCGAACAAACAAAGGGAGGCGCGGGGATGGCAGGCCATCCCCGCGCGGAAGACTTACTTGCTGACGAAGAAGGCAAGAATGCCGAGGCCTTCAGCGAGGGCCATGGCAATAATGCCAAGGGTCAGGATGTTGCCGAAGGCGCCAGGATTGCGGCCAACGGCCTCAACGGCCTTGGAGCCGATCAGGCCCACGCCAATGGCTGCGCCGGCGCCGCCGACGGCCTGGGTGATGTTGCCGGCGACTCCGGAGGGAACTGCGGCGGCTGCTTCAGCAGCCATGGAGATGAGGTCAAGGGTCATGTGGGTTTCTGGGTTTTGGTTTTGTTGTTTCGTCCGCAGTCACGCGCTTGGCATGATCCTGTGGGCAAAGGGCTTAGTGGTGGGCTTCGTCGCCGTGGTCGTCGTGGGTGGTGGAGAGCTGGATGTACACCGTGCACAGCAGCGTGAAGACGATGGCCTGCAGCAGGCCGACGAGCAGCTCCATGAAATAGAAGGGGAAGGGGATCAGCACGCTGCCGATGAAACTGGCGACAGGACCAGCCTTGTCGAGAAGGGCGCCGAGGGTGTGCAGCACGCTTTCTCCAGCGAAGATGTTGCCGTAAAGACGCACGGAGAGGGTCATGGGGCGCAGCACAATCGAGACGATTTCAATCACGCCCACAAAAAGGAACACGAGGCCTACGACCATGCCCATCAGCCCCTTGAGGCCCCCCTTGGGCCCGAAGGTGTGAACCAGGAATCCCCAAACACCAACCTCGCGCAGTGTCAGAACCAGCCAGACAACGAATGCCGTGCAGGCCAAGGCCAGGGTGGCGTTGAGGTCGGCAGTCGGGGGGCGCAACAGGGGTTCGTGAACTTCGGAGAGACCGAAGGAAACCAGGTTGGCGGCGCTGGCGGCCTCGCCGTGGCCGATGGTGCCCACGCCAGGAATCAGGCCAAACCAGTTCGAGACCAAAATGTAAAGGAACAAGGTCCCAAGAAGGGGGAAGGCCAACTTGGCCTGCTTGGGCCCAACGATGCCCTCGACGCGGTTGTAGAGAAACTCGATGATAAACTCAAAGAGGTTCTGCATCTTGTGCGGAACCAGGGTCATGCCCTTGGTGGCCTTGCTGGCCAAGAGATAAATCAGGCCCAAAACGATCAGGGCGACCACCACGGAGTTGGTCACGAAATCAAAGGTGCTCATCCCAGCGTGGGCCTCGCCGTGGCTGCCATGCAGCACTTCCTGCAATTCGAGGGCCTTGGGGCTGACGACAGCCAGCACAGGCATGAGACAGGCGGGGGCAATGGCGGCTGGGAACATGAAGGCTAGGGTGCGCAGGGTGGCCAATATCCCGTGAAAGGGGGAAGGGCAGCGCTTTCTAGCCAGCCCCAAAGGGGGTCGCAAGCCCTATTTGTGAAAAATTTCACAAAGTCCCCGAGTGGAGGCTTTCAGGGCTGTTTCGGGGGGTGAACCTTCGGTTTCACGGGACAGTCGCAGGCCCCTCCACAGCCGTGGTTGGATTTTGACCTTCGGCGCATTGCCCGCTGCAAAAAAAGGGCACTGACGACGATGACGGTGAGCGGAGCCAACCAAGACTGAGTCTGCGCATCGAGGGGGGTCAACATGGCAAAACCTCCACTGGGTGACCCTGCGCTAGTGACTGACCAGGGGCGAGAGCGAGCAGCGCGTTGCACTGGCTCAGGCCGAATAGCGCATGGCTCTGCTGCAGCCCAACGGCGTAAAACATGCCCCCTTCAACCTTGCCTCGCAGGTAATGCGGGCGATCCCCAGGGTTGCTGAGTTCCTCAGCCAAAACGACGGTTTGCCGTTCGGGGTTCCAATCGGTATTGCCCTGCATGCTCATGAGCGTGGGGCGCAGCAACAGCTCCGCGGTCACGAAGGCCGAGACTGGGTTGCCGGGCAGCCCAAAAATCAAGGTGGAACCGCCTTGGGGCCGCTGTTGTTTGGCGAACAGAAAGGGCTTTCCTGGCTTGAGCTGAATTCTCCACAGGATGGGTTCGATTCCGAGCTGTTGCAGCGCGGGTTTGACGGGGTCGTGTTCGCCGACGGAGACGCCGCCGCAAATCACCACGACATCGCAATGGTTGCAGCATTGTCCGAGCCATTCGGCAAGGGCACGGGGATGGTCCCCGCAATGGCCACCCTCAGGCATCGGCAAGCCCCAGCCTGCGATTTGAGCACGCAGCATGGTTGCCGCGGACTCGTAAATTTCTCCCGGCAACAGCGGCCCAGCCCCAGGGGCTCTGAGTTCATCGCCTGTGCTTACCACCAGAACCTTTGCCTGAGGAATCACGCGGTGGTGGCTGCATCCCTGAGAGGCCAACAGCCCAATGCGGGCGGCGGTCAAGCGTTGGCCACGATGGACCAGACGCTGACCGATACACACCTCGGAGCCCTGCCTGCGCACGAACTCACCGGCGGTCGCGCTGACCAAGCAACGCACTCGGGCGCCCGTGAGTTCGCAGTCCTCCTGCATCACCACGGCATCAGCGCCCTCTGGCATGGGAGCGCCCGTGAAAATGCGCACGGCCTCGCCGGGGCCACACTTCAGATTGCGCGCTCTCCCTGCGGGCTGTCTGGCCACGACAAGCAGGTCGGCGCCGGGTTGCTGAGTGTCCGCACTGCGCACGGCGAAACCGTCCATCATGGCATTGTCGAAAGGCGGTTGTGGCCATTGCGCAAAGCAGTCCTCGGCGCTGCGCAGGCCAAGGCAATCCAGCAGTGGTTTTTCCTCGGAGGCGAGGGGCTTGAGATGAGGCAGCATCAGCGCGATGGCCTCACCCAGGGGCAGTGGCTTTGAGTTCATGGGGCCTTCGGGTTGAGGTCAGAGGCTTCGAGCAACACTGAATCGCCGAGGGCAGGCAGCTCCCCAATGACATCGGCGACGAAATAGTAACCCTTGCGCTCGGAGCCAAGGCGGAGTTCGCGACGGCGGCCATCCGGGGCCAACGCCCAAAGTTTGGTTCCCGCAGAGATCAAGGGCGCGGGTTCACACCGAATCAGCACAAACTGCTGCTCGGGTTGCACCAGTTCGATGCGGCCGATGGTCGAAAAAGCGGGGCCAGCTGCCTTTGGGCGTTTGCGCATCCAAGAGCAGGCGCAGCAACCCCACAAGACTGCCAACAGCAACAGGCCTCGCAGGGCAGTAGTCATCGCGAGGTTGGTGGTGTTGTCCTTGTGCCGTCGGCTTGAGGCTGGCGCCGACCGAGGCAGAGCAACTGGTTTTCAGTGCGCACAAAGATTTGCCCCTCGCTGAAGGCTGGTGAGGCAAAGACCTTCGCGCCCAGCTCAAGCTCTGCCTCGACCCGGGGGGTGGGCGCTGGGCTGAGGACTCGCAGCATGCCAAAATCATTGATCATCCAAATTTTGTCGGCGGCATGGACGAGTGAGGCGTGGTGCTCGCGCAGCCGCTCTTCCCAGATCAGTTTCCCCGTGCTCGCCTCAAAGGCGTGCCCAATGCCGCTGTCGGACACGATGAATAGCCGGCCCTTGGCGCACACCGGCGAGGGAACATAAGCGACACCCTTGTTGGTGCGCCAGGCAATGGAAGAATCGTCTGCAAC
>JAURHS010000159.1 GCA_030833205.1 Prosthecobacter sp.
GCCGCAAGCATGGAACGGCGGCAAGGCCTTGCCAAGCGCGCAGTTTTCCGCCTTGTCGAACTCAGGGGTTGTTGGCCAAAAAGAAGTGCGGGCGGCAGTGTTGCAGGCCCCATTGCATCAGCAGGCTGGCGTCGTCCCAAAGGTAGGTCGTCTTGGTGCCCAATTGCACCAGGATCACATGGCGGCCCGAGGCGCTGGCGCTCGAGACCAGGCAGCGCCCACTGGCGCGGGTATAGCCGGTCTTCATGCCGTTGCAGATGGCCAGCGCGCCCAGAAGGTGGTTGGTGCTCTGCAGGGTGGTGAGGCTGCCGCTTTGGCGGCGGAACTGGTAGCTGGAGCGGCGCACGATGTCGCGGATCACGGGGTGGCGGTAGGCGGCAAGAGCGATGCGCGCCATGTCTCTGGCGCTGGAGTACTGCCCCGCTGCAGGCAGGCCATGAGGATTGCGGAAGCGGCTCTGCGTGCAGCCCAGCGATTGCGCCTTGGCGTTCATGCGCGCCGCGAAGGCCTCGAGGCTGCCAGCGTTGTCGCGCGCCAGGACCTGCCCGACATCATTGCAACTGCGGATCAAAAACGCGTAGAGCAGGTTGCGCCTGGTGTAGGTTTCTCCGGCGCGCAGTCCCAGCACCGTGGGTTCCACCCTCGTGTCCGCGGCCTGCACCCTGACGGGTTTTTCCAGATCTCCCGCATCGAGCACCACCAAGGCGGTGAGCAACTTCTGCGTGCTGGCCACGGGGCGTACCTTGTCTGGGGCCTGACTGGCGAGGTGCTCGCCGCTGATCGCATCGAGCAAAATCCAGCTCTGTGCGCGAATGGTGGGAGCACTGGAACTGACAAAGCGCGGTGTGGCATTCAGGCGGCTCGAAGGGGCCTGGCCTGCGGAGACCAGTTGCGGGGTCACCGCCTGAGCCCTGGGGGCCAGCTGCCATCGCGCGGCCACCGATTGCAGTGCTGGTGGCAGGTTGCAGGAAGTCGTCGCCAGACAGGTCAGCGCAAGCAGGATGCGGAGAAGGGATGCGGCCATGGATGGGATCGGGGCGGGGCGACTGCCCGTGCAGGCAACGATCCTGTAGGGCGGGTGAATTCAAGGCAACCGCTTTTCGATTCTTGGCAATTCTTTTTGTCGGGTCATACTGCCCGTGCATGATGGCATCCCCGATGAGTCGACCATTCCGCTTCAGTGCGCTGGGCCTGCCGCTTTGCTGTGCCCTCATTCTGGCGGGCTGCGTGCTTTCTGGCAGCAGTCGTTCGCGGGTGGCGCAGTGGCAGTCGCGCTACCGCGATTTTGCCCTGCAGCGCGTCACAGCGCAGCAGTTGCTCGCCGAGGTGAACCTCAGGGTGGACCTCATTCCTGCCGGCACAGTGGGCCGCAAGGTCAAGCGCCCGATGACCCCGCGTTTCATCACCATTCATAGCACGCAAAACCCCACGGGCACCGCCTATCATCACGCGCTGGCCCTGAAGCGCGGATCGCTTCGCGCGCCGAAGCGCAAGGGCGGCAACCGCATCGGTTACCTGACCTGGCATTTCACCGTCCAGCAGGATGTGGCCATTCAACACCTGCCCTGCCGTGAGCAGGGGGAGCACGCGGACTTTGACGGGCCCGGCAACAACACCAGCATCGGCATCGAGATGTGCGAGCATCAGGGCAATGATCTTGCCCTCACCATTGACAAGACGGCCCGCCTTGCGGCCTACCTCATGCACACCTATGGCCTTGGCCTGGAGCGGGTGGTGCCGCATTACCACTGGCCGCGCATCAGCCCCCACATCAGCCAACCGCACAAGGACTGCCCGCACTTTTTGCTCGACAATGGGCGCCCCGGCGCGACCTGGCGTTGGTTTTTGGGCCGCGTTGAGCTACACCATCGCAGGCTGCTGCCGCCCGCAGCGCTTCTCAGCGCGCGCTAGAGAACCCAGCCACAAGCCCCCCATGAGCGCTGCAAAACCCGCGACCGGCGCCCTGCGCCCGATGGCCCGCTTGGAGCGCTGGCTGCTGCCTCCACTGCTGTTGGCCCTAGTCCTCTTGGCCGCCGTGGAGCCGCGACCTGAGGTGATTGAGGAGGGCGCTGAGACAAGGGTGCAGCAGCGCATCTTGCTGCAGGACACCCAAATCAACGAGAGCTCAGGCCTGGTCTGCAGCCTCAGCCACCCTGGCCTATTCTGGACCCACAACGATTCCTTTGGCGCCCCGCGGCTCTTTGCCATTGACCAACGCGGACAGACTCGGGCCGTGTTGCACCTTCGCGATGCCCCCAATCTGGACTGGGAGGATCTGGCGACCTGGCGACGCAGCGATGGCAGCGCCGTGCTTGTGGTGGCGGACATCGGAGACAACCTGCATGTGCGCAGCGGGGTTGACTTTTATGAAGTTCCCGAGCCCTCCAATCTACCCCCCCCGCAGGGCGGAGAAATCCTGGTGAAGCCGACGGCGCACTGGCGCGTGAAGTATCCGGACGGCAGGCACAACGCCGAGGCCTTTGCCATAGACCCGCGCAGCGGCAGGGCATGGGTGGTGACCAAGGACAGCGCTGGTCACAGCGCGCTTTACAGCTTCTCGGTGGCGCAACCCCCTGATGGAAAAGTCATCACCCTTCAACGCATGGCCGCATTGGAATTGCCCCCACGGCCAAGGGTGGGCAAGGCGCCGCATCATGCTCAGATGGTGACTGGAGCCTCCATTGCTGCGGATGGCCGCTGGTTTGCCTTGGCCACTTACAGTGTCCTTCTGGAGTGGCCCCTGGACGCGGACGGCGATGTGGCCGCGGCCCTGAAGGGCGAACCGAAGCTCCTGACTCCACCCCTGCTCAAACAGCTTGAGGCCATTGCCCATGCCCCAGGTCAGCGGGCCATTTGGTGCAGCAGCGAGCAGTTGCCCGCCGCTTTCTATCAACTCAGTCTCGAGCCT
This sequence comes from Prosthecobacter sp., assembly GCA_030833205.1. GTDB lineage: Bacteria > Verrucomicrobiota > Verrucomicrobiia > Verrucomicrobiales > Verrucomicrobiaceae > Prosthecobacter. The sequence continues at coordinate 2,909 of JAURHS010000159.1, forward strand.
TGATTCTGTGGGAATTGGACAGGCATTGATTTTTTTCTTGGCCATTGAACACCGCCGGCCCCCTGAGCGTCAGAGTTCTCGGTCGCTTTGCGTGATGATTCCGCTGGGGTTGTTGGCATGGGTGGCGCCGGGAGCGTTTCTCAGCAATCTCAGGGAGTCATGGCGGGTCGGGAGCCATCATTGTGTGCTGCTCCCGGCCCGCTTTGTTTTTGCCTGAGACACAATGCTGTGCCAAGGAGGCCTGTGATGGACTCGACTTGGAAAATTCTGGCGGCGACACTGAGCCTCTTCTTGTTGGCAGCCTGTGGGCCAGTGGATGCCGATGGCCGTGCCTTGGCTCAGTACGAGCAACCCGCCACCAAGGCCCTTGTGCTGGAGATGCTTCGGCAACTGCCTGATCCCAATCCGGGCGTGCCCAAGAGCCACGCCTTGACCCTGGGAGAGATCGTGCGCGGGCGCGATTTCACCGCCGCCAGCGTGCCCTTCATGCAGGAATTGGCAAAGGCCAGCGGCTTGCGTTTTGTCAGCCCCGAAGTCCTGACCACCGCGAAGCCCACCAATCATGCCATTGACCCCGATACCCGGGTGCCGGTCTTCGTGTTGCAGGTTCGCAGCATGAAGCCCGTTGCTGCCCAGAGTTGGGAGTACGAGGCGGCATGGTCTTACAAGGATCGGTTTGAGCGGCGGCGCTGGAAGGTCAGCGCCGCTGCCTCCGGCTCCTACAAGGCAGAGGCCTTGGAGGTCATCGAGGCCAAATGAGTTTCATGCCAGTCTTTGACAAGCCGGCCTTTTGGCCCCTTCATCCCCTGCCATGAGCAAGGCGCCCGGCCAAACCAGCACTCAGTTCCTGCAGCTTGCCAGCGCAGACAAGCCCTTTGTCTTTGCCGGCGGTCAGTCCATGGAGGACCTCTGCCTGGCCTACGAGACCTATGGCCAGCTCAACGCGACCCGCAGCAACGCGATCCTGCTGTTCCATGCCCTCTCCGGCAGCCAGCACGCGGCGGGGTTCAACCCCGAGGTGCCCGGTTTGGATGGGCGCTGGACTGCGGATGTGCAAAAGGGCTGGTGGGACTTGTTCATCGGACCGGGCAAGGCATTGGACACGGATCGCTATTTTGTGATCTGCGCCAACTACCTTGGCGGCTGTTACGGCAGCAGTGGACCTGCCTCGCCCAATCCGAAGACCGGCAAGCCCTATGGCGCAGATTTCCCAGCGGTGCTCAGCAGTGATGTGGTGCGCAGCCAGGCGGCCTTGCTGGATCACCTTGGCATTGAGGTCCTGCACGCCGTCATCGGCGCCTCCGTGGGTGGTCTGTTGGCAATCAACTTTGCCACCTTGCTGCCGCAGCGTGTACGCCTCGTTGTGCCCATTGCCAGCGGGCTGTGCACCACGGTACTGACGCGCCTGACGCTTTTTGAGCAGGTGCTGGCCATCGAGAACGATCCCCAGTTCCGCGGCGGCAACTATGAGGCGGGACAGGCGCCGGAGTATGGTTTGGCGCTGGCGCGCATGATTTCGCACAAGACCTTTGTGCACCTCGACGCCATCGAGCGGCGTGCGCGGCAGAGCGTGGTCTCCAGCGGCGATCAACTCGCCTGGTATCAGATGGGCCACAATGTCGAGAGCTACATGCTGCACCAGGGTAAGAAGTTCGTGCGTCGCTTCGATGCCAACTCCTACCTGCGCATCATCAACCTCTGGCTGCGCTTTGATCCGCTGCGCGATGCCGGCGTCAGTGACGCGGCCTCGCTGTTTGCACGCAGTGCGCAGGCCGGGCATCATTACCTGGTCTTCAGCATCGACAGCGATTTCTGCTTCTACCCGGAGGAACAAGCCAATCTCGTGCGCGAACTCGAGGCCGCAGGAGTGTCCTCCATGCACATCACCGTGCACTCCGACAAGGGGCACGACTCCTTCCTGCTGGAGCCCGAGCTCTACACGCCGCATTTGGTGCACACCCTCGAGGGACGCTGGCGCAAGGCAGGCCAGGTCCCCGAGAATGACGCTGTGGAATGACCCTTCCCGGGATCAGGGATTGTAGGCGTTCTCACCGTGTTCAGCCAGGTCCACGCCCGTGGCCTCCTGCTCGGAACTCACCCGCAAAGGCATCAACAAGCCGATGACCTTCAGCAGCACCCAACTCACAAGGCCCGAGAGCGCGGCGGCGTAGAAACAGGCCAGCGCCTGCGTCTTGAATTGCGCGCCGATGCTGAACTCACCGAGCCCACCGGCAAAGGAGGTGGAGCCAAAGACGGCCACCAGCAGACTTCCCACCAGACCGCCCATGCCGTGCACGCCAAACACATCCAGGGAATCATCGTAGCGGAAGGCCTTCTTGAGCTTGCTGCAGGACAGCCAGCAGATCAGGGCGGAGATGGCGCCGATGGCCACCGCACCAATGGGGCCGACCTTGCCACTGGCCGGCGTGATGGCTGCCAAACCGGCCACGCATCCGGTGGCAATGCCCAGGGCACTGGGCTTGCCCAGGTGCTTCCACTCGATCAGGCTCCAGCAGATCGCAGCGCTGCAGGCGCTCAGGTGCGTCACCACCAGCGTCATCGCGGCGCTGCCATTGGCCGCGAGTTGACTGCCGGCATTGAATCCAAACCAACCCACCCAGAGCAGGCCGGCGCCCACCAGAGTCAGGGGCAGGCTGTGGGGCAGGAACTGCGCCTGCGGAAATCCGCGTCGCGGCCCCACCACCACGCAAAGCACCAATGCCGCCACGCCCGCAGTGATGTGCACCACGATGCCACCGGCCAGATCAATCACGCCCTCAAGGCCAAAGAAAGCCCCGGCTCGATGCCAGATGCCGTAGCAGCAGGGGGCATAGACCAGCAGGCTCCAAAGCACGCTGAAAAGCAGGAGAGGCGCAAAGCGCATGCGTTCGGCAACCGCGCCAATGAAGAGCCCCGGAGTGATGATGAAAAACATCATCTGATAGGCAAAATGCAGCAATTCCGGAATGGCTGGACAGTCGGACCTTGCGCTTTGGGTGGTGACCCCGTTGAGAAACAGACGCGCCCCATCGCCGATGAAACCGCCGCTGCCGCTGAAGCTCAGCGAGTAGCCACAGGCCAGCCAGACCAGACTAAGCACCGCCGTCAGGGCAAAGCACTGCATGAACAGGGAGAGCGTGTGCCTGGCCTTGACCAGGCCAGCGTAGAACAGCGCCAGTCCAGGCAGCATCATCAGCAGGACCAGGGCCGTGGAGGTCAGCAGCCAGGCCGTATCGCCAGATTGGATCGTGGAGGCGGCTTCAGCGGCGTGCAGGGAGGGAAGGGCGCAGGCCGTGGCGGCGGCGCAGAGCGCCACAGCCATGGAACCCCGCGCCCGGAGGGGCAGGTTGGTTGGGTTCATGGAGGTTGGGTAACCTTTCCGGAGCATGAACCGTGCCATGATTTCTAGTGAATAACCCAAGCCGTTGACATGGCAGGGTGAGTTGGGATTGACAGATTTTTTCAGAGAGGTGAAAATTCACAAGGTGCCCTACAAAGGAGAAATTCCCCGCAAATCCATTTACCGGCTCTCGATCTACCAGCGCTGCCTCGGCAAGCTGCGTCAGAATGAGGTGGAGACGGTGTCCTCGGATGCCTTGGCCAAGGCGGCCGGGGTCAAGCCCACCCAGCTGCGCAAGGACCTGACGTACTTTGGACAGTTTGGCACCCGGGGCCTTGGCTACAATGTCGCGGCTCTCAGTGCGACCATCGCCCAGGTGCTGGGGCAAAATCATTTTCAGCCGGTGATCCTTGCCGGTGTCGGCAATCTCGGCTCGGCCCTGCTGCGTTACGGCGGCTTCCGCAAGGAGGGCTTTGATGTGATTGCGGCCTTTGATGTGGCGCCCCGGCCACAGCCTGGGTTGGATATTCCGGTGCTGCCCAGCGCGCAAATGCGCGGCTTCATCGAGGAGCGTGGCGTCAAGATGGCCATCCTCACCGTGCCGGC
>JAURHS010000085.1 GCA_030833205.1 Prosthecobacter sp.
GGCTGCGCGGCGTGGCCAAGGCAGCACTGCCACTGGCCCTGAAGCAGGCCCGAAGCACCGAGAGCACCCTGGGCTCCCTGCGGAATTTGGAAATCACCGTGGTGGACGATGCCTGCATCAGCCGTGTACACGGCGAATTTCTCGGTGACTCCAGCACCACGGATGTGATCACCTTCGAGCACGGTGAAATCCTGATCAATGCCCCCTGCGCCCGCCGTGAGGCCGAGGGCCGGTCACATGGCGCCATTGAAGAGCTGGCCCTCTACTTGGTGCACGGGATGATGCATCTGGGCGGCTGGGATGATCACGACCCCGCGCAGGCCGCGGCCATGGCCAAGGCGCAAGACGAGGTCTGGCGCCAAGCCCTGAGCCGCAGCGGCCCGCCCCCGCAACATTAGCCCCAAGTCCGCCCGGGCTGGCAACGAGGCGGCGCCTTTTTTGCAGCCGCCTGCCAATGTACTTGCGCGGAGGGGATGGCCGCGCCATCTCAAAAGAACCCGCTCATTTCCCTTGTCCAGGCCCCAGACCAGCAAGACCCTCATCGCCATCCCCGCCCGCTGGGGCTCCACACGCTTCCCCGGAAAACCCCTGCATCCCCTCGCAGGCAAACCGATGATCCAGCATGTCTGGGAACGCTGCTGTCAGGCAAAGCAGGCCGATGAGGTGGTCATTGCCACGGACGACCCGCGCATCGTTGAGGCAGCAGACTCCTTCGGCGCCAAGGCCGTACTCACCCGAGACGACCATCCCAGCGGCACCGACCGCATCGCCGAGGCCGCCGAAGCCTTCCCTGAATGCACGCAGGTCATCAATGTGCAGGGTGACGAGCCCCTGATCTCTCCGCAACTCATTGACCGTCTGGCCCTGGAGATGCGGGAACACCCCGAGGTGCGCATGATCACCGCCGCGGCACCGCTGACCGACCCCGCGCAAATTGCGGACCCCAACATCGTCAAGGTCCTCTTCGACCTGCAGGGCGACTCGCTGTATTTTTCACGCAGCCCCCTGCCCCATGTCCGTCAGGCCCTGCCGGGCTTCAACAGTTGGCGGCACCTCGGCATCTACGGCTTTGAGCGCCGTTTCCTGCACGAGTTTGTTTCCTGGCCACCCGGCGCCTTGGAGCGCGTCGAATCGCTCGAGCAACTGCGTGCCCTCGAACGGGGCGTGCGCCTCAGAGTGCTGACCTGCGACGACCTCTCCCCCGGCGTGGACACCCCGGAGCAAGCCGCAGCCATTGACGCTCAACTCCGCCGTGCCAACGGCTCCCTGTGATTTTCCCCAACCTCCTCCAAGCATCCGAACCATGAAATACATCTTTGTCACTGGCGGCGTCGTCAGCTCCCTGGGCAAAGGGCTTGCCGCCTCCTCCCTGGCCACGCTGCTTGAATTGCGCGGCCTGAAGGTCATCATGCAGAAGTTCGACCCGTATCTCAACATTGATCCGGGCACCATGAACCCCTACGAGCACGGCGAGGTTTATGTGCTTGATGACGGCGCCGAGACGGACCTCGACCTCGGGCACTACGAGCGCTTCACCCACACCAACCTCTCCCGCCTCAACAACCTCACCAGCGGACAGGTTTACCAAAGCGTTCTGGAGAAGGAGCGCGCCGGAAAATATCAGGGACGAACCGTGCAGGTCATTCCCCATGTTACCAACGAGATCAAGGATCGCATCCGCCAGGTGGCTGAGACCATGGGCGGGGATGTGATCATCACGGAAATCGGCGGCACCGTCGGAGACATCGAGGGCCTGCCCTTCCTTGAGGCCATCCGCCAATTCGCCCTTGAGGTGGGCCCAGGCAATGTCCTGTTTGTGCATGCCACCCTGGTTCCCTACATCAAGGCCGCGCAGGAACTCAAGACCAAGCCCACCCAGCAATCGATCGCCAAACTGCGTGAGATCGGCATTCTTCCCCAAGTCATTCTGGCCCGCACCGAGCGCCCCTTGGATCAGGATGTGCGCGAGAAAATCTCCCTCTTTGGCAATGTGCCACCAACTCAGGTGGTTGAGGTCCGCGATGTCAAACACAGCATCTACGAGGTGCCATTGAAATTGCACGAGGAGCACCTTGATGACACGGTCTGCCGACTGCTGAGTCTGGAAACCAAGGCCCCGGACCTCAGCCGCTGGAAGCGCTTCGTGCAGTGCATCATCCGCCCGGCGCACCATGTCCGCATCGCGGTCGTGGGCAAGTACATCGAACTCCAAGACGCCTACAAGAGCATCTACGAATCCCTCACCCACGCCGGGGCCTTCCGCGAGACCAAGGTCGAGATTGTGCGCGTGGACGCTGAGGCGATTGAAGCCGATGGCGCAGCGCAACACCTCAGCGGCCTGCACGGCATCCTGATTCCCGGCGGCTTTGGCGACCGGGGAACCGAGGGCAAGATTGCCGCCACCCGCTTTGCGCGTGAGCAGGGCATCCCCTTCTTTGGAATCTGCCTTGGCATGCAGATTGCCGTGATCGAATTCGCCCGCCATGTCTGTGGTCTGGCTGAAGCGACCAGCACCGAGTTCGACCCGACCACCCCGCACCCGGTCATCAGCATGATGGAAGAACAAAAGCAGGTTCAACAACTCGGAGGAACCATGCGCCTGGGAAGCTGGGTCAGCCTGCTCAACGAAGGCAGCCTGGCCTGCAAACTTTACGGCAGCACAACCATTCATGAGCGCCATCGTCACCGCTATGAGGTCAACGATGCCTACAAGGCAAGCCTTGAGGCCAAGGGCATGCGCATCAGTGCCGTGTCCCAGAAGGGCGGACTCGCTGAAATGATCGAAATCCCCGATCACCCCTTCTTTGTGGCCTGCCAATTCCACCCGGAGTTCAACAGCAAGCCCAACGATCCCCATCCCATCTTCGCCGGCTTTATTGCCGCCTCACTGGCCCATCAAGGCGCAGCCTGAGGCCCCAACCACCGCAGGCTGGGGCACACAAGGCAGCCATCAGTCGCGGCTGAAGACGCGCTTGATCCAGGACTTCCTCTGCTGAGGATTGACCGGTGGGATTGGCTCAGCGGGATTGGGCTTCTGAGGAAAGCGTTCAAGGGCATCAGGCCCCACTGAAGCCCGGCCCTGCTCCTGCAGCGAGGCTGCCTGCATCTGACCATCCTCACGGATCACCGTAGGCTGGATGAAGATCAGAAGCTCCTTGCGCTGATTGCTCGTGGTGTCGCGGCTGAACAAGGCACCGAGACCAGGGATGCGGCTCAGCAAAGGCGTGCCATTGCGATCACGCTTCTGCGCATCGCTGATCAGCCCACCCAGCACAATGGTCTTGCCATCCGAGACATTCACCGTGGTCACAATCTGCTCGGTGGCAATCACCGGAACCGTGTTGTTGGCGATCTGCTTCTCCGAAGTCACCGTATCGTTGATCTGGGCAATCGTCAGACTGATCTCACCATCCTCATTGATGAGGGGCACCACCTCAAGCTTGAGCACCACATCGCGGTAATCAATCGTGGTGGTGAAGGTGCCACCATTGTTGTTGTTGAGATTCTGCACCGTCTGGGCGGGCACGGGAATCAGGCTGCCGGAGGTGATCACCGCCTTGCGGTTGTTGAGGGCAAACACCGAGGGGCGCGACAGCACCTTGAAGCGATTGGTGGTCTCCAGCGCCGAGAGAAAAACATCAACGCCTGAACCGATGGCGCCATAAAGATTGAGACCGTTGGCGGCCGCCACACGATTGGCCGCCGTCTGAAGGGTTTGTGTGCCATTGGCACCCGTCAGCGTGGTGCTGGTCTGAAAGGGGATCTGTCCGCTGCGCACATCCAGAGGCTGATTGTAGAGCTGACGATTGGACATCAGATTGCCTGCCGTGAAATTGGGATTGCCTCCGGCATTGGCCACTCGCGCCAGATAATCCACACCAAACTCATAACCGTCACCGAGGGTCAACTGACCAATCACCGTCGCCAGATAAACCTGCGAAGGCTTGCGGTCGAGTTTGTCGAGCAAACCACTGACCTTCTCAACCTCACTCTTGCGGCCAACCACCAGAATGCTGTTGGTCATTGGGTCCGCCACCACGCGCGTCTTGCCCACCAGAACGGAAACCGGAGCATTGTCCTGAGTCGGGCCCTGGATCACATCCGCCCGCGATCCCAAACCGGAACTTGCCGAGGCCGTGTCTCCATCCCCAGCCCCTGCAGCTCCCGCGGAGCTGCTGAGCACTTGTCCGCCACGAGTGCCTGTGGTCGTACGCCCGCCGAGCAACTGACTGCTGCTTGAGGAAAAACTCTGCTGGCGTTGCGCTTGCACACTCCCCCCACCGGGCAGGGCCGCCGCAGTGCCCTGCGGCTCCTGCAACAAATCAACCACGGCAGCCAACACATCAATGGCCGCAGCATAGCGCAAGCGGCGCTCGAAGGGCTCCTCGTACTTCAGGGGCTTGTCAAACTCAGCCACCAGACTGGCGATGTAGGTGTAATCTGCGGCTGAGGCCACCACCAGGATTTGGTTCAAGCGCGTATCCGCCACCACCTGAGCCGTGGGCTGCGGCGACTGCGGAGAATTGGGGATGACCCACTGTCCATTGATGTAGACGGGATTGACCCGCGGAGCGTTGTCACGCGGATCATTGCTCTGCGGCTTGGCATCGGACTTGCCCGCGGGAGCCTCACCGCGGATCGTGTTGACGCCCTTGCTTTCCTTTTCCTGAGCCTGTGCACTCAAGGTGGCCTGAATGATCTGCGCCACGGTGCCAGCATCGGCATGCTCAAGCGGAATGAACTTGGTGACCAGAGAGGCGCTATTGGCCGGCTGGTCAATCGTTTCGCAGATGGCAATGAGCTGACGCAGCACTGAACTGCTCTCCGTGATCAGCAAGCCCGGCGGCGTCAGCACAGGCGTCATGCGCCCGTAAACCCCAAGACCAATGTGTCCGGATAGCATGGTGGCTGCCTGCTCAGGATCGAGGTTCTCCAGCTTCATGAAATAGGTCACCAGGGTCTCGCCAGCGGGAAGCTCCTCTGCCTTGGTGTAAAAGTGCAGGCCCTGAGAGAACTGCACCCCGCTGGCACTCTGGGTGCGGGCTGGCAAAATGCGCGCACTCTTGCCCGAAGGCTCCGTGACAATGGCGTAACCGTTGGTGAACAGGGTCGCCTCGATGAGCTTGATGGCCTCGGTCTTGTCCACGGCACGCGGGGTGGCCAAACTGATTGCTGCACCCTCCAGGATGGCGCTGTCTTTGACCAAAGTCAGGCCGGTGAGCAACTCGTAGATGCTCAGGAGGTCGGAAACCGGATTGCCGGGAAACTGCAACACCACTTTCTCGCCCTCCATCCGAATGGTTTGGGATAGCGGGCTATCCTCAGGCAAGCTGCCCCCCTCCTCGCCCGGGCCGCGGCGACGCATCCCGCCAAAACCACCAGGGCCTCCTGGCCCAAAAGCGCCGGGGCCTCCTGGCCCAAAAGCGCCAGGGCCACCAGGACCAAAACGACGCCCTCCATCCCCGGAGCGCTCTCCGGCTTGAGGCCCTTGCGCAGGCGGAGCTGGGGCTGTCGCCCCGGCGGCGGCGGGTGCGGCTGTGGGTGCGGCGGCGGGTGCGGCGGCGGGCTCGCGAAGCTCTGGCGTTTGCTGGTCAGGCCCAGGGGCTGCGGGTGGTCTCTGCTGCGCAGTCAGCAAAACGGCGCTCATGGCGGCCAGCAACAGAATCAGGGTTGGGATTGGTTTCATGAAAATCAAATGGGCTTCTTCGCTTACTTGCCGCCGCGGTCTTCCTTCTCGATGCGCTCGAATTCCTTGCGGATGATGTTGCGCCTCTCCTCATCAGGAGCGCTGCGAAATTTGTCGTCGTTGAACTTGCTGCGCATCATGTCGCGGAATTTTTCCCGCGCCTTTTCCGAGAGGGCTTCGTAGCGTCGTCTGTCATCCTCACTTGGCCCACGACCCTCGGGCCGGAATCGTTCTCCACGCTCGGAGCGTTCGAGCTTGGACTCCTTGCTGCGCTTGCCGTCGGGTTTCAGATCGTCCTTGCTCAGCGATTGGTAGGCCAACCTCACCCTCTCGCCGCCCACGCTCATCAAAATACGGCTGCGAGTCAGATCGGGCGCAGGCAGCACCTCCTCCAACACCCAACCCTGGAAGTTGGGCTCCTGCCCCACCAAAAAACTTTCCTTCGTCTTCTTGTTGAAGACCGTGGCCACAGGTTTGCCGTTGAGGTGAGCGATGCCCGTGAGCACCAGGTCCTCCGAGAGACTGACCAACCGGGTGAAGGGTGAGTTGGTCGCCAGAGATTCGAGTTTCTGGCTTTGCAGTGGCTGTGGCAGATCGGGGTCTGCTGCCTGCTGGGCCAGCAGAATCAAGGGTTGCAGCAAGACCAACGACACAAACAAGGCACATGGGGGCATGGTCTTCAGAGCTCCTGTTGGGGTTTGAACCAGCGCGCCAGCACAATCTGACACTGCATCTGCGGAATCTTGCTGCGCGCCTTGCTGTCGAGCTCCATCTGCAACTCGTCAATGACCACAAAACGCATGGGATCCTGCAGACCGCCAAGCCAACGCATCATCTTGTCTTGATCGCCGCGCAGTCGCACCCCCACCTTGACCTCGCGCCTCACGGCACCAGGTTTGTCGTCCACGGGAGGCAGCGTGGGTTGTTCAAGGGTCAGGCCGGCATCGAGTGCTGAGTTTTCCAATTCCTCAAGAAGCAGACCCTGCGCCTTGCCGAGACTTTCGGTGGCAGGCATGTGCTGGCGCAGCCATTCGCGGCGCTTGCCCCAAAAGTCGCGGTCCTTGAGCCAGCTCTCATTTTCCAAAACCTGCTGCCTGAGGCCCTGAAGCCGCTGGGCCACTGCCTTGCGGCGGTCGAGGTATTCCTTCAGGCCGATCATCGCCGCCACCGAAACCAAAGCCAAGAGGCAGAGGCCGAGGAGCTTTTTTTCGCGCGGAGTCAGGGCAGCCATGGGAGGTGGATTTACTGGGGTTTGCCCTGGGTTCGGAACTGCGCGACTCCTTCGCGCACGGTGGGACTGGGCTTGGACCACTGCAGACGACCCAATTGCGGATGCTTCTGCAGATCTTCCATGAACTGCACCGCAGTCTGGGCGTCACGGGCGTCGCCTTGAACCTCGACCTGATCTTGTCGGGTCTGGTAACGACGGATCACGATCCCACTGGGCGGCATCAGGGCGGTGATCTCGGCCAGCATCTGCATCGGGTATTGCTTGGCTTCGAGCGCCGGCAATAATTGCTTCCAGGTCTCCGCGGTTTTGCGCACCTGCTGTGCTTCGGCGTCCGTGGCTTCACTGCGTTTTTGCAACTCCAGGGCCTCGCGCTCCATGGCGGTCAGCGAGAGAACGGCGATGGCCACGGCCGCGAGCCCGAGAGTCAAGATCAACGAGGCAATCCTTCGTGTGCGCGACCGGCGGCTGGCTCGCTGCTGAGCGGCCACCACCCCCTCGGGCAACAGGCGCTGCCAATGGGGGGAGTCCACATCCAAATCGCGAGGCCCGAGCTCAGCACATTGCTCCAAGGGCAACTCTGCTGCTGCCGCGAGGCCTTGAGGAAAGTCGGCCGAGGGCGACTCGCCAACCCAGAGAATTGCTTCGGGACTCAATTCGGGAGCCTCCTCTGCAAGGGCAAGCGACATCCACCGCAATTCTCGCCCCCATTCCTGAGCCTCGGCACCATCCACAGCCCCCAGAAGGCTTGCGTGGTAGAGTTGTCCATGCAACCCCACGGCAGCGAGCAACTGCCCCTGCTCAACCATCAGCACCAAGCGCCGTGAGGGCATTTGCCGCAAACGCAAGGCAGAGCAATACTGAGAGGCTGAGAGGTTCAGCAACTCCTCAGGGAAGGGATCAGCCAGAATATCCACACTCACCAGCGCACGCTGGGCACTTTGGGCCACCAGATGCCAACAGTGCCTCGGGCCCAGCTCGTGATCGGCACGCAAACCGAGGCGCTCGAGCTGTGCTCGCACCATTGCAGCCATGATGGAGTGGTCGGCGTTGGGCAGGACCATGCCGATGCTGCGGCAGGCTCCGCCGGGCAAACCGACGATCAACACCCGCCCACGAGAAGCTTCAGCTGGCAGCGATACCCTGCTGTGTTCCCCACTGGCGGTGCTCAGCTGCCACCCCTCCCAAGCTAGAGGTAACAAGACCGTGGAATCCTGGGATGACATGCAAAAAAAGGGGGGGGGGAGGACGAAAGCCGATGGGGGCGGCGACCGGCTCCTTTGAACGCCTTGGACGCGAGAAAGTTGCAAGGGAAAGCCCGCTTGTCTATCCTAGCCTGGGGAGCATCGCTGACAGGTCATGTCTCATCCCAAGCCAGAGCCAGCCCCAATCCTCCGTTATCCCCCCATGCCTCACTCCCTTTCTCGCCGTCAGCTCCTTGGCCTGCCTCTGGCAGCAGGTTCCATTTCCACTGTGGCCGCCCTCGGCAAAAACCCAGCTTCCAGCCCAACATCGGCGCGGGTTCAGCCAGACTACCGCGTTGTCAATGAGGGCATTAAGCACAGCCTGATGGGTTGGTGCTTCAAGCCCATGGAGACCCTGGAACTTGCCCGACACGCGAAGGCCATTGGGCTCAAGGGCATCGAGGGCATTGACCGCAAGCACTACCCCGAGGTTCGCAAGTTGGGCTTGGAAATCTCGCTGGTGGGCAGCCATGGCTTTTCCAACGGGCCCTGCAATCCCAAATTCAGCGCCGAGGTCGAGGCGAAATTGACCGATGCCATTGAGGTGGCTGCCGCCGTGGGCTGCCGTAAGGTCATCACCTTCACCGGCATGCGCTACGATGGCATGGATCGTCAGCGCAGCATTGAGCTTTGCCTTGAGACCTGGAAGAAGGTCCTGCCGCGCGCCGAGAAGGCAGGGGTCACGCTCGTGCTTGAGCATCTCAATTCCCGCGATGACAGCCACCCGATGAAGGGCCACCCGGGATATTTTGGAGACGATGTTGATTTCTGCGTTGATCTCGTCAGGCAGGTGGGCAGCCCCAACTTCAAGCTGCTGTTTGACATTTACCATGTCAGCATCATGAACGGCGACATCATCCGCCGCCTGCGCCAACACCGGGAATTTATCGGCCACCTCCACACCGCGGGCAACCCCGGGCGCTGTGAATTGGACGAGCATCAGGAGATCAACTACTCAGCCGTGATGCAGGCCGTCATGGAGATTGGCTACCACGACTTTGTGGCCCATGAATTCATTCCCACCTGGCCGGACCCCATCCTTGCCCTTCGCCACGCCGCAATGGTCTGCGATGTGTGAACCAACCGCGGCGCAGGGGCCGAACCTAGCCCGGCCTTGCGTTGCCTCCCATTTCAGGCACACTGAACCCCGTGGCCGACAGCCTTCCAACTCCCAAGCCTGCCCCCAGATTTGAAGATCTGCGCGCCATTTTGCGCTATGTGCCGCAATTCCGGCAGCGCATCTTTGTCATTGCCATTGACGGGGCGCTGATGGGCCAGAATGGCTTTGCCAGCCTGTTGCAGGATGTGGCGGTGCTGCAATCGCTCAACATTGAGGTGGTTTTGGTTTTTGGAGTGCGCGCGCAAATGCGCACGCTGGCGGGCAGCCGCGGCGTTTCGCTAAGCAATGACGATGGCATGGGGCGCACCGACCCGGCGACATTGGATGTGGCCATTGAGGCCGTCACGCGTCAGGCCAGCTCCCTAATGGCAGAACTCTCGGCGCTGGAGTTGCCCGTGGTCATCGCCAGCGCCCTGAGCGTGCACCCTGCCGGTGTGATTGATGGCATTGATCAGGAAAACACCGGCCGCATCGAACGGGTGGACGCCGACTCACTGCGCGCCCTGCTCAAGGCCGACATCATTCCCATTCTCCCGCCTCTTGGCTACGATGGACGCGGTGCCACCCTAAGGCTCAACAGCGATGCAGTGGCCACCGAGGTGGCCATCGCGCTTGGCGCCACCAAGGTGATCTTTGTTTCCGAGGCCGGACTGACACAACCCGATGGCCGGCGCATGGCACAGATCAGTGTCGCAGAGGCACGGGAGTTGGCCAAACGCCGCGACACAGGGCTGGACATCAACCTGCTCTCCAAGTTGCGCTACGCTGCCGTGGCCTGCGCCGAAGGGGTTCCCCGCGTGCACCTTGTGGATGGCACACAGGACGAGGCGCTGTTGAGCGAGCTCTTCAGCAATGAGGGCGTTGGTACCATGGTGCACGCTGATGACTATCAGCAGATCCGGCGCGCCCGCTCCTCGGACATCGCTCCCCTGCTCTCGATGATGCAGCAGTCCGTGGAAGATGCCGCCCTGGTGCCGCGCACCCGCGAACAGATCCAAGCCCGCATCAAGGACTTCTTTGTTCTGGAAACCGACGGCAATCCGATTGGCTGTGTGGCCGTGCACCTCCATGAAGGCGGGCCGTCGGGCCGGATGGCGGAACTGGCCTGCCTCTGTGTGCGGCGCAGCCACAAGGGCATGGGCTATGGGCGCAAGTTGGTTGCCTTCGCCGAGGAAACCGCCAGACAGAAAGGCTGCACTCAACTTCTGGCGCTGAGCACCCAGGCCCCATTATTCTTCCAAGAGAAACTGGGATTTCAGACATCCCAACCCGAGGCCATCCCCGCCAACCGCAGGCAGGCCTACGAGCAAAGCGGGCGCAACTCCCGCATCCTCATCAAGGCCCTGGCTTGAGGGGCCGTCACCCCAGCCGCCAATGAAGCTTACCCTGATCTCCCTTGCCATCCTGCTGGGTTTTGCTCCGACATCACAGGCTCAAGAGGCAACCGAGCGCATCTCGCCCCAGGTGCGCCAATGCGTGGAAAAGGCGGTGTCATGGCTGGTGGCGCATCAACATGCCAGCGGCTATTTCAGTGATCAGCGCAGCAACCAAAACCCGCGCCCAGGGGACATTCCCAGTCACAGTGCCGCCATGACCTCGCTTGCCCTGATGGGATTGGCCTCGGTGGGCCACCTGCCAGGTTCCGCAAGCCCCGAAAGTCAGGCAGCGCAACGGGGGCTTCAATTCATCGTCAACCATGTCACTGCCGATGAAAATGGTTATCTGGGGAGGAGCGATCGCAGCCGCATGTACGGCCACGGCATCATCACCCTGGCCCTGATCGAATTGCTTGGCATGTCAGCCGATGAGTCCACTGACGGCAAGGTACGAGAGCTCGCCCAAAAGGGAATCCGGCTCATTTTGCGCGCCCAACAAACTCCAAAAAGCGAAGCCAACCGCGGCGGATGGCGTTATGAGCCCAGCAGCAGCGACAGCGACATCAGCGTCAGCGTTTGGCAGCTGATGGCCCTGCGGGCCGCCAAAAACAGTGGCATTGATGTGCCCAAGGAGGCCATTGACAATGCCGTGGCCTACATCAAGCGCAGCTACCGGGTTGAGCGCGACAGCAATGGCCGCCCCAAGAGCACGGAGGCGGCATTCAGCTACGAGCCCTACGGTGGCAGGCAAACTTTCTCCACCACCTCCGCCGGCCTGCTCAGCCTTCAGGTCGCAGGCGAATATGACTGTCCAGAGGTCCAGGGCAGCGCCAACTGGCTTCTGCGATTTCCGCCCGAGCTCAGCGAGCCATGGTTCTTCTACGGATGCTACTACTACGCGCAGGGGATGTATCAGCGCGGCGGGGACCACGCCGCGACCGCGAGACAGAAGACTGAGCAGATGCTCGTCAGCTCACAAACAGCGGAGGGCCACTGGCTGCCGCGCAATGGCAACGAGAAGAGCGCTGGCTCCGTTTACGCCACCTCTTTGGCGCTGTTGAGCCTTAGCGTCTACCACCACTTCCTGCCCATCTACCAAAAATAGAAGGCGGCAGACAGCGCGGCCTCCCATCACGGCGGCAATCGGGCCGATTGCCCGCTCGGCAGCACTCAGCAGCGACTGGTAATCCGAACGGCGACGAGCCTGGCCTGATGCACAGGATCACCAGTTGGTGATCCAACGCTGATCGGCCTTGGTGGTGCGACCCTCCACACTGCTCATGCGCAGACTGGTCTCTGCGTTGTCGTCGGTGATGGACCAAAGGTCGTAGGTATTGCGGTTTACCGTGTCGTAGGAATTGCGATTGTCTGGGGAATCAAACAGCGTGCCGGTAGCATCATAGCGACGGGACCTCATGTAGCGGAAGGGCTGGCCAAAACCGTCAACAAGGAAGTAGGTGTCTCCCGACTTGGCGGTGATTTCCTTGGGCATGTTGACCAAGACCACATTGGGGGCCTCGCCAGCATCCACCCTGCCATCGGAGTTTGGCGGTGTGTTGGGCTTGTCCCCCCCCATGAAGATGAAATCGTAACCGTCACCGCTAAGGGCCTGGTAGAGGCAGGCGCCACCAGCCACAGGAAAATCGCGCTTGGCGATGGAGATCATCTGTGAGGCTCGCCCAGCCTCGTAGGTGGGATAGGCGCCAAACTTCTCGCGGTACAGCTCGAGCCCCCCACGGGCCGAGCGCATCGTTACCTCCGTTCGGCTGCGCTTGGATGAGCGGTCCGCATAGCTGAAGCCGCCAACCACCAGTGAAAAGAGCACCACGATGATGCTCACCACAGTAATCAACTCAATGAGGGTAAACGCGCGGTTGTGACGCGAGAGGGGCCGTAGGAGCTTCATAGGGGGGTGCAACAGGGTGCGGGGTGAAGGCCGAAGCGCTGTGGGGGATGGCTAGGATCCGCCACCGGCGCCAGTGCTCAACTGCTTGATCACCTCGATCAGCGGCAGGAAGAGGGCCAACACGATGGTTCCCACCACCAAAGCCAGCATCACAATCATCAGGGGTTCGAGCATGGAGGTCAGGGCGGACACGGAATTGTCCACCTCGTCCTCATAGACATCAGCAATCTTCAAAAGCATCTCGGGCAATTGGCCGGTTTCCTCGCCCACATCAACCATTGAAATCACCATCGGAGGGAACACGCCACTGGACTCCAAGGGAGCCACCATGGACTCGCCCTCCTTGACGGCGTCATGCACCTTCACGATGCTGTCGGAAACCACGATGTTGCCTGCGGTTTCGCGAGTGATGTTGAGGGCCTGCAGGATGGGCACACCCGAGGTGACCAGAGTGCCCAGGGTGCGGGTGAAGCGGGAGATCGCGGTCTTGCGCTGCACATCACCGAAAAGTGGCAATTTGAGCTTCCATGCATCAATGCTGCGACGACCTGCGGCTGTGGAGGCGAACAACCTCCAGCCCACGAACAGGAAGGCTGCGCCACCAGCCAGGAAGATGAAATTGTCTCCCATCCAACGGCTGAAGCCAATGACCAGTTTAGTCAGGCCAGGCAGCTTGTTTTTGTCCCCAAGCATTTCTTCGAAGATCTTCTCGAACTTCGGCACGATGACCAACATGAGGAAGATCAGGATGGCCAGGGCGATGAACATCACCACCAGGGGGTAGATCATGGCGGCCATGATCTTGTTTTTGAGTTTCTGCGCCTTCTCTTGATACTCCGCGAGACGATTCAGCACCACCTCAAGCACGCCGCCAAGCTCGCCGGCCTTGACCATGTTGACATAGAGCTTGTTGAAAATGCGCGGGTACTGGGTCAGCGTCTCGGAGAAGGTGCTGCCGGTCTGCACATTCTCCGCCAGAGTGCCGATGGTGGATTTGAGAATGGGGTTGGGCTCCTGCCGGCTCAGTACGGTGAGGCCACGCAGCAATGGCAATCCGGAGTCAATCAAGGTGGCCAGCTGGCGGGTGAAGACCATGAGCGACTTGGCCTTGACCTTGGCATTGGCCCCGGCCTTGACGGCCTTTCCTCCCTTGCCCTTGGATGCGGTGGCCTTGACGGCCTTTTTCACGGCGGCATCACCCTTGCCCTCCTGGGCAACCTGAGTGGGGTAAAGCTGATTTTGGCGCAGCAGGTTGACGGCCTCGGCCTCGTTGGCGGCGTCGAGATCTCCAGCGACTTCCTGTCCGTTTTGGTCAAGGGCGATGTAGTGGAACTTTGGCATAGAGAAAAGGGGGCAGACTCGACGATGCGAGCTTTGAATTTACTTGGAAAACTCCGCGAATGTCCAATAAAAAACGGAGGGAGCCATCGGGCACGGAACTGGAACCGGTTCGACGGCTCAAGGCCCCGGCACCCGGGGGCAGTCTTAGGTGTACTTGAGCACTTCTTCGATGGTGGTCTCACCGTCGTAGATGTTGCGCAGACCGTCCTCGCGCAGGGTCATCATGCCCAGCTCGATGGCCTTCTGCTTGAGAACCAGCGTGGGGGCCCTTTCGATGATCAGATCGCGCACCGGGTCATTGATGTTGAGCAACTCGTAAATCCCCTTTCTCCCTCGGTATCCTGAACCGCCACACTTGTCACAGCCGGCGCCGGTATAGAAACTCTTGCCGCCAATGTCTTCCCTGCTCAGTCCCAACTGGGTGAGGATGGAGAGACTGGGCTCATAGGGCGCCTTGCAATTCTTGCAAATGGTGCGCAGAAGACGCTGGGCCAGCACTCCCTCAAGGGTGGCAGCAACCAGGAAGGGCTCCACCCCCATGTCCACCAGACGCGTCACCGCGCCCGCAGCGTCATTGGTGTGCAGGGTGGACAGCACCAAGTGACCCGTGAGCGAAGCCTGAATCGCAATTTGCGCGGTTTCCACATCGCGCATCTCGCCCACCATGATCTTGTCGGGGTCCTGACGCAGGAAGCTGCGCAAGGCCTTGGCAAAGGTCAACCCAACCGCATCGTTGATGGGCACCTGCATGATGCCATCGAGTTCGTATTCCACCGGGTCCTCCGCGGTGAGCACCTTGGTGTCGATCTGGTTGATTCGGCGCAAACAGGCGTAAAGCGTCGTGGTTTTGCCCGCTCCCGTGGGGCCAGTGACGATGAAGATGCCGTTGGGCTTTTGAATGGTGTCGGTGATGTAATCAAACAGGTAGGTGGGCATGCCCAGGTGCTCGAGTTCGAGGTTGACCGAACTGCGGTCCAAAACGCGCATCACCACGCTCTCACCGTGCTGGGTGGGCAGGGAGTTGACGCGCATGTCCACGGGCTTGCCATTGACAATCGTCATGATGCGTCCGTCCTGAGGCACACGGCGTTCGGCGATGTTCATGCTGGCCATGACCTTCAC
>JAURHS010000111.1 GCA_030833205.1 Prosthecobacter sp.
CTCGGCGTTGCTGGAGTCGTAGTACCAGCCGTCGTACATGTCGAAGTATTGGCCGTTGTAGTAAGGCGCTGGCAGTGGGCCTGCGATGATCAGAAACAAGACCGCCAAGACGAGATTGCGATAGCAGTTCATGGTGAGTTCCTTGTTGGTTTTACTCTCAGTAGACTCTGCTTTAGGCAATTGGGTTACCCCGATCAAGAAAAACTCTTGTTCTTTTGCTGGGTTCGCAGAGCAGCTCTGTTCTCGGCCTTGCCTTCGAGTGGTGAAATCAGCGCAAAAAACTCAAAATGAGATGAGAGAGATGATGGCGTGGGGCCGCTGCTTGGGGTCGTCGGGAGCCTGAATTCACAGTCTTTCTTTGAGGGGTGAGGCGTTTCTTTGTCAGGCCGTTGATCGGTTTCGCCAAAACAAGGCTACCCAGGGTATAAGAAACTCTTTTGTGCCATCGGGAAGGTGTCCGCCAAGCAGAAGGCGACCGTTGCCAAGAATTTGTCCGTTGGCGCCGCCCATGCCCGTGGGAGCTTGTGGAATGCCAGGTGCGGCGGGTTCGTCGCCCAGAGTCAGTGCCGGGCGCAGCAATAAAGTGCAGGCGCCGGCGTGGGGAACGGCTGAGGCGTTTTCAGGGCGCAGGCTGTCGCCAGAGAACGGGTGATGGTTCTCGCCTTGGCTGAGGCTGCCGCTGATCTTGCCCTCGGCATTGAGGCTGAGGGCGCTGATGCCCAGGCCGCTCTTGAAGTGACTGATGGGGAGGCCAAGGCGGAAGCTGGTGCTGGCGGCCTCGTAGGTGAGGTTGCCGCTGAGGCGGATGGGCTCTGGGCTTGGATTGAGGCGGCTGCGCAGTGCGGCGCTGAAGCTGCACGAGGTGATGAGGCCTTGTTCGTCGGCCTTGCCAGGGGTGATGCTCAGATCCAGAAGGCCAAGGGGAAGGTGGGTTTCGTTGTCCTCCATGAGGGCCTGATGACTGCGGCCAAAACTCTGCATGTTGCGCAGGCCTCGCTCAGGCACTCGGCCAAGCGCGTGTGGTCCCTCTGCCAAGGGTTTGTGTTGGGTGCTGTTCTTGGCGCTGAGGGCGAGGGGGGCAGCCGGTGATTGTACGGTGAGCACCAATTGGGTGCCTCCAACCATGGATGGGGTGCCGGTCTTGGTGATGCCATTGAGGGTGGGCATCACGACCGTAGGGCGGGGGCTGCCCGTGATGCTGCCAGCTTGGATCAGGATGTATTGCCCGTCATCAATGGGATCGGTGATGGGCATGGCGGTGGTGACTCGCCGAAGTTTTTAGTAAGTTAGTTCACCCAATCCAAGCGGATGCCCGAGGGTTTTGTGCTTTCCCCGCGAAAGTTGAGAAAAACGGCTTTTGGTTGGCTGAACAGTCAGCCCATCGCCTCGCTGCGCAGCGCTGCTATTTCGCCTTCTTGCCCTTGCCCTTCCTTGGTTTGCCCTGAGGTTGTTCGTTCAGGGTTTGTTTTGCCAGAGCGGTGAACTCATCGGCCATGGCCTGCCAGCGGGCGGCGAGTTCACGCACCTTGTCGGGCTGCGAGGCTGCCAGATTGTGCATCTCGCTGCGGTCGCGGCTCAAGTCGTAAAGCTCCCAAGCTTGGTCTGCTGCGGCCACGAGTTTATAGTCGCCCACGCGTATCGCGCGGTTGCCTTCATGCAGCCACCAAAGGCTCGGGCGTTCCAAGGGAGCATCGCTTGCCAGGGTCTTGACCAGGCTTTTGCCGGGGGCTTGCGCAATGGCTTTGCCGTCCAGCATGGCGGGCTTCTCAACCCCGGCCAACTCCAGCACGGTGGGCACAAAGTCAATCAGGTGCACGGGGCTGTGGCGCCATGCTCCGCCGTCCTTGATGCCCGCTGGCCAGTGCGCAATCAGCGGTGTGGAGATGCCGCCCTCATGCACCCAGGTTTTGTGGCGGCGCAGCGGGGTGTTGGCCGCGCTGGAAAAGCCAGGCCCAAGGCAAAGGTAGCTGGCGGCGGAGCCTGGCTCAGCCTTGGGATCATGCCCACCGTTGCGCACCATGATCTCCGCACTGGCTCCGTTGTCGCTGGCAAAACAAATGAGGGTGTTCTCGAAGGCGCCCATGGCCTTGAGTTGGGCAATGATGCGGCCAATTTCTTGGTCCATGCGGTCAATCATCGCGGCGTGAATGGCCATCTTGCTGGCTTGAAAGCGTTGCTGCTGCGGGCTGAGTTCTTCCCAGGGCAGGGGACGGTTGACTTCATCGGGCCCGAGTTTCTGCAGCGCCTCGGGGAAGTGATAGGGCGGGCCCACTTCCTTTTCCAAGGGGCTCAACTCTCCGGCCCTGAGGCCGAGTTGCTGTTGTTTTGCCGCGCGTTCGCGGCGCAGGGCATCCCAACCACTGAGGTAACGGTCGCGGTACTTGGCGATGTCCTTGGGCAGGGCGTGCAACGGAAAGTGCGGCGCGATGAAGGCCACATACTGAAAGAAGGGTTCGCCGGCATGCTGCTGCTGGTGGGCCTTGAGGCACTCGATGGCGTGATCAGCGGTGGCTGTGGTCGCGTAGTAGCCCTCCGGATCCGGGCCCTCAGCGATGGGTTGATCGTTGAGGTGATTGCCGCGCGGGCTGAAGTAGTTGCCTTGGTTGCGCATGTCCAGGCTGCGCTCAAAGCCGCCCTCCAGCACCGGACCGTCAATGTGCCATTTGCCGCTGTGGTAACTGTGATAGCCTGCGGCCTTGAGGTATTGCGGCAGTAACTTGGCCCAAGCTTGGCGTTTGCCCTGTCCGCCGCCAGGCAATTGAGGCAGGGCGTCGCGGTGAATCTGCTGGGCATAGTAACCACTGAGCAGGGCGCTGCGGCTTGGCCAGCAGCGGGCGGTGTTGTAGGCCTGGCTGAAGCGCAGCCCAGACTTGGCCAAGGAGTCGAGATGAGGCGTGGCGATCTCACTGCCGTAACATCCAAGATCGGAGAACCCAAGGTCATCGGCCATGATCATGAGCACATGAGGCTTGGGTGCCGCGGCCTGCAGGGGCAGAGACAGCCCAAGCAGCAGCACGAGCGGCAGGCGCGTCAGTAAAGAAGTCATGGCGTTGGGTGCGGTTGCTGCCGTGAGGCCTCTGGCCTGGTCTTCCAAGCAACTCAGGGTTTGAGAGGCACGGCGGCCTGATCGCCGAGCTTGAGGCTCGCGGTCTTGGCCTCGGCGTTGACCTTCAGGGCAATCCAATGGCCCGCCACGGCGTGGGAGGGAAAGCCGCAGGCCAGGGCATAGTCACCTGCCTCATCGGCAGTGAAACTGAATTGGGATTTGCCCATGGTTTGTCCCATGAGATGCTTGGGGGTGGCGCCACCGGGGAAGAAGGGCTCGGGCATCTGCAGCTTTTTGGCATCGGCTTGGTCAATGACGATGGCGCTGTGCGGCACGGGGCTGGGGTTGATGAAGGTGACCTCGACCTTGGTGCCCAAGGGCACTTCAATGATGGCCTTGCCATGGCTGTAGCCATTGAAGTTCATCCCGTAGTTGGCCGCGTTGAAGGTGGCCACGAGGGTGACCTTGACGCTGCCGGGAGCGCTGCCGGGGCGCAGCAGATCCTGCGCGGTGATGCCGGCGAAGAGTTCCTTCTTGAGGCCCGGGATCTCGGCGCCGTGTTGATGGGCAGGCGGTGGGGTCTGGGCCTCAAGGGCCGAGGCAAGAAGGGCAAAGGCGGTGAAAAGACGGGCAATCATGGAGGGCATCATGCTGGCAGGAAGGGCGTGTCGGTCAACGGGG
Source organism: Prosthecobacter sp. (assembly GCA_030833205.1). GTDB lineage: Bacteria > Verrucomicrobiota > Verrucomicrobiia > Verrucomicrobiales > Verrucomicrobiaceae > Prosthecobacter. The sequence continues at coordinate 3,728 of JAURHS010000111.1, forward strand.
GATTGAGCCTGCACATTGCAGGGGTTGCCCCGCCGGAGTTGATTTTTCCATGCCGCCAGCGGCCTTTGGTTGCGTCGGTGCGCGGGTCTGGGCAATGTTGAGGGCGTGAATGCTGCATTGATTGCCGAGCTGACTGCCGCCCTCGGGGCTGCCAAGGTGCTGACTGCGCCGGAGGATGTGCTGCCCTATGGCTTTGATGGCACCGCGGCCCTCAAGGGGCAGGCTGGTGCCGTGGTTCTGCCACAGACCACGGAGCAGGTGGCGCAGTCTGTGCGTCTTGCGGCGGCTCATGGCGTGGCGGTGGTCACCCGTGGTTCGGGCACAGGCCTCAGCGGTGGCAGCGTGCCCAGTGAGGGCTGTTTGGTGATTTGCCTGGCGCAGATGGATCGGGTGTTGGAGGTGGATCCGGCCAATCTGACCTTGCGCGCGCAATGCGGTGCGATCACTGCGGAGATTGATGCGGCGGCTGGGGCGGTGGGTCTGTTTTATCCCCCTGATCCCGGCAGCATGAAGATCAGCACCATTGGCGGCAATGTGGCTGAGAACAGCGGCGGCCTGCGCGGATTGAAGTACGGCGTGACCCGCGATTATGTGATGGGCTTGGAAGTGGTGCTGCCCGACGGGCGGGTGGTGCGCTTGGGCAATGCCTGCGTGAAGGATGTGGCAGGGTACTCGATGAAGGATTTGTTCATCGGCAGTGAGGGCACGCTTGGCATCATCACCGAGGTGCTTCTCAAGCTCCTGCCCAAGCCTGCGGCCAGACGCACCATGCTGGCGCTCTATGACCGCATGGAGGATGCCGCGCAGACCATTTCAGCGATCATTGCGGCGCGCATCATTCCCTGCACGCTGGAGTTTCTGGATCGCATGACTGTGCATTGTGTGGAGGATTTCGCGCGCATCGGCCTGCCATTGGATGTGGAGGCCGTGGTGTTGATGGAGACTGATGGCCATCCCGCGGTGGTCGAGCAGGAGGCCGCAGCGATGCAGGAGTTGGCGCGGGCCAACGGGGCGCGCGAGGTGCGCACGGCACGCGATGAGGCCGAGGCTCTCAAGTTGGCCACGGCCAGGCGCAGTGCCTTCTCAGCGCTGGCCAGGCGCAGGCCCACGACCATCCTGGAGGATGTGACGGTGCCGCGCACCAAGCTGGCGCACATGGTGGCCTTCATCGCCGAGGTGGCCAAGCGCCATCAGCTTGAGGTGGGTACCTTTGGGCACTTGGGCGACGGCAACCTGCACCCCACCTTCCTGACCGATGAGCGCAATGCTGATGAAATGCACCGCGTGGAATTGGCGCTGGAGGAGATTGTCAACGAGACCATCGCCCTCGGTGGAACGATCACCGGCGAGCACGGAGTGGGCTTGGCCAAGAAGGCCTTTCTGCGCCGTCAACTGGGCGAAGCCAGCCATGATTTGATGCAGCAGATCAAGCGGGCCTTGGATCCTTCAGGCCTGCTGAATCCCGGCAAGATTTTTTGAGATGGCCCAGCCTCAGGCAGTTTGGATTCGGTCAGCGGCAGCGCTTTGCGCGCTGGGTGATGACTTGCCCTCCGCCGTGGCCGCGTGGCGGCTTGGTCGCAGTGGTTTGAGGCCTGAGCAGGGGCGCTTGGTTGGGCGCATTGCCAACCGCCAGGCCCTTGCCGGCAGGCGCTATGGCGCAGCCAGCAATCTGGCCTTGAGTGTCGCGCGCGAGGCCCTGGGCAAGGTGGGTTGGAGCAGGGATGAGCTTGTGGATGCTGCGGTCTTTGCCGGCAGCAGTCGCGGCAATTTGCTGGAGGTGCATGGGCGCGCGGAATTTCGGCGGCCCTTTGGAAGGCTGGCGGCCAGCAATGAGTTGCACAGCGAGATCGCGGCGGCGGTGAGTATTGAGCTTGGCTTTGGCGGACCGTGGCAGTTGCAAAGCAGCGGTTGTTCCGCCGGTCTTGATGCCTTGGGCATGGCTTGGTTGGCCCTGCGCGCTGGTGTGGTGAAGCGGGCCATGGTGGTGGCGGTGGATTTGCCACTGCTGCCTGAGTTGATGCAGAGCTTTGCGCGCAGTTCGCTGCTGGGCAGCGGGCGCATCAATGATCCGCTCTCGGCGCAGACCGATGGCATTCATTTGGGCGAGGGCGCTGCGGCGCTGGCGCTTGAGGTGGGAGGGCATGGCAGGGTGGAGGTGTTGGACTACCGCGCCAACAGCGATGCCCATGATTCGCTGATGATCCCCAAGGATGGTGAGGGGCTGCAGCGCCTGCTTGCTGCCCTGCCCAGGCCTGCCTTGCTTTGTCCGCATGCCACCGGCACGCCCAATCACGCGCTGGCGGAGATGAGCGCGCTGCGTGCAAGGTGGGGCGCTGCCCTGCCGCCGATGTTGCTGCTCAAACCCTTCACCGGGCACACGCTGGGAGCCAGTGGGTTGTTGGATGTGGCCTTGATGGTGGAGGGCTTGCCGCAGTTGCCTGGAAATCTGCCAGGACTCAGCGCTGTGCCGGCCCAGTTGCCAAGGCTTGGCGTCGGTGACGAAATTTTAAAACTGGCTTCGGCCATGGGCGGGCACAATGCCGCACTGCGGCTTCGGCTCGGGGAGGTGAGCCATGGCTGAGAAGGGCGGAGTTGGGTGCGAGGGCAGCCGCCGCGACTGGCTAAGGAATGCGGCGGGCCTGCTGTGGCCAGGCTGCCTGCTGGCCAGGGATGAGGATGCTGTGGATGTGGAGTTGCCTGCGATGGCCACGCGCTTCCGGGTGACTTGTCATGGGCCCAAGGCCAAAGTGGACGCGGTGTTGCAGTCCTGCCTGAAATTGCTCAACGAGCTTGAGGCCAGCATGAGCGATTATCATCCCAACACCGAGTTGATGCGTCTCTGTGCGCCGGGACGCAAGATGCCCGTGGCGGTGAGTGCACCGTTGTTTGAGGTGTTGGAGTCGGCCCTGCAGATGGCGGAACTTTCTCAAGGGGCCTTTGACCCGACTTGCGGGCATCTCACGCATCTGTGGCGGCGCGCCAAGCGCAACGGCACATTGCCGCCGCCACAGCGACTCAGGCAGGCGCTTGACGCCACGGACTGGAAACGCGTGCGTTTGCAGCGCGATGGGCGTCTGGTGTGGTTGGAGCCTGGCACGCTGATGGATCTCGGCGGCATTGCCAAGGGCGATGCGGCGCAGCGCTGTGTGCAGCGCTTCAGGGAGGCAGGCTTGGCGCAGGTGGCGGTGCAGGCCGGCGGGGATACGGTGCTGGGGCAGGCCCCGCCGGGGCGCGAGGGCTGGGAGGTGCGTCTGCGTTGGTCGGCGACTCAGGAGCGTGCGCTGACTGTGAAGGAGATGGCCGTGTCCACCTCCGGAGACTTGCATCAGTTTGTGGAGCTTGAGGGCAAGCGCTACTCGCACATTCTCTCGCCCCGCGATGGGCTGGGCCTGCCAGTGGGCAGGACGGCCTCAGTGATTGCGCCGCGTGGCGCGGTGGCCGATGCCTTGGCCACGGCCGCCTGCGTGCTTGGGCGTGAGGAGGCGCAGCGAATGCTCGGCACGCAGCCAGGGTTGCAATTGCTCTGGCCTTAGAGGGCTGCGCGGGCTCGTGGCGATTTCTGCCGCAGGGCTCAAGCGAGGGTTCGATGGGAAAATGCAGATCAAGGGCGGGCCTTGGTGCTGGGCGGCGTGGGGTAATCCCTGGCCTGCGACGGCAGTGGACATTGGGCGGGGGGCTGTGCTTTGTTGAGGGATGGACTCTGTGTTTTTTGGATTTCGTCGCGGACTGACCGTGCTGCTGCTTGCCGCCCTGTCTGCTGCCGCATTGCAGGCCGCGCCGATCTCGCTCTTCGACGGCAAGACGCTTGAGGGCTGGGACTATGATCCGGCGATGTGGCGGGTGGTCAATGGCGTGATCACCGGTGGCAGCACCAAGGAGAAGATTGCGCACAACGATTTCATTTCCACCAAGCGCAGCTTTGCCAATTTTGAGCTGCGACTCAAGATTCGCTGCAGTGGCGATCCCAAGACGGGGTTGATCAACTCCGGCATTCAGGTGCGCTCGGTGCGCGAGCCAGGCGGGCACGGCATGGTGGGTTATCAGGTGGATTGTGGCGAAGGTTGGTTCGGCAAAATTTATGACGAGCATCGCCGCAACAAGGTGATCTGGTCGCCGACGCCTCAGATGCAGGCCAAGCTCGATGCCGTGGTGGATGTGTTTGGCTGGAATGAGTATCGGATTCGCGCCGAGGGTCCGCGCCTGCAAACCTGGATCAACGGCGTGCTGTGCATGGATTATGTGGAGAAGGAGCCCAACATTGCGTTGGACGGGCACATTGGCCCGCAGGTGCACGGCGGTGGGGTTTGTCTGGTGGAGGTCAAGGATGTGTGGATCGAAGAATTGCCGCCCACGCCGGGCCTGCCCACTTGGAAAAGCGTGGGTCTGCCCAAGCCCAAGGGCCGCGATTTGAGTTACAATCAGGTGCAGACCAAGGCGCGTACGGCTGCCGAGGAGTTGGCCGGTTTCAAGGTGCCCGAGGGTTATACGGTGGAGTTGGTGCTCGGCGAGGGCGAGGGTTACGGCAAGTTTGTCAGTGTGGCCTTTGACCAGCGCGGGAGGCTATGGACGCAAACCGCCCTCGAGTACCCCGTGGACGGCAATGAAAACCCTGCGGCGGCAGCGGCGCTGTACGCCAGCAAGGGCCGCGATAAGATTTTGATTGTGGCGCGCGAGTCGCTGCAGGGGGCCTTGCCCGCAGGCGGAGTCAAGCCCACGGCGGTGTTTGCCGATGCCTTGGCCATGCCCTTGGGCATTCTGCCCTTTGGCGATGGCAGTCGCGCCTTGGTTCAGCATGGGCCGGATCTGAAGATGTTTTACGACGAAAACGGCGACGGGCGCGCTGACCGCTCCGAGGTCATTCTCACCGGCTTCGGAGTGCAGGACTCCCATTTGTTTCCGCATCAGTTTACCCGCGCTCCCGGCGGCTGGGTGTGGATGGCGCAGGGCTTGTTCAACGACAGTGAGGTGCGCCGCCCCGGTGCGGAGGCTGGTGTGACTTGGCGCAAGTGCAGCATGGCGAGGCTGCGACCCGATGGCAGTGGCTTTGAGGTGATCAGCACCGGTCCCAACAACATCTGGGGTCTGGCCATGAACCTCAAGGGTGAGACCTTCATCCAGGAGGCCAATGATTACGGGTATCCGGTGATGCCATTCGAGGAGTACGCCTACTACCCTGGTGGCATGGACGGCCTGAAGAAAACCTACCAGCCCGACTTCCCGCCACAGGCCGAGTTCCGCATGGGCGGCACGGGTCTCAGCGGCCTTGCCTTCCTGGAGAATGGGCCCTCCCGTGACGCCAAGGCCGAGCACAGCATGGTGGTGGCCAATCCAATCACCTCGCGCCTGCAGTTGATCTCGATGCACCGCGATGGGCAGTTCTGGAAGCTGGAACTCAAGGACGATTTTCTGACCAGCGAAGATCCCTGGTTCAGGCCCGTGGCTCTGGCCAATGGGCCTGATGGCTGCATCTACATCGTGGACTGGTACAACAAGATCATCTCACACAACGAGGTTCCCCGCGCCCACCCAGACCGCGACAAGACCCGGGGACGCATTTGGCGTTTGCGGCCCAAGACCCTGCAGCCGCAGATTGCAGACTTCACCAAGGCCACTCAGGAAGAGTTGGTCCAGTGGATGAAGCAGGAACCCGTGGGCCGCGCCCACATGGCCTGGCAGACTCTGACGGATCGCGGGGTGGACAAGCTCGATGCCGCGACGCGCAAGCATTGGGCCTTTGAGGAGCAGCCGCAGCGCAGCAGCAAGGACCAGATCCGCGCGCTGGGGCGCAGTCTGCCTCAAGGTGGGGCCAAGGCCATGGCGCAGTTGCTCGCCTTCGCCAAACCCAGTCTGCCTGGTCCAATGGGCCCCTCGTCGCGCAACGGCAAGCAGATCCCGATTCGCGAGGCCTACGAGCGCGAGTTTGAGCGCTTTTTGGTTCGGTTGTTCCTCGAGCGCAATCCTGCTGCGCTCGAGTCCTTCCTGAGCAGTCCCGATGCGGCCGGTCTGCCAGTGGAGGCGCTGGTGCTGGCGCATCTGGCTCTGCCTGCCGAGGGGCAGGGGGCGGCGGCGCAGCGGCTTGCGGCCCTGTTGCCCAAGTTGGGCCGCGCGCCCAATGACGAGGAGCTGCTGCGCCTGGCGCAGTTTGCCAAGGTGCCGCAAGTGGCCCAGGCCTTGGAGCAGTTGTTGAGTGCGCCTGAGAGTCGGGCAGCCGTGGCCGGTCAATTGCTGCAGTATCAGGCCCGCCTCGATGCCAAGGCTCTGGCGCCAGTCCTGCAAAAGGCTGCGGCAGGCTTGCTTGGCAGTGGTCAGCCTGCGGAGCGTTCGCTGGCAGCGCAGTGGATCGGTGCCTTCGCCCTCAAGGCCCTGGAGCCGCAATTGTTGCAGGCCTTGCAGGCGGCTGTCGCCGATCCCGCACGCGAGGCCGAGTTGGTGGCGCTGTTGCAGGCCGCAGGTCGGCTGGCTTTGGGTGATGCGTCGCTGCCCGAGCAACTCCTGATGACGCGCAGGGGTGCGGTGGCTCGCGAGGCTGCTCTGGCGCTTGCGGCAAGCTCTGCGCCGGATGCGGCGTCCAAGGTTTTGGTCAACTTGTCGCGTCTGGATCCCACCGACCGTCGGGCGGTGTTTGAGGCGCTCTCGGGCAACCGCAAGGCCGCCCTTGAGATGGTGGCGGCGCTGAAGGCCGGTGGCCTCAAGGCCACGGACCTCGACGCCAGTGCCCTGGATCGCATGGCCACCGTGCTGCAAAAGGATGCTGCGGCCATGAAGGACCTGCAGGCTGCCTTGGGTGGGGCCTTTGAGGAGGTGTTGAGTTTGGATGGCAGCAATGATGCCCTGGTCCAAACCGGTCTGCATCTCAAGGGGGCGTGGACGGTGGAGGCCTGGGTGAACCTTGCTCCCGGCATTGGCAATGAGGATGGCTTGTTGGGCACCGAGGACGGCGTGGACATGAATTTCTTTGGCTCGGTGTTTCGGGTTTATGGCGGTGCGCAATTGCGCGATGTGGCGGTGGCGCGCAAGCCCATCGCGGCGCAGCTCTGGACTCATGTGGCAGTCAGTCGTGATGAGCAGGGCTTTATTCGGCTCTATCAAAACGGGGAGCTTGAGGCCACCTCCAAGACGCCGGTGCCCGCGGAGTGGAAGAACTGTCGCGTGGGCTGGAGCGGCCCGGCCAAGGGCACGCAGGGGCAGTTGGCGCAGTTTCGCTTTTGGAACAAGGCGCGAAGCGCTGCGGAGATTCGCGGCAACTTCGATCGCCGCCTCGATGCCAAGGCCGGTTTCGTGGGGCTGCAGGGCGCGCTGGGGAGCGGGGCAAAGTTCCTCAAGACCCTCGATGCACCGCCGCTTCTCAGCAGTGAGGCTGCGGCTGCATTGGACGCGAAATTCGCCAAGCTCAGCGCCGCGGCCCCGCGCGGTGATGTGCAGCGTGGCAAAGCGATGGCGGCTCTGTGCATGGCCTGTCATCAAATCGGCAGTGCCGGCGGCCAGATTGGTCCCAACCTCAGTGGTGTTGGTTCCATGGGTCTGGAGGCGATTTTGCGCAACATTCTCACGCCCAATGCGGCGATGGAGCCTGGGTATCGGATCTTTCGGGTGCAGCTCAAGAGTGGAGAGCTGTTGGATGGGTTCCTGGTTTCCGAGGACAGGCAGGCTTGGGTGATTCGTCAGCCGGGCTTGGGTGAGCGCCGTCTGCTGCGCGAGCAGGCGCAAAGCGCAAAGTTCATTCGTCGTTCGTTGATGCCGGAGGGTTTGCTTGATGCCCTCAACGAGCAGCAAAGCGCGGATCTGTTGGCGTATCTGCTGAGCCTGAAATGAGCGGCACGGCGCGACTGCCCTTTGAGCTGCAGGTCAAGGCTGCCGACAGTGCGGCAAGGGCCTGCCGTTTTGAGACTCTGCACGGGCCAGTGCAGACGCCACTATTCATGCCGGTGGGCACCCAGGCCACGGTGAAGGCGCAGTGGCCGCAGGATCTGCAGCGCGCGGGATCCCA
>JAURHS010000101.1 GCA_030833205.1 Prosthecobacter sp.
TGATCCCAAACACGGCGAGGTTGAAGGCGCGCTGGGTTTGCAGTGGCGGGCTGCTGCTGTCCTGCGCTTGCAGGGTAAAGGAGAAGTTGCCCGCGACAGTGGGGTTGCCGCTGATCTGGCCATTGCTGTTGAGGTTGAGACCGTCGGGCAGAGCGCCCGCAAGCAAAGACCAGGTGACATTGCCGCTGCTGCCTGCGCTTTGCAGGGTGGCGCTGTAGTCGGTGCTCAGGGTGGTCTTGGGTAGGTCGGCCTCGCCATTGATGCCGAAGATCCGAAGATTAAAAATGAACGGATAGGAGTTGGGCTGTGGCAAGGTGCTATCACTCAGCAGAATCTGGAGGGCGTGATTGCCCGCTGCGCTCGTGCTGCCGCTGAGTCTGCCTGTGGCAGGATTCAGGGTAAGGCCTGCAGGGAGATTCGTGCAGCCCCATTGAAAGGGGGGCGTGCCGCTGTTGCTGCTGAACTGAATATCGAGTGCATCCTGCACGGTGAGATGGCTTCTGCCCGTCACTTGGACATCAAAGACGGTGAGGCGAAATTCCTGGCGCACTGCGCTCTGACCATTGTTGGCCAGGATCTCAAAGCGGTAATTGCCGCCTAGAGCGGGGGTTCCGGTAAGGGCTCCGCTTTGCGCATCGAGCTGCAGACCTGAGGGCAGGTCCAGATTGGGGGCACTCCATCTGACATTGTTGCCCACAGCGCTCAGGGTGGTGCTGTATGCCTGATGGGCATTGCCGCCGGGCAGTTGCGCAGCATTGAGAATGCCAAAGACGCGTAGGCCAAAGTTGCATTGGGCCGTGGCAGGGCTGGCCGCACTGTCACTGATGCTGGCTGTAAATTCGTAGTCGCCCCCTTGGGCATGAAGACCTCTGAGCACAGTACCAACCAGGGTGTAATCCTGAGGCAGGCTGTTGCGGTTTGTGATGCTGAGGGTATAGGGCGGCTGGCCGCCAAATGCGTAGGCGGTAAGCCTGCAAGCCATTGAGCTTGCAGTGGTGACCTCAGGCAGTTGGATTCGATTCGCGCTGCTGGTTTGGAAGGGCAACGCGGTGATCGTGCCAGCCCAAGCATTCGCCGCTCCCAATCCCAGTTGGCCGCTATTGTTGCTGCCGCGGCCCACCAGGGCCCCCTGGTTTTGAAGGAGCAAATAATTGCTGTCACCAGCTGAAATCCCCGCAATGCCTGATGGCACCAGGGTGACGGGGGTGTCGTAGGTTCCGATGAGCCTGAGGCCGACGGGGATTTTTCCCATGCCCTGCACCTCGCCGTTGCTCAGCAGAACCAGGCAAAACTGGCTTGATGCAGACATCGTCAAGGCATCGGCGCCGATGACTTGTCTTGGGCGAGACACGGGGGTGTCTGCGCCCAGGCCCAGGCTGCCAAAGGAATTGTCTCCGAAGGCCCAGAGGCTGCCATCAGTTTTGATCACATAGCTGCAATTGGCCGCAGCGCTGACGGCTGCCGCCCCATCGTCCCAGACCTTGGTGGGGATTAGTCGGTGTTGATCGTCATTCAAACCCAACTGACCGTTCTCATTGGCTCCCACGCTCCAAAGGCTACCGTCAAAGCCAACGAGAAGGCTGTGGCTGCCACCAGCGGCTACGGCTGCCACATTGGATGAAACGATCTGCACGGGTAGCAGGTGGGGGGCTCCCGCCGCAGGCAGGCTTGCATTGGAGCCCATGCCCCAGAGGCTGCCATCACCCTTGAGCAAGAGGCTGAAGTTCGGCCCGACTGCCGCTGAACTGACTCCTGCGGCAAGCACCCGGGTCGGTACATTGCGGTTGAGATTGTCGCCTAATCCCAGTTGCCCACTGCCATTGGCCCCCATGGCCCAGAGACTGCCATCCTCCCGTAGGACCAAGCTGTGATTGCTTCCGGCATAGACGGCAGCCACGCCTGAGGGCCAAAGCAGGGTCGGGGAGAGGCGTGCATTGCTATCGCCAAGACCCAATTTGCCGCCGCTGTTGTTGCCAAAAACCCAGAGACTCCCATCGGATTTCAGGACGAGGCTGTGATAGTCGCTGGAGGTCAGATAAGCAATGCCCCCGGCCACTCCGCAGTAGGCTTGGACTTTGAGGCGGTGACTAAGACCGCTGCCGCTGAGGGTCAGGGTGGCGATTCGCAAACCAGCACTGCCTGAATTCGGCTGAAACTGGATGAGCAGGCGGGCACTGGCGCCTGCCTCAAGGTTTTGCACGCCTTGCTCCTGCGCGTTCAGGATTCTGGCGTTGAAGTCGGGTTGTGAGGAAGTGACTTGAATTCCCGCAAGCGCGCTGTCCCCAGTGTTGCGCAGGACCAACTCTCTGCTGCTGCCTTCGCTGAGGCCAATGCCTGCGGCTCCCAGCGTGAGGCAACTGCCGCCATCGGGGAGGCCCATGGGCGGAGTGAGTCGCGCGTCTTCAACACGGATGACAGGCGAAGCGCCGAGCAATTCAGTCTGAACAAGGACCAGCAGAATGAGCCAGAGGTTCAGGCCAAGCGGCCGTGAGATCGGTCTGAAGTGACTGAGATTGGGTGACTTGGTCAGGCAAGACAGGATCAGCATGAGCTTTCCCTCGGGGGGTGAGGCAAACGACAAGGTTCCTGCTTCCCAATGGCAGTCGAACGAAACTTGGCGTTTCGAAGACCTCGAATGCACCAAAGTTGAGAATGCTATTTTTCTTAATCAAAAATGTGAACAGGCGATTCTGTTCACTACCGTTGCAAAACTTGCTCTCCGTTCCTGCAATGACGCGGTGACTCGGCAGGCGCAGGGCACAAGCCGGCTGCAGCATTCGGGCGCGCGATGCCGCCGCCTCAAGGGCATTGACGACTCATCATTCAGGGCCCGAGGACGCCGGATGGCCTCAGGGACGACCGAGCCAGTGGCAGAAGAAGTCAACAATGACCTGATTGCTCTGGGGGTTGGGGTCGTGATCGGGGCGATTGGTCATCGCCACGCGTTGGGGATCTGCGCCAAGCAGGCTGTAGACCTCGCGCACGGCGTTGAGCAGGCCCCAACGCTTGGGCGGGTCTTCCGCGCCGCCACTCACCAGGAAGGGCCTTGGCGCCATCAGGGCCTGCACCTCGTGCAGGTCGTGGCCGCGCTGGCGCAGGTTCTTGTACGCGCCGGTGCGCGGGCTGTCGGCGCGCACCAGTCCGGGCTTGCGCGTGATGTGCGCATCCAGCCCCAGGTACCAGGGCTCCTGATAGTTGATGGAGGCGCGGCTTTCATCAAAGGCAATGCCTGGGTCTGACCACACCGCTGCCGCATAGCGCTGGCTGAGGCAGGCACCGAACATTGACCACTTGCCGCCGTAGGAGTGGCCGACGATGCCGATGCGCTTGGCGTCCACCTGGGGCAGATCGGCCAGCGCCTGCCAGGCATTGGCGCTGATGTAGCCCAAATAGGAAAGCGGTTGCGTGCTGCACTCCGGGCAGAGCAATGGCTTGCGGGCGTCGCCGCCGGGTGAGCCGATGCTCAGCGTGACAAAGCCCCGTCGCGCCAGCTGCAGGGCGAAGTCGCGCTGCGGTTTGCCTGCCGTGCCAATGCTGGTCTCAGGCTCGTAGAATGGCACAAAGACCGCGGGCATTGGGCCCTGGCGATCGGGTTGCAGCAACCAACCAGACTCAAAGCGCTGCGGAGCAATCTGCAATTCCACACGAATCTGCAGCAGGCCGTCGTTGCGTGGCACACGCTCCTTCTGGCGCAGCACGGGATGCTCGAGCAGGGCGGGCCAGGGCCCAAGGAGCTCCATCCACTGCTGCAGGATTTCGGCGCGGCGCTGTGGCCACTGCGCGGCCTCGGTTACGCGGCGTCCATCGGCGAATTGCAGCAGGGGTTTGAGGTCGGCTTTCTGCCCGCGCCAGGCTTCAGGGACGCTGGCCGCCTGGGATAGACTCGGCGGCAAGTCAGTTGCCTGCGTCGTTGCGATGGCCAGGGCAACAAGGCTGAGTGTGGGCAGGAGGTTCATGTCTTTCTTCTAACGGCGACGGCGGCCAATCTTGTGCAAGTGCCCATGCCGCCGTGCCGTTGAGAAGGGATGAAATTCATCTTCAATTCCGTTCTTGGGGCCGTCTTGGCTCTGCTGATGACCGCCAGTGGGCAGGCCTTGGATGTCGGTGCTCTGGCGGGCATTGATGAGGCGATGAGCGCAGCGGTCAAGCGCCGCGAAGCCGCGGGTATCGTCACCTTGGTGATGCAACAAGGCAAGGTGCTGCACCACAGCGCCGTGGGCATGGCCGATCTGGCCAAGGGCAAGCCGATGCAGAAGGACTCGGTGTTTTGGATTGCCTCGATGACCAAGTCCATCAATGGCGCCGCCGTGATGCTGCTGGTCGATGAAGGCAGGCTCAAGCTTGATGAGCCGGCGAAACAATGGCTGCCCGAGTTGGGGGCCGTGAAGCTTGCTGATGGGCGTGCGCCAGCCACGCCGATCACGCTGCGGCAATTGCTCAGCCACACCGCAGGCATTGCCTTTCCGCCGCGCAAGCCCACGGATGGCTCGATCTCCCTGAAGAATTATGTGAAGCAACTCCTGGCGGCGCCACTGGCCTTTGAACCTGGTAGCAGTTACGAGTACGGCTTTGGGCCGACAGTGGCCGGGCGCATCATCGAGGTGGTCAGTGGCATGAGTTACCAGGACTTTCTGGCCCAGCGTTTGTTCAAGCCCCTGGGCATGAAGGACACGGCCTTCAACCCGCCTCAGGCCCTGCGTGAGCGCATCGCGCGCACCTACAAAACCGATGAGGACAGCGGCGAGTTGCGCGTGGCCTACAATCCCTTTGTGACCTCAAGCGAGGATGTCACCCACATGGTGGAACCCAGCGGTGGCTTGTTTTCCACCGCAGCAGATCTGGGTCGGTTTTATTCCATGGTGGCGGCAGGCGGTGAACTCGACGGCCTGCGCCTGCTTTCCGCTGCAGCAGTGGCTGACATGACCAAGCCCGTGATGGCTGGTGGCAAGCCGCAGGCTTACGCGGCGGGTTGGCAGTGCAATCTGCAGCAGCAACGCACTGCGCCGCAGATGCCCGTGGGTGGCTTTGGCCATGGCGGCGCCTTTGCCACGCACGGATGGATTGATCCGCAGTCCGGTGTGGTGACGGTGTTTCTGGTGCAGAATGTGATGGTCAGCGGTTCGGGCAAGGCCCGCGATGCCTTTCACGGCATCGTTGCGAAGGCCGCAGGCCTGAAGGTACAGCCTCTGCCCAAGCGCCAAGGCAAGGGCAAGTAGGGGTCGTGGCAGGCAGGCCGCCTCAGCGAGAAAACCAGCCGCGCAGGCGCTGCATGATGCCGCCCTCGCCCTGCGGCGCCAAGGGGCGGCGCGCGCTGCTGACTGCCCCTCCGCCGTGCACCGGGCAGGAATGCGCGGGGATCATGGGCAGTGGCAGTTCGTCGCGGTAGGCGCAGCCTTGGGCCTGGCAACTGGCCGTGGCCAGCGCACTGCTGAGCCGGCAGAGATTCGCAGCGCGGGTGGGCAGACCTGCAGGGGCGCTGTCTGAGGCAAAGCCAAGGCTCACCGCCTGCTTGGCCACATCAGCCCAAATCGGCAGGGCCAGGCGAGCCCCAAAGCCGCCCTGCATGATGCTGGCGGGTTGATCCAGGCCCACCCAGACAGCAGCGCTGAAGCGCGTGGTGTAGCCGGCAAACCAAGCGTCGCGAAAGTCGTTGGTGGTGCCGGTCTTGCCTCCGGCGATTTCCTTGAAGTCGTGCTGGCTGCGCAGCGCTGCCGCGGTGCCATCTTCAAGCACCTCGGAGAGCGTGCGGCGCATGAGTTGTGCCACGCCAGGGGCCATGACCTCAACCTCCAAGGCGCTGTCCTCATAGAGCGTGTTGCCGGCCTTGTCCGTGATCTTGGAGATGAGGAAGGGGCGGCGACGCAGACCGTCGTTGGCAAACACCGAGAAGGCGCTGGCCAATTCGCGGGCGTTGCCGCTGAAGTTGCCGATGTACCACTGCGGGTTGGGTTTGCCCTCCTCGCTGAAGCCGGCGTTGGAGAGAAGCTCCTGCAGGGACTCCAGGCCGGCGACATTGCCCACCCTCACGGATACCGTGTTGCGGCTTTGCACCAGACCCTGACTCCATGGCAGGGGACCCAAAAAGCGGCCATCGGAGTTTTGTGGGCTCCAGCCGCTGTAGGCGCCGTCGATTTCTCCTCGGCGCAGCGGTGCGTCCTCGACCAAGGTGCCAGGCAGCATGCCTTTCTGCAGGGCAGCGGCATACACAAAAGGTTTGATGGTGCTGCCGATCTGGCGGCGCCCCATGCTGGCGCGGTTGAATTTGCTCTGGCGGTAATCCCGGCCACCGATGACTGCAAGCACACCGCCGTTGTGATTGTCAATCACGCTGAGGGCGGCCTGCAGGTAGGGCGTTGAAGTCACCTCAGAGACACCGTCCCAGCCCTGATCAAAGGTTGCCTTGCTGCGGTGGCGGTAGCCTGGCTGCTTTTCGATCTCGCGCAGGCGCGCCTCCACGGCAGACTCCGCGGCGCGCTGCAGGTCGCGATTGAGGGTGGTGTGAACCACCAGACCGCCCTCTTGAATCTCGCGCTCTTCAAGCAGGCGGTCCAGATCGCGGCGCACGGAGTCCAGGGCCCAGTCTCCCTGAAACACAAACACGGGTTGGGCGCGCATCACTGGCTCCTCGTAGCGTGCCTGCAGCTCTTCTTCGGCGCCGATCACGCCGAGTTCGAGCATGCGCTTGAGCACGGTGTTGCGCTCGCGCACCGCACCCTCGTAGTTGCGGAATGGCGAGAAGCGCATCGGGCCGCGGATGATGCCGGCAATCATCGCCGCCTCACCCAGGCTGAGGTCGGCGGCGTTCTTGCCGAAGTAAATTTGGGCCGCGCGCTGAATGCCATAAACGCCGGCACCAAAAAAGATGCGGTTCATGTACAGCTCCAGAATCTGCTCCTTGCTGAATTGCGCCTCGATGCGGCGCGCCAGCATCACCTCCAGAAATTTGCGGTGGAAGGACTTGGCGCTGAGCTGCGGATAGCTGTTGCGCGCCAACTGCATGGTCAAGGTGCTGGCGCCCTGCACGACGCGGCCATCGCGCACATTGCGCAGGGCGGCGCGCAGCACGCCGATGTAGTCCACGCCGCCGTGATCGTAGAAGCGGCTGTCCTCGCGGGCCAGCAGGGCCTTGATGAAGAATGGAGAAATTTCCGCCGTGGGCACCACGATGCGGTTCTCGCCGTGCATGGTGCCAAGCAATTCGCCGCGGTGGTCAAGCACCTGAGTGCGCTCAGGCATCTGGCCAAGCGCCTGCAAATCGTACTGTTGGGCCAGTTCCACATAAAAGCCCACCAAGGCCGT
The DNA here is from genome assembly GCA_030833205.1 of Prosthecobacter sp. GTDB lineage: Bacteria > Verrucomicrobiota > Verrucomicrobiia > Verrucomicrobiales > Verrucomicrobiaceae > Prosthecobacter. The sequence goes on from JAURHS010000101.1 coordinate 7,300, forward strand.
GCCGGCCAGCGCGGCCAGAAGGGACAATGCGGTGAACAGCAACAGCATCCGCCGTTTGAACCGTTGCCAGGCCGTGGGCGCAGCGCGAACACCGCCAAGGGCAGGGGGTGGGTTCTTTTTTCGGGAGCTCATCTCGCAGGGGGCGGCTTGATCCTCAGCGCAAAAGCCCAAAGCGGCAACGGCTCATCACAATGACCAGCTTTCAAATCATAATAATACCTATTGAAATTGAAAAAAAACCGATTTTGTGGGTTGTAATTCAGATTTGCAACTGAGCACACTTCACCCATGCCATTCCTGCGCAAGTGCTTAGGGAGCTTTCTGATCCTTTGGGTTGGAGCACAGAACATTTCGGGGGCGCAGGCAGAAGACCTGCCCTGGAGCGCGGGAGCGGCTGCGGTGGAGATCACGCCCAAGGAGCCCATTCGCCTCAGTGGGTACGGCGGGCGCAATTCGTCTCACGAATCGGTGGCGATGCCTCTGCACGCCAAAGCGCTGGCCCTGTCCTGGAAAGGAGGGCCGTCAGTGCTGATGATCACGGTAGACAACTGTGGTGTTCCTGAGGCCATGCGCACGGCCGTTGTGGCGAAATTACGGGCGAGTGGCCTGGACTTGGCAGACGAGCGCGTGGCCCTGCACAGCAGTCACACTCATTGCGCCCCCGTGCTTCCTGGGGTCCTGCCGTTCTTGTTCAGCTCCGATCTCACGGCGGAGGAGTCGGCCAGCATCAAACGCTACGCTGAGACCTTGCAGGAGCAATTGGTTGCGGTGGCTGGCAAGGCTTTGCGGTCGCTGAAACCATCGTTGGTGGATTGGTCGCAGGGCAAGGTGTCCTTTGCCACCAATCGCCGCCTCAAGACGCCAACGGGCTTTGCCAACAGTCCCAACTTCATGGGGCCGACTGACCATGCACTGCCGGTGATTCGGGTGCGATCGGCCTCGGGGGCCTTGGTTGCCCTCTACACCAGCTATGCCTGTCACTGCACGACTCTGGGTTTCAATCAGGTTCATCCGGATTGGGCGGGATGTGCCCAGGCGGAGCTTGAGCTGCGCTTCCCCGGTGTGGTGGCGATGACGGCCATTGGCTGCGGAGGCGACCAAAACCCCAATCCGCGCCGCGAGGTGCAATACGCGATTTTGCATGGCACGCAGTTGGCCAAGGAGGTGGTGCGCCTGATCAACCGCCCGATGCAGTCCCTGCAGGGACCGGTGGAGTGCAGCGGCAGCAGAGTCCAGTTGCCTTACGATAAGGCGCCAACAGCGCAGGAATTGGAGGCTCGGGATCGAGAGGGCAAGGGGCAGATTGCCCGCCATGCACGCCATTTTCTAAGCCTGCTCAAGCGCGGTGAGGCGCTGCCTGCTCATCTCGATTATGCAGTGCAGGCCTGGGACTTTGGGCGACAGTTGCTCATGGTGCAGTTGCCTGGTGAGGTGGTGGTGGATTACTCACTGCGCCTGAAGCGCGAGCATGGGGCACAGCGCACCTGGGTCAACGCCTACACCAATGATGTGCCCTGCTACATCCCCTCCCAGCGGGTGTGGGAGGAGGGCGGATACGAGGCCGCCTCAGCGATGACCTATTACGGGCGCCCTACGCGCTTTGCCTCGGGGATTGAGGAAATCATCTTTGATGCCCTGCGAAAAATCATCCCTGCAGACTACCGGATCAAGCAACCCTGAACCCATCGGGCTCCGAGAGGGGTGGCCGTTTTTTGTTCATCGATAATCCGCTGCTGCAGAGCATCTTAAACCCTTTGAGGCGAGGTTGGCTTGACCGCCTTTGGGGGCGCTGGATCAAAGTCGCTCGCCAGTGTATTCGGCGCATCTCGGGGCTTGTGGGAAGCAGCTGTAGCGCGCATGGAGCCACTGCATGAAGTGTGGAAATTTGGTGTTGATCGCCGCCCTGGCGGGGTGGAATTCATTCGCTGCGCCTTGGGCTCAGGGTGCCGAGCAAGCCCCTGAAGAAAAGAAGAAGGCAGGCAGCGTGCCGACGGGCCTGCCAGAGATGGTGGTGAGCGCTTCTCGTGGCGCCCAGACGCTGTTGCAGGCCCCTGTGGTGGTTCGCACCCTCAACGCCGAGCAGTTGACCCAACGGCAAGTGCGCTCACTGCCCGAGGCCCTGCGTGAGGTGCCCGGAGTCAATGTGCAAAAGACTGCCAACGGCCAGGGCTCGCCATTTGTGCGCGGCTTCACCGGCTTTCGCAATCTGGCTCTCATTGATGGAGTGCGCCTCAACAACAGCATCATGCGAGACGGCCCCAATCAATACTGGGCCACGGTTGACCCGCTGGCCTTGAGCCGGTTGGAGTTGGTGGTCGGTCAGGGAGGGGTGCTCTACGGCAGTGATTCGATCGGCGGCACACTCAACCTCATCACCAAGGACAGTGGCTTTGATCGCGAGGCAGAGGGCTGGTTCTTTCATGGGCAGAGTTCCTGGCGGGGTGCCAGCGCGGAGAACAGCCATGGGTGGCGGCAGGAGATGCAGTTGGGGCAGGGCGGTCGCTGGGGTTTGCATTTGGGTGCCAGCCTCAAAAGTTTTGGTGATGTGCATGCCGCCGGTGTGGGCACCCAGCCTTACACCGGCTACGATGAGTGGGCCTACGACACGCGTTTGGATGTGGCCTTGGACCCCAACTGGAAACTCACGGCAGTGCATCAGCAAATGCGCCAGGATGATGTCTGGCGCACCCATGCCACCGTGCAGGGGCGCCCGTTTCAGGGTACGGTTGTGGGCAGTGATTTACAGCGCAGCTACGACCAACAGCGCAGTCTCTCCTATGTCAAATTGGCCGCCACGGATTTGCGGGGCATGGTGGACGAATTCAGTCTGACGGTTTCCTACCAGGGAGTGATGGAGAACGAGACCCGCGTCCGCAAGCCCTCGGAGAATCGGGGGAATTTTTCACAGACCCATGTCAGCACCCTGGGCTTTGATCTGCAGGCCAGCAGCCAAAGCCCGTTGGGCAGGCTGACCTATGGCGCTGATTACTTCCGCGATTGGGTGGCCTCGGCCAGCCAACGCTACAATCTGGCCGGTCGCTTTTTGCGCGATGAGATTCAGGGGCCCGTGGGCGATGATGCCTCTTATCATCTGTTGGGTTTGTATCTGTTGGATCAAATTGACTTCAGCGAGGATTTGCATCTCCACCTCGGCGAGCGCTTCTCCTACGCGGCTGCCGATGTGGGCCGTTTTGATGATCCGTCGACGGCCTCAGGGGTGGATGGCAACAACGATTCGTGGCACCGCTTCAGCGGGCAGGCGAGGGTGGTCTATGACCTTGATGAGCGCGATGAACACAGTCTCTATGGCGGTGTGGCTCAGGGTTTCCGCGCGCCGAATCTCTCTGATCTGTCGCGTTTGGACATTGCCAGATCAGGCGAGAAGGAGATGCCCTCACCCGGCCTTGCTCCCGAGCGTTTTCTGCAGTTTGAGGCTGGGATCAAACGCAATCAGGGAAGGCTCAGTGGCCAATTGGGTTATTTCTACACCCGCATCAGCGACATGATCATCCGCCGCCGCACCGGGGAGATGGATGGCAGCAATGCGATTGTCGAAAAGAGCAACTCCGGTGATGGTTACATTCACGGAGTGGAATTGGCCGGCGACCTCAAGTTGGAGGCAGGCTGGTCGCTGTTTGGTCATGTGACCTGGAGTGAGGGGCGGGTGGATCAGTTTCAGGGAACCAGCAGAAGGTTGGCGGCCGAGCCCGCCTCACGGGTGGTGCCTCTGATGTGGCGCGGCGGGGTCCGCTGGCAGAGCGACAATCAGCGCCTGTGGACGGAGTTGGTTGCCTTTGGTCAATCCGATTACGATCGCCTCAGCTCTGGTGACCGCCTGGACAACCAGCGCATTCCCCCTGGGGGCAATCCAGGCTTCACTTGGCTGACTCTGCGCGGCGGGGTTCAGTTGAGCCAAAATCTCGAAATCACTGCCGCTCTTGAAAATGCCCTCAACCAGGAGGTGCGTTACGCCGGCTCAGGCTCCAATGAGCCTGGCATTGGTGGGGTGCTGGGAGTGGCGGTGAAGTGGTGATTCGGTCCGCTGCTTGCAAGGCTGGGGTGCCGGGTGCAGTTTCCCCAAGGCTTCTTCATGCGCATCCTGCACCTTACCCCCGGCACGGGCAGTTTTCACTGTGGCAGTTGTCTTCGCGATCATGCGCTGATGATGGCCCTGCGCCAACGCGGACATGAGGTGCTCATGGCGCCGCTGTATCTGCCCTTGGTCACCGAACATGACACCGAAGCAGAGGTGCAGACGCCGCTGATGGTGGGTGGGGTGCAGCTTTATCTGCAGGAACGCCTGCCCTGGCTGGCGCGACTGCCTGCAGGCCTGCGTCGCTGGCTGGATCATCCTGCACTGCTGCGCCTGGCAGGGCGCATGGCGTCCATGACTTCTGCGCGTGATTTGGGCCGCATGACTCTGGGTGCGTTAATGGGGCCTGAGGGCAGGCAGTGGCCGCAGTGGCTGGCCATGTTGCAGTGGGCTCGTGATGAAATCCGCCCCGATGTGGTCTCGCTTTCCAACGGTCTGCTGCTTGGGCTGTGCTCAACTCTGCGTCATGAGATGAAGTTGCCAGTGGTCGTGTCGCTGCAAGGCGAGGATGCCTTTGTGGATGGGCTGCCTCAGCCTTGGCGTGATCAGTGTTGGCAGGCCATGCGTCAGCAGGCAGCACAGGCTTCGGCTCTGGTGGCTGCCAGTGGTTGGTACGCCGCGCAGATGCAGCAGCGCCTCGAATTGCCCTCTGGGGCAGTGCGCTTGGTATCCAATGGCCTGGACTTGTCCGCCTTCGGCATGGCCAGACCCGATGCGGCAAAGCCGGTGATTGGTTATTTTGCTCGTTGGATTCCGGGCAAGGGCCTGACCACCATGGTCGAGGCCTACATCGCGCTCATGCAGCGCGGGCACTTCCCGACTGCACAGCTGAAAATCGGGGGCTCGGTCACACCCGCGGAGGATTCCTATGTGGCCCAGTTGCGTGCTAAGCTTGAGACGGCCGGGCTTGCGGATCGGGTGCAATGGCATCCCAATTTGAGTTTCGAGGACAAGCTGGCCTTTTTCACTGATCTCTCGCTGTTCTCGGTGCCTGCCACTTACGGTGAGGCTTTTGGGCTGTATGTCATCGAGGCGATGGCAGCGGCCGTTCCGGTAGTGCAACCTCGTCACGCGGCCTTTCCTGAACTGATCGAAGCCACGGGTGGTGGCTTGCTTTGCAAACCCGACGACGCGTTGGACTTGGCGCTGAAGTGGGAGCAGTTGCTCGGCAATGAGCCGCAGCGTGCGGGGATGGCTCTCCATGGTCGCGAGGCTGTGTTGTCGCGCCACAGCGCACAGAGCATGGCCGCTGCCATGGAGGCCGTGCTGCTGGAGGTGCGGGAACCTTGAGTCTTGGGGCGATTTGCCCGCGAGGGCCTGCTCAGGATTTGGGCAGTCGCAGATAGGCCTTGGCGTTGGCGTAGCAGATCTGGCGCACCATTTGGCCAACCAGGGCTTGGTCGTTGGGAATCAGGCCGGATTCCATGTCGTTGCCCAACAGGTTGCAGAGGGTGCGGCGGAAGTACTCGTGACGTGGGAATGACATGAAGCTGCGGCTGTCGGTGAGCATGCCGATGAAGCGGCTCAGCAGCCCCAGGTTGCTCAGGGCGTTGATCTGCCATTCCATGCCTTCCTTTTGGTCGAGGAACCACCA